>JBKQRA010000192.1:0-66190 GCA_052144065.1 Methylovirgula sp. | reverse complement strand
CGCCCGTATAGGAATGGATTGTCGTCATGAAGCCTTTTTCGATGCCGATCGCGTCATGCAGCACCTTGACGACCGGCGCCAGGCAATTGGTCGTGCAGGACGCGTTCGAAACGACGATATGGTCCTTGGCGAGCTTCTCATGGTTGACGCCGAAGACGACGGTGAGATCGGCATGATCGGCCGGCGCCGAGACGAGGACGCGCTTGGCGCCCGCCTTCAGATGCGCCGAGGCCTTCTCCTTCGAGGTGAAGATACCGGTGCATTCAAGCGCGATCTCGACACCGAGTTCCTTATGCGGCAACTCCGCCGGATCGCGCATCGCCGTCACTTTGATCGGGCCGGTGCCGACGTCGATCGTATCGCCGGAGACTTTCACCTCGCCGGGAAAGCGGCCATGCACCGAATCGTAACGGATCAGATGCGCATTGGTCTCAACCGGACCGAGATCGTTGATGGCGACGACCTCGATATCCTTCCGACCCGATTCGACGATAGCGCGCAAAACAAGGCGGCCAATGCGCCCAAAACCATTGATCGCGACCTTAACCGCCATCTTTTATTTCCCCTGCCCCGGATGCGCCTGAATAGCCCCTGCCCGAGCGGCCGCTTTAATCCAAATCAGCGACACGCCTTAATTCGTTTCCAACACCTCGAAATCAGTGATTTCGTCTTGGTTCTTGAACTGGCTGGGCCACCAACCTCCCAAATCCGCATACCCTTGGGGTAAGTCTTTTCGGAATAAGTCTTTGGAGAGATCCGCCTGTCCGGACGCTCCGCCAAGGGATAACGTCGACAGCCGCGTTCGGTTCAATCGATCCAGCGCAGAGCCCCCAGCTCAAATGGTGCTTTCGTCAAGCACCGGAAATGATGTTTGTTATGGCGCCCCTACCATCCTTTAGGCGTCTTTGTCTTGCATGAGATCATCTAAGGCGCAAGGCGACGAAGCGGCAACACGGGGACCGCGAGATGCGGATAAAATGTCGCGGCGTCCCTCAACAAGCTCCATGCCCTAATCGATCGTACGGCCGATGTCGCGGCAGTTCTCGACTAAGTTCTCGGCAAGGTAAATCCGGAGCCCGCACATAGGCGATTGAACTGGCGATTGGCATGCAATGTTTTTGTGCGACGCAGCAAAACAAGGGGCTCTCTGCGCGCACCGTACCGACACTGAAATCTGCGATCGGGTCTCCGTCTTTCGAGCGCGTTCCGAGCGCGAACAGGTTGCACTTTTTTAAGTCATCGCGCCTCGATGCGACGTAATTGAAGTCATTGCATGGGGGTGAAAAGGTTTGGCGAGTTGACGCAAGCGTCGGAGGAGCGCCTAATAAGAGGCGACTCAGAATAGTATCGATGAGCACCACTTACGACCGACTTGAGCAGGCCTTTAAAGGTCTTTTGGCCGCGCTCGATCAGCTCGAAGCCGCTTGCGCACGCCGTCAAAAGGCCGATGCAGAGCGCGGCAATCTCGAAGAAGAGCTCGCGGTCCTGCAGGACGATCGCACGCGATTGGCTCTCGAACTCGACGATGCGCAGGCGCGCGCCAAATCTCTCGAATTGGCCAATGGCGAAGTCGCCCGCCGTCTCGTCACGGCCAGCGCCAATCTGCGGACCTTGCTGGCGCAAGCGGGAGCAGCGGAAGAGCTATGACCCGGTCAAGGACGACCCATGGGGCCTGAGGACGAAAACACCACGACGCAAGTCTCGGTGACGATTGCCGGTCATGCCTATCGCATGGCCTGCGCCGAGGGCGAGCAAGCCCGGCTGCAGGGCCTTGCCCGGCAGATCGACGAGCGCATCGAGATGCTGCGCCGGAATTTCGGCGAGATCGGCGATCAGCGGCTGATCATCATGGCGGCGATCACCGTCGCCGACGATCTTGCCGAGGCGCGCAGCCAGATCAACGCGCTCGAAGCCCAGATCACCCATATGCAATCGAATTCTCAGGGGCAGTCGAGCGCCCAGGACGAATGGGCCGACCGGCTCGCCCACTCGCTCGACGAGACGGCGGCGCGAATCGAACGTGTCGCGCAAGATCTCAACACTATGGGCCGCTGAGCCCGTCAGCGCGCCGTTCCCGCGCATCGCTTGAGCGCCTGCCCCGCCGTTAGGCTAAATTGCTGCTTCCGCCCGAGTCGGTTTTGGCCATGCCATCGAATCGCGTTTTCACCATTGCGCCCGGAGCGCCGTTCCTGAAGAGCTTCGTCAAGGCGCTTCTCGACGGCGACATCATCGACGGCTTTTCCCGCATGCTGTCGCCGCTCGCGATGGCCGATGCGACGATCTATGTGCCGACGCGGCGCGCCGCGCGAAGCCTCGCGCAGGAATTATCTCAGGAATTGGCTGTTGGCGGCGCGCAGCGGGCGACGCTGCTGCCGCAAATCCTCCCGCTCGGCGCGCTCGATGCGACGGAAACCGCGCTGTTCTTCGAAGAGCCGGGGCTCGAGACGCCGCTCGCCGAAGATCTGCCGCAAGCGGCCAGCGAAATCTGGCGGCGCACGCAGCTCGCAAGCCTGATCCACGCTTGGGCGCAGGCGCTGCGCCACGCCATCATCTCCGTCGATCGCGACGGTACGCGCAAGACCGATCCGCAGGAACCCTGCCTCGTCGGCACCTCGCCCCTCGATGCCTTCGCGCTCGCCGGCAGTCTCGCCGATCTCATCGATGAATTGATCATCGAGGGCGTGAACTTTACGGCGCTCGATCCGCTGGCTCTGCCGGAACTCGATGATTATTGGCGGATCACACTCGATTTCCTGAAGGTCGCCATCGAGCACTGGCCGCGCATCCTCGATCAAAACGGTCTCGTCGACGCCGCGCGCCGCCGCATGATGCTCGTCGAAAAGCAGGTCGCGGCGATTGCCGCCGGCCATAAAGGCCCGGTGATCGCGATCGGTTCGACCGGCACCAATCGCGCGACCGCGCATCTCCTTGCCGCGATCGCGCGTGCGCCGCTAGGCGCCGTGGTTCTGCCGGGACTCGACCGCGATCTCGACGAAGTCGCCTGGCGTCTGATCGGCAATGAAGGACCGGATGTGCCCGAGCCCGTTTTCGGCCATCCGCAAGCGGCGCTCGCGCGGCTACTGCGAAGTCTCAAAGTCAGACGCGAAGACGTCATCGAATTGGGCACGGTCGAAGCCGCACGCGCGACGCGCGGACGCTTCGTCGCCGAAGCGCTGCGGCCGGCCGAGACAACGGAGCGCTGGAAAGATTTTCGCAAACAGACGCCCGCGGCCGATCTCGCCGCGGCTCTCGCCGATGTGCGATTGATCGAGGCGGTGGACGAGCGCGAAGAGGCTTTGGCGCTCGCAATTGCGCTGCGCGAAATTCTCGAAGAGCCCGGCAAGACGGCGGCGCTCGTGACGCCTGATCGCGACCTCGCGCGAAGGGTCGCAGCCGAACTCACGCGCTTCGGTCTCGATATCGAAGACTCGGCGGGCGAACCCTTGGCCGCGACACCTTACGGCATTCTGGCGCGCCTCATCGCACTTTGCGCCGCAAGCGACCTCGCAGGCGAAGACATCATCGCGCTGCTGGCCCATCCGCTCGCCCGTTTCGGCCTGACGAAAGACGCGATCCAGCGTCTCGCGCCGCTCTTCGAGATCGGCCTGCTGCGGCAGGAAAAAAGCTTCACGGCTTTCGCGAATCCGCAGGCCGCCGTCGAAGCCGCCAAAGAGAAAATCGCCGGCCGCTTCGCACATCCGGCACAAAAGCGGATCAACGGGCCGGATTGGCAACAGCTCGCCGATCTCGGCGAACGGCTTTTGTCGGCGCTGGCGCCGATGCGCGGCCTCGACGGATCTTACGATCTCGCGCATTGGATCGCCGCGCATCGTACCGCTCTCGATCAGGTGACAGCGAGCGCGGACGCGATCGTCCAAGGCGAGGATTATGTCGCGCTTCACGGCTTCTTCGACGAGGTCGCGCGCTGCTCCAATCCCGCTCTCACATTCACCGCCGAAAGCTATCTTCTGTTCTTTGCCCAGAACGCCGGCGCGATTGCGCTGCGCCGGCAAACGCGCAGCCATCCGCGGCTCAAAATCTTCGGTCTTCTCGAAGCCCGCTTGATGGAAGCCGATCTGATGCTGCTCGGCGGTCTCGACGAAACGATCTGGCCGCCGGAGACACGCAGCGACGCCTTTCTCAATCGGCCGATGCGCGCAGCGCTCGGCCTCACCCCGCCGGAACGCCGCATCGGCCAGACAGCGCATGATTTTGCCATGGCGCTTGGGGCGCCGCGCGTCATCTTGAGCCGCGCGCATAAGCGCGATGGCGCGCCGACCGTGACGTCGCGCTTTGTGCAGCGCCTCGCGGCTGTGGGCGGCGAACTCTTCGATGGCTGCCGCAAGCGCGGGGAAATCTATCTCGATCTCGCCCGCACGCTCGATCGCCCGACCACGGAGACAGCGCCAAGCAGGCGCCCGATGCCGCGGCCGCCCGTCGATCTGCGGCCGAAACGGCTTAGCGTCACGCGCATCGAAACGCTGCGCCGCGACCCTTATGCGATCTATGCGGAATTCATCCTGCGGCTGATCGAATTACCGCCGCTCGCCGAACCCTTGAGCTTCCGCATCATGGGCACGACGATCCATGCGGTGCTTGCGGACTTCTGTCTGCGCCATCCGGGCGCGCTACCAGCACACGCCGCCGACGAACTCATCGCCATGCTGCGCGAGGCCTTCCGCGACCATCTCGCGGATCCGGAATTTACCGCCTTCGACTGGCCCCGCATCGAAGGCGCCGCCGCCTTCTATCTCGATTTCGAAGCGCGACGCCGCGATAAGATCGTGAGCATCGCCGTCGAGATCGAAGGCAAGCTCGAAATTCCGCTTCTCGATGGTTCGACTTTCATGCTCTCCGCCACAGCCGACCGGCTCGAGCATCATCGCGATGGACGCGTATCGCTCATTGATTACAAGACCGGCACGCCGCCCGGCATCAATGAAGTGCGCGTCGGCTTCGCGCCGCAATTGACGCTCGAAGCCGCGATGGCGCATCGCGGCGCCTTCAGTTGCAATGAGGGCACCGAAGTCGCCGAGGCGCTTTATGTGAAGCTCGGCGGCAAGGGCGGCGGCGACGAGCGTCCGCTCGATTTCAACCTCAAGCGAAAGAAAGAGGCCGAGGTCACGTCGCTCAGCGCGGTCGCCGAAGAGCATTTCCAGGCGCTCGTTTCAATGCTCAACCAGTTCCGCGATGAAAGCTGCGCCTATCCGCCGAGGCCGTTTCCGAAATTCGCGGCGAAATACAACGCTTATGACCATTTGGCCCGCGTCAAGGAATGGTCCATCGGCGTCGACGAAAGCCTGCCATGAGCGCCGGGCGCGACATTCCCGCGACAGTCCGCGGTCCGCAGCTCCGCGCATCGAACCCCGAAAAATCGGTCTGGGTTTCGGCCAATGCCGGCTCGGGCAAGACGCATGTGCTTGTCCAACGCGTGCTGCGCCATCTGCTCGCCGGCGTGCCGCCCGCGAAAATTCTCTGCCTCACCTTCACCAAGGCGGCGGCGGCGAATATGGCGGCAAAGGTCTTCGCCACTCTGTCGAAATGGACCGAGATCGACGACGGTGAACTCGCCGCTGCAATCGAGGCGATCGGTGCCGGACCGGCCGGACCTTCGACTTTGGTTTTTGCACGGCGCCTTTTTGCCCGCACGGTCGAAACGCCGGGCGGTTTGAAGATCCATACGATCCACGCCTTCTGCGAAAGGCTGCTGCATCTTTTTCCCTTCGAAGCCAATGTGCCGGCGCGCTTCGAAGTGCTCGAAGATCTCGGCCAAGCCGACCTTCTGACGAGCGCCAAGCGCGCGACCTTGCAGGCCGCCGAAGCCGATCGCAGCGCGCTTGGCGAGGCTTTGCGCCAGCTCACCGGCGAGACACCGCAACGCGACTTCGACACGCTGATCAAAGAGGCGATGGGCAAGCGCTCGCTGTTTCGGCAGATGCCGCGCGATGCGCTTGCGACGTCTCTTCGCAACGCGCTCGGCCTCCGGCCCGAGGACAGTGTCGATTCGATCGAAACCGAGATGATCGAAGGCGGGATTGCGCCTAACCGCTGGGCGGATTTCGCCGATTTTCTGGCACGCGGCACGTCGACAGACCGCGACAGGGAAGCGCGGTTTCGCCAAGCGCTTGCCGCCTATACCGGCATCGTCGATGCGCGCAGAACGAAAACGCCTTCGACAAATGCGCCTTGTCTCGATACCTATCTCGACATTTTCTTCACCAAGGACAATGGACCGCGCAAGACGCTCGCGACGAAAGACATCAAAGCGGCGCGTCCCGATCTTGCGGCGGAGCTGGAGGTGGAACAGACGCGGCTCGCAATCTTGCGCGAAAAGCACAAATCTGCCGCCTGTTGCGAACGTTCGATGGCGCTTGCGATCCTCATCGGCGAAGTCCTGGTCCATTATGAACACGCGAAAGCGGCACGCGGAAAACTCGACTTCGACGATCTGATCGAACGCACGCTGACGCTGCTTGAGCGCTCCGACGCACGCTGGGTGCTCTATAAGCTCGATTCCGGCATCGATCATATTCTGGTCGATGAGGCGCAGGATACGAGCGAGGCGCAGTGGAAGATCCTCGAAGAACTTTCAAGCGAGTTTTCCGTCGGCCTCGGCAGCCGCAATGTGCATCGCACCTTCTTTGCCGTGGGCGATGAGAAGCAGTCGATCTTCTCCTTCCAGGGCGCTGCGCCGCATATGTTTCATGCCATGCGCAAGAGCTTCGCGCTGCGCTTTGGCGCCACCGAAAGCTTCGAACATGTGGAGCTGAAGACCTCCTTCCGGTCCGTGCCGGTGGTCCTCTCAATGGTCGATGCGGTCTTCGAGCGCGCCGGGCATCAAAAGGGCTTGGTGTCCGAAGACATTTGGATGGGGCATGAGCCGCTGAAGCGCGATCTGCCGGGTCTCGTCGAGATCTGGCCCGCGCTTCCCGCCGAACCGCAGGAAGAGCCGAGCGATTGGCGCCTGCCGCTCGACATGCTCGATGAGCGCGATCCCGCGAACCGCCTGGCGCAGCGCGTCGCGCAGAAGATCGGCACGCTCATCGCGCCATCCTCCGGCGCGCAAGTCTACGACACCGATCTGAACCGCTTCCGGCCGGCGCACGCCGGTGATGTCTTGATCTTGGTGCGCACGCGCGGCCCGTTTTTCGAAGCGATCATCCGCGCACTCAAGCAGGAGAAGGTTCCGGTCGCCGGCGCCGATCGCCTGCAGCTCACCGAACATATCGCCGTGATGGATCTGATGGCGGCGGGGCACGCGGCGCTGCTGCCGCAAGACGATCTGACGCTCGCCGCCGTGCTCAAATCACCGCTCATCGGTCTCGACGACGACGATCTTTTGGCGCTCGCCCCGAAGCGCGAGACTTCGCTCTATGACGCGCTCGCGCGATCCTCTGACGATAAGCATCGCCAAGCCTATGCAACGCTCGCACGCTGGCACGCCCGTGCGGCGCTGACGCCCTTCAATTTCTATGCGCGGCTGTTGAGCGAAGACGGCGGCCGGCGCGCGATGGAGGCGCGGCTCGGCTTGGAGGCCTGCGATGCGCTCGATGAATTTCTGCGCCAAGCCCTGAAGGCCGAAAGCGACGGCATTTTTTCGCTATCGCGATTCCTTGCCGATCTCGACAGCGCCGAGCTTGAGATCAAGCGCGACATGGAGACCTCCGGCGATTGCGTCCGCGTCATGACGGTGCATGCCGCGAAAGGTCTCGAAGCGAAGATCGTCTTTCTGCCGGACACATGCAGCGTCCCCAGCGCGCAGCATGATCCGAAGATCTTCGCCTTGGAGACGGCGTCCGGCACGAAGCTTCCCGTCTGGTCGGCGCGCAAGGGAGATGACCCCGAGCCGGTCGCCACAGCGCGCGAAGCGGCGCGGCAAGCAGCCGAAGAGGAATATCGACGCCTGCTCTATGTCGCGCTGACCCGCGCCGAGGAGCGGCTTTATATCTCGGGCTTCTATAATGCGCGCGAACCCAATGCGGTCGCCTGGCTCTCAATGATCCGCGCCACGGTCGGCGAAGGCTTTGAGGAGCAGCCGGCGTTTTGGGACGACAGCGAGACCGTGCTGCGCCGCTTCGCGGCCGGCAAGCATATGCCCGGCGAAACGCTCGCGGTCGATCTGCCACCGGCGCCGGAGATCACCCTGCCAGCCTATCTGTTGCGGGTAGCGCCCATTGAGGCGAGCCCGGCGCCGCCGCTGCGCCCCTCGACGGCGCTGGCCGCGGCCGATCAATCGGCGAAAGAGGGCCCCGGCCTTGCCCGGGAAGCGCTCGAACGCGGGCGCCTGCTGCATATCCTCTTGCAATATCTGCCGCGCCTCGCACCGGAAAATCGGCGCAGGGCGGCAGAGGCTTTCCTCGCCGCGCGCGCGACGCCGCAGGGCCTCGATCAAGCGCGCCTGATCGACGAGGCGCTGGCGGTTTTGGACGCGGCGGATCTGCAGGAGCTGTTCGGGCCAAAAGCGCGGGCCGAAGTCGCCATCGCCGGGCGGATCACTTTGGCGAACGGTCTGCAACACGACGTCACCGGTCAGGTCGACCGGATCGCCGAAACCGAAACAGACGTCATCATCGCCGACTATAAGACCGGCGCAGTGCCGGAGGCGGGCGCGATCCCAGAAGCCTATCTGACCCAGATGGCGCTCTATCAGGCCACTCTGGCGCCGCTTTGGCCGGCCAAAAAGCTGCGCATGCTGCTGATCTTCACCGCCGGGCCGAAGGTGATGGAACTGGAAGACGCAATGCTCGCAATGGCGCTGGCGGCACTGGACGTCTGACACATAACGCGACCCAGCAGGCGATGCAGGAGACGACGATGGACGCGACCCCGCTTTGGCCCGATCTCTCCTATCCCGCCTGGTCCGACACGGCCGCGACCCTGCAGCTCTGGACGCAGATCGTCGGAAAGATCCGGCTGAGACTGACGCCTTGGCTCAACCATGGCTGGCAAGTGCCGCTCTATGTGACGGCCCGCGGCCTTTCCACATCGCCGATGTCGATCGGCACGGAAATCCTCGACATCGAATTCGATTTCATCGCCCATCGGCTTGTGGCCCGTACCAGCCGCGGCGAGGACCGCTGGCTTCCACTCGAGCCGCAGACGGTGGCGCATTTCTATCGGCGGATCTTCGAGCTTCTGAGCGACATCGACGTTCAAGCGGCGATCGATGAGATCCCGAATGAAGTTCCAAACCCGATTCGTTTCTCGCTCGACGAAACCCATGCCAGCTATGACGGCGATGCGGCGCATCGCTTCTGGCGCGCGCTGGTCCAGATCGACCGGGTCTTCAAACTGTTCCGCAGCGCCTTTCTCGGCAAGGCGAGCCCGGTGCATTTCTTCTGGGGCAGTTTCGATCTCGCCGTAACGCGTTTTTCGGGTCGCAAGGCGCCGACCCATCCCGGCGGCGTGCCGGGCCTGCCCGATCCGGTCGCCCGCGAAGCCTATTCGTATGAGGTGAGCAGCGCGGGCTTCTGGCCGGGCAATGACAGTTTTCCGCAGGCGGCGTTCTATTCTTATGCCTATCCCGAACCGCCGGGCTTCCGCGATTGGCCGACGCCGCCAGGCTCCTATTTCGATCAGACGCTCGGCGAGTTCATCCTGCCCTACGACACGGTCCGGACTGCCGCGCAGCCCGACGCCTTGCTGCTGAATTTCCTGACGGCCACCTATGAAGCCGCGGCGGAGCGCGGCAATTGGGATCGGACGGCGCTGGAGTGTTCCCTCGGGGTGCCGGGAAGGGTTTGGCCGCTTTAGTGCCGCCGATATTAGCGCCAAACCGAAACCACCAAGGGAAAGCGGCGGAGCTAAAGGCAGAGGCCCTCGATCACATGCGAATGGGGCTACATCGGTTCAAACTGTCGACAAGGGTATTGATGTAGCGCAATGCGGCGTATGACGTCGCCGTGCGAAAATTCTGTTGCGGGAAGATTGAAACCTTCCGCATTGTTCCGTCTGAAGATTACGTATTCACGTGCCGGCCTTCGTCAGCAGTTTCGATAGCTGCCGTTTTGGCCAAATCAATCTGCAATCTTGATCTTTGAACATCCGAATCTGTCTTCGGACGGCTCCACCAGGAGGGAGTTTTCGTTATGGCCAAGCACCTTGATAAGTTCGGTGAAGCACTTCGTCTTAAACTCAGCAATATTGAAACCGGTCTGGCTAGCCTCAAATCCGCGATCGACTCAAAGGCTCAACACGCCGAGAAGGACGTGCGCAGTCATCTTGACGCGGTAAACAAGCGGATCGAACAGGACCGCGCCAAGGTTACAGCCGCACAAGCCGAAGTGAAGAATTGGGTCGACGAGCAAAAGGCGGCTACGAGCGAGAAGATCGCCGAGTGGAAGACCAAGCATGAGGCGGCCAAGCTGCAACATCGGGCCGAAAGCACCGAACGCTACGCCGATGCAGCGATCGTGCTTGCGGCAGCGGCGTTGGAAGAAGCCGAGCATGCGGTGCTCCAAGCTTGGGGCGCGCGGATAGACGCAAACGCCGCCCAAGCCAAATGAGCGACTGACGCCACGCCTAGCGCATATTTCTCGCGATCGGTAACATCCAGCATGCGCGCGAGGCGAGCTTTGATCGCCCACAAACATCGGATATGGCGTCAAATGCCGCTAATTTCGCGTGCTGGATTGCTTGCATATGTTTTGATCAATCGATCGAAGGCAATTGGAGAAAAAGGATGACCTCCCTCAATCCAAGTCAAACCGACATGCAACGGGCGATAACCGGTGCCTTGAATGCGCACTGGCGGCTGCTCATCTTCCAAGGCGCGATTATGATTATCCTTGGGGTCGCTGCCATCGCTTGGCCAGTAGCGGCAACCATCGCCATCGATTTCTATATTGGTTGGCTGTTTCTGATCGCCGGCATAGTCGGCCTCGTCGTCATGTTTTCGGCTGCAAACATCCCGGCCTTTTTGTGGAGCCTTATCACGGCGGCTCTGTCGCTCGCTGTTGGCGTCTTGCTGCTCTGGAAGCCCGTCGAAGGCGCAGTTTCACTCACGCTTTTGCTTACCGTATTTTTCATTGTGGAAGGCGTGTTCCAGACGGTGATATCGATCGCCTATCGCGACGTGATCACCCGGACATGGGGCTGGATGTTGGCCAGCGGCATCTCGGATCTGGCCTTGGCTGCTATCATCATCCTCGGTTGGCCTAAGAGCGCCGTTTGGGTTCTGGGGCTCCTCGTCGGCATCAATCTGATCACCTCAGGTTGGGCGATGGTGATGGCAGCGCTGGCCGGGCGCGATATCACCAAGACGCTGGCCTAATCCACTAAGGGCAACACGCCATCGATCCTGTCGCCGATCTGACATTCTGGAGCTGAAAAAAATCACTGTAGCGCGGCTTGATCGCCTGGACATGGGCTAAACACGGGGAAGATGACTTCTGCTAAAGTCTACCGGAGACGCGACGATGAGTAGTGCAGAACAAGACCCACAAGCGGCACGTTTAGAAAGCCGGCAAGACACAGTGCCAAGCCATGAACATCGTGCAAGCTTTTGGATCAGAGAACTGCCCTATAGTTTGACGTTCATTCTGACAATTCTCGGCGTTGCCTATACGACTTTTACGAAACGTCCGGTTATGGGTTATTGGGCGTTTCTTGCACCGGTGATCGGGGTGGTCTGTGTCAGTATAGGATGGCGGAGCGCGAGCGATTGGGACGCGCGCATGCGCTTGATCTGGACGCAGGTGCTGCATTGGGCCGCTTTTCTGATCGCGATGGGCCTGATGTTCTTGCCCGATGTTCAACGGCTTCTGAATGCCAACGCAAGCGGGCTCGCTGTCCTGACTTTGTTAGCGCTCGGTACTTTTACGGCTGGCGTTCATGCGCCTTCCTGGCAGGTCTGTCTTCTCGGGGTTGTCATGGCCCTCTGTGTACCGGCGATCGCATGGATCGAGGAGTCGGCTTTAATTTACGTGCTGCTCACACTGACGGCGCTCGGAATCGGCATTGTGTTCTGGTGGCATTTGCATGAAGTACGCATCCGTGACGCCCATCATCCGACAAGCACCGGCTAGCAGAAGCTGATTTTCCGGCACGCCCCCCAACTTGACGCGCTGCAGGCGTCTACATACTTTCCCAGCGACAAGCGGGGCGAGTCCCGCGCAGCATTTTCGCGAGGCGATCATGGCTACCGTTAAAGTTACCGATGCCAATTTCAAAGCCGATGTGGTGGGCGCAAGCGGCCCCGTCGTGGTGGATTTCTGGGCCGAGTGGTGCGGCCCCTGCAAGATGATCGGCCCGTCGCTCGAAGAGATCGCCGATGAGCTGGCCGGCAAGGTCACCATCGCCAAGCTCAATGTCGACGAGAACCCCGGCGTCGCCGGCGCCTACGGCATTCGCACCATTCCGACGCTGATGATCTTTAAGGACGGCAAGATGGCCTCCTCCAAGATCGGCGCCGCCCCGAAAGGCGAATTGAAGAAATGGATCACCGAGGCGATCTGACGGCCCATTCGCTTCAGTCGGATTGGTAAAGGGCCTCGCAAGAGGCCCTTTTTGCTTTCGACCGTAAGAGTGCATCCGAAGCATGAGCTATCAGGTCAAAGAGATCTTTCGGACCTTGCAAGGCGAAGGCGCCCAGAGCGGACGCGCCGCCGTCTTCTGCCGCTTTGCCGGCTGCAATCTCTGGTCGGGCCGCGAAGACGATCGCGCAACGGCGCAATGCCAGTTCTGCGACACGGATTTCGTCGGCATCGACAGCGAGGGCGGCGGGAAATTCGAAACGCCCGAGGCACTGGCGCAGGCGATTGCCGCGGCTTGGGGCGAGGCGTCGCGCGATCACGCCTATGTCGTCTTCACCGGCGGCGAGCCGCTGCTGCAGCTCGACGCGGCGCTGATCGAGGCCCTGCACGCCGCAGGCTTTGCTTGCGCGGTCGAAACCAATGGCACGCTGGCGCCGCCGCCCAACCTCGACTGGATCTGCGTCAGCCCCAAAGCGGGCGCCAAGCTCGCGGTCGATGCGGGCGATGAGCTGAAGCTTGTCTACCCGCAGCCGGGGCTGGACCCGGAAAGCCTTGAAAAGCTTGGCTTTAGCCATTTCTTCCTGCAACCGATGGACGGGCCGATGCGCAGCGAATATACCGCAGCGGCCGTCGCCTATTGCCAGGCGCATCCACGCTGGCGGCTCAGCCTGCAAACGCACAAATGGATCGGCCTGCCCTGATGCCGGGCGGCCTCCGCATTGAAGACACGATGAAGATCACCCAGGCCTTTTCTTTCGAGTCCGCGCATTTCCTGCCGAATGTCGCGCCGACCCATCGCTGCCATGCGATGCACGGCCATTCCTATCGCGTAGAATTGAAGGTCGAAGGTCCGGTCGATCCGCATTCCGGCTTCGTCGTCGATTTCTTCGACATCGAACAGGCCTTCGCGCCGCTTTTGAAGATGCTCGATCATCATTGCCTGAATGAGATCGAAGGCCTCGAAAATCCGACCGCTGAATTGATCGCGGTCTGGATCTTCGATCGGGTGAAGAAGGCGCTGCCGCAGCTCTCCGGCGTCATCGTCTATGAGACGAAGGATTGCTACGCCGAATATTACGGGGCGTAGGGCGGCTCATTCGCCGGCAAGCGCACTTCCGGCCATATTGAACGGGCTCGCCAGAGTCATCCCAACGGAATTGAAGACGAAGGCGCCGGTATGCCGCAAATCGGGGCCGGTTCCGTTCGCTTCAGCCGCAGCGATGCGGGGATAAAGCGCGGCGAGGCTCACAAATCGGTCGTGGTTGAGACTATCGGTTCCCTTCAGGCTCGAGATATCGATGATCTGAAGCTTTGCTTTCAGCGCCGCCTCCTGAACCCTCGGATCATCGACATCGAGCGCGCCGACCCTTTGCCGGTCGCCGGCGAGCCGGCGCGAAACCGCCAATGCCACGTCACCGCGTGAGACGAGCAGCGTCATCGGCTGCGCCATCGGCCCGACCACCTGCATCTCGGCGCGGAACACATCGACGTCGATGTCGGGCGCGGCCAAAATCACATGCAACCGGTTAAGGACGGCGGTCTTGCCGGTGAGGCGGAGCTGACGCACGGCCTCCATCGTCAGCCAGCAGCCCATGCTATGCCCGATGACCGTGATTTTCCCCACCCCCGGCTTTTGCGCGAGCATCGTCAGCAGTTCGACCAGCTGGTCACGGGAATAAAGAACCGCGTCCTTGTCCGCGACATAGCCTGTTACCCGCGCTTCAGATGGCCAGGAAAATAGGATCGGCGCGTCACCAACATCGGTGTCAGCTGTCATTTGCGCAAAACGAAACAACGCTTCCTGGAAGCTCGTATTGTAGCCATGCACGAACACCACCGCCGCCCGGCGATCCTCTCGGTGTTCGCGGAATGCGATCTTCTGCTCGAACGTCGTCCCATCGAGAGGGCCTTGCTGCACCGCTGCGAAGCTGGTTGCAGGATCGGGCGGCCCTTTCGGCCATTCGATCTGTCCGGGCTGATGTCCCGGCGGAATCGAAATCTTGAACTCGGCGTAATTGACCTGCCGTGCCCGGCCGGCCGTGAAGACATCCGCTTCGGTGATTTTGCGGGCCCGGGTCGTCGCGACATAGATCGTTTCAACCTTCGTGCCCGGCGCTGGCGCCGACGCCAAGGCCAGGACCTCAGGTCCAGGCCGCGAGGCACAGCCGGCGAGGACACCCACCAACAACGAAACGGCGACGACTGATGCGCGCTTCGCGCCGACATTTGCCTTGCGACGGATCCTGTAGCCAAAACAAGACATAGCGACTGCAAGCGCGAGAGAAGACGAGATGCTTTTTACATTACAAGATGATGGTAAAGAACTCTATCCATCTCCTGCGCAATTCTGCCGCTCAATTGCATGTCGGGACATTCTCCCCGACGCGGCAAATTGGTCCTAGCAGTCAAAGGTGGTACTTCAATCTCAAAGGCTTAAGCGCTCATCTTCGTCGCGATCAACGCGGTTCGTCATATTCCTTTCACTCATGCGATCGTATCGACCACGCCGCCATCGACCCGCAGCGCCGCACCGGTCGTCGCCGAGGCCTGCTTTGAGGCGACATAGACCACCATATTGGCGACCTCCTCGACACTCGCGGCGCGCTGCAGGATCGAGCTCGGCCGATGCGCCTTGACGAAATCGGCCGCGACCGTCTCCATCGGAATGTCCTTCCCATCGGGCATGGATTTCATCAACATCGCCTCGACGCCTTCCGACAGCGTCGGGCCGGGCAGCACCGCATTGACGGTGACATTGCTGCCGGCAAGGCGCTTCGCGAGACCGCGCGAAATGGAAAGCTGCGCCGTCTTGGTGAAGCCGTAATGGATCATATCGGCCGGAATGTTGAGGCCGGATTCCGATGAGATGAAAATCACCCGGCCCCATTGCTTCGCGAGCATGCCCGGCACATAGGCGCGCGACAGGCGCACGCCCGACATCACATTGATCTCGAAGAAGCGCGCCCATTCGGAATCCAGGATCTCGAAGAAATCCTGCGGCCCGAAAATCCCGACATTGTTGACGAGAATATCGGCATCGGGCTCGGCCGTGACGAGCTTGGCGCAACCCTCCGCCGTGCCGAGATCGGCGGCGACGCCACGGATGACCGCGTTCGGCGCGGTCTTCTTCAATGCGCCGATGGCTTGGCCCACCGCCTCCTCGCTGCGCCCATTAACGATGACTGTGGCGCCCGATTGCGCGAGCCCCTTTGCTACGGCAAAGCCAATGCCGAGAGTCGAGCCGGTAACAATGGCGGTCTTGTCCGAAAGATCGATCAACATGAAGCGCCTCAACTGGGATAAGCGTCGGGACTATTGTCGCGGAGCGCGAGATGCGGGAGGCCCCGCCTTAAGGAAGATCGGGCTAGGCCGGTCGAAATCGAGCATTTGGCTTCAAAATGCCACGCACGAGCCCGGCCACGCTCTTGTTTCGCGAGTTCCTAAAACAATCCTATATTACGGCTTTCGCGCGTCCGTCCGACTTCCCGCTTGGCGGACGCTACCTCTCACGAGGTTTTGAGGTTTTGCTGAGCAATGAGCAATAAGGGTAAAGACGGCAGTACGAGCGGTATGGAGGCCAATGACATCGGCGCCGGCACGAAGCCGCCGATGCAGGGCTTAGCCAGCCTGCCTGTCTTTTTCGACCTTGCCGGCCGGCGCGCCCTTTTGGTTGGCGGCTCGAAGCGTGCCGCCTGGAAGGCGGAGCTGCTGCAGGCGGCCGGCGCGCGCGTCGACGTCATTTGCCCCGAACCCGCGCCCGCGCTTCTGGCCCTCGCCGAGCAATGCCCCTCGGTGCAATTGATTAAACGCCATTGGCAGCCCGAAGATTTCAATGGCGCAAGCCTCGCCGTGGGCGATTTCGCGGCTCAACAGGAAGCCGCAGCCTTTCATGCCGCGGCCCGGCTCGCGCGCGTGCCGGCCAATCTTATCGACCGACCGGATCTCTGCGATTTTCAGATCGGCACGATCATCGATCGCTCGCCGCTCGTCATCGGCATTTCGACCAAGGGCGCGAGCCCCGTCTTCGCGCTGGCCTTGCGTGGCTGGCTCGAAGCGCTGCTGCCGCAGGCGGTGAAATCCTGGGCGGCAGCGGCAACCACATGGCGCGAGAAATTGAAGGCCCGCAACCTGTCGAGCCAAGGCCAGCGGCGTTTTTGGGAATTTTTCGTCTCCAAGGCGCTCGGCACACGCCTGCCGGCGGCGGGAGATTTCGACCGGTTGCTCGCCGCCGCGCAAGCCAAGGAAACGGCCCACCAAGGGCAAGGCTCCGTCGCGCTCGTCGGTGCCGGCCCCGGCGATCCCGAGTTGATCACCTTGAAGGCGCTGCGCGTGCTGCAGGCCGCGGACGTCGTGCTCTATGACGATCTCGTCGCGCCGGAAATCATCGATATGGCGCGGCGCGAGGCCGACAAGATCGCCGTCGGCAAGCGCGGCTATAAGCCAAGCTGCAAGCAAGACGACATCGTCGCCAAGCTCGTCGCCCTCGCCCAGCAAGGCAAGCGCGTCGTGCGCCTGAAAGGCGGCGATCCTTCCGTTTTCGGCCGCGCCAATGAAGAGATCGCGGCTCTGACCGCCGCCGGCATTCCGGTCGAAGTGATCCCCGGCATCACCGCCGCTCTGGGCGCTGCCGCTTCGCTCAAACTCTCGCTCACCGAACGCGAGCGGGCGCGGCGCATCCAGTTCATCACCGCGCATGCGCATAACGGCCGGCTGCCGGACGACATCGACTGGGCCTCGATCTGCGATCCGCGCGCCGCGACCGCCGTCTATATGGGCCTGCGCACGCTCGAAGCGCTGTCGCAGAGACTGCTGGCGCATGGCATCGATCCATTCACGCCGGCGGTCCTCGTCGAGCGCGCGACCTGCCCCGACGAGCGCCGGATCATCGGCACGATTTCTGACCTGCCGGCGAAGGCCAGCGCTGCCAATCCGAACGGGCCTTGCATCATGTTGATCGGCCCCGCTTTCGATCATGCGGCGCATGCTGCCGCGACAGAGACCTTATCTTCGGTCGATCCACTGAGCGCATAACGCAGCGCCAAGCGCCAAAGGTGCATCTCGATGCATATGGATCATCTGCAATATCTGCCGCTGACGCTGCCCTTTTTCGGCGCGCTAGTCGCCGTCTTTCTCCTGCTCGTCGGGCTCATCGAGGTCGGCGTTCTGCGCTACGCCTTCATGAGTCTCGGCATCAGCGCGCGAGCCGCCATGCTTCTGCTGCTTGCGAGTTTGATTGGCAGCTACATCAACATCCCCATCGCGGAACTCCCGGCGCGGCAAGCCCTGGCCGATCAGACGCTCACCTATTTCGGCATGCGCTACAGTATGCCCGTGGTCGTCGAATGGCCGGGCACCATCGTCGCCATCAATGTCGGTGGCGCGCTCATTCCCTTTTGTCTGTCGATCTATCTTCTCGCCAAGAACGACATCTGGATTCGCGGCATCATAGCGACCGCCTGCGTCGCGGCGATCGTCCATGCGCTTGCCTATCCGGTGCATGGCATCGGCATCGCGGTTCCGACTTTCGTGCCACCGATCGCGACGGCGATCATCGCCTTCATCATCTCGCGCGAATATGCGGCCCCGATCGCCTATGTCGCCGGCAGCATGGGAACGATGATCGGCGCCGATCTTCTGAATCTTGACAAGGTGCAAAGCCTCGGCGCACCCGTGGCATCTATCGGCGGCGCCGGCACCTTTGACGGCATTTTCCTGACCGGCATATTGGCGGTGCTGCTCGCGGCTATTACGCAGCCGACGCTGCGTCCCGGCCCCGCGCATTAACGGCAAGCGGAGAGCGACGGATAGACATGGATTTCCGCAAAAAATTTCTGGTCGAGCCCGGCGCGAGGATCAAACTCGCCCATGTCGATCCGGACGAGCATGGTTCTTATCAAGAAGAAGAGGCCGAGGCCGAGCTCGCCCATCATAAGGAGCGGATCAGCGTCCTGCAGCGCAGGCTCAATGCCGACGGCTCACAGGCGCTGCTCATCGTGCTGCAAGGGATAGACGGCGCCGGCAAGGACGGCACCTGCTGGCATGTCATCAATTCGATGGATCCGGAAGGCGTCGGCGTCACCGGCTTCAAGGAACCGACAGCCGAAGAAAAGCGCCATGATTTTCTCTGGCGCGTGCATCCCCATGCGCCAGCCAAGGGCGACATCGCCGTATTCAACCGCTCGCATTATGAGGATGTTCTCGTCGCCCGCGTTCATAATCTCGTGCCGAAGAAAATCTGGTCACAGCGCTATGATTTCATCAACGAGTGGGAACGGCTGATCGCGACCGAAACTAAGACGACCGTCCTCAAATTCTTCCTCTATATCTCGAAGGATGAGCAACTGCGCCGCTTCAAGGATCGGCTCGACGCGCCGGAGCGGCAATGGAAGATCAGCGAAGCCGACTATAAAGAGCGCGAATATTGGGACGATTATATCGACGCTTTCGAGGACGTCTTCGCCAAATGCTCGACACAGGACGCGCCCTGGTTCATCATTCCGTCAAACTACAAATGGTTCCGCAACCTTGCAGTCGCTAAAATCATCGCCGATGCGCTCGACGACATGAATCCCAAATATCCACCGCCGCATGTCGATCTCGCCGAGATCCGCCGCCTCTATCACGCCGCCCAGGGCGATGGCACGAAAAAGCAGGGCAAGGACGGCAAAGCGAAAAATCACAAATGAAGCGGCAACCGCACCGCTGAAATCAGCGGCGCTTAAGAGATCTCGTCCCGCACGAACCAGATTTGCGGGTTCATCAGCGTTTTGATCGGATGCACGACATCGGTCTCGGTCGCCGGCGAAATCAGCCAGCGAATATTTTGCGCAAAGATGACGGCTTCGCCGCTTGGACGCACCTCGACGACCGTGCCCTCGAATTTCGTCCGCCGCGCCGTGACCTCAATATTCAGCACGTCGAATTTCTTTAACGGCTTGGGCGCCTCGCCAGGTTTGGCGGCACTGTCAAAAAAATCGAGTTCCAGCCCCTTGGTGATTTTCGTCGCGGTGAAAAACACGTCCCATTTGGTCACGATCCGGCCTCGTCAGTGAAAATGCCGCTGATTTCCATGCATATTTCCCACCGAAAGGAAAGCCGGGCGAAAAATCGCAAGGCCGCGGGATGGGCTTTGATTTGCCGCAACCGCCGGGCATGAGAAGTCCTTAGCCTTGCGCAGAGGATGGACCCCGATGAAGCTCTATTCGGAACGGTGCTCGCCATTTTCCGCGACGGTGCGCATGACGATCCATGCCAAGGCCCTTGATATCGCGATCGAAGTGCCGCCCGGAGGCCTCCGGTCCACGGACTATCACAAGATCAACCCGCTCGGCACGATCCCCTGCCTCATCCTAGACAATGGGACGGCGCTGCCCGAATCGGCCGCGATCAATGAATATCTCGAGGAAAAATTTCCCGTCCCGCCGCTGCTGCCGGTCTCCGCCGAAGCCCGCGCCTTCGTGCGCATGCTGGCACGCGTCGGCGAAAACCTCATCATGACGCAGACCGCCGAGCTGCTTGCGCTCGTCGACGCGCAGCCCCGCGACGAGAGCGCCACCGCCAACCGGCTGACGCGGATCGTGCGCGGTCTCGCGCATCTGCAAACAACGCTCAGCGGCGAGGATTTCGCCACCGGGCCGCATTTGACGCTCGCCGACTGCCAGCTCGCCCCCGCCCTCTCCGGCGTGCCGCGCGCGATCGGCGCCTTCATGGATCGCGATCTGATCGGTGCCTATCCGAAAGTCGCACGCTATATCGAGACGAGCCGCCGCCATTCGGCCGTCGCCCGCGTGCTTGATGAAATGGCGGGCACGCTGGTGGCCGGCTGATCTGCAGGACACGACGAAGATGATTTCGAGGGCGAAAATTCTGGCCTTTGCCGCCGCCATGGTAGGTGCGCAGATGGCCGCCGCCGCGCCCGCGGTTCCGACCAAAGGGCCGTCGGTCGCGGCGCCAGCAGCGCCATGTGTATCGCGGGCCGATTGCGACCGGCGCGACTATGATTGGTCAGGCACCCGCGGCCGGATGGGCCTCGGCGCCGATCCTGCCCATCCGGAAGGCCCCGGCAACGCGCCGAATTAAGGTTAGCGCGCAGCGTTTGGCCGGTGCGGTATCCAGCTTGCGCGTTTCCGACAGTCGGACCGGCGGGCTGCTTCGATTTGAGCTGTTCTGTCTCAGTCCGGGGCAATCGCACGAAGTTTCAACAGAGTTTGTGTTCGCTGATGATGCTGATGTCCTATCAGGAGACGCGATCGGACACAGCCGCTCTGGAGGAGAGCTTTCGTATGCGAGCGTCTCTGAAGGTGGAGGTCCTGGATACCGAAGGTGCCGCGGCGCATGTCGCGGCTTGGCAGCGCCTTGCCGATCACTGCCTCGAGCCGAATATTTTTCTCGCACCAGGCTTTGCGCTGGCAGCGGCCCGCCATCTCGCAGGCCGTGACGCGCCGCAATTCCTCTTCGTCTGGGCGGATGATGACAGCGCCGAGCGCAGCCTTGTCGGTGTCTGTCCGCTGGCGCCGGCATCTGGCTTTAACGCGTTCCTGCCGCGCCGGCTCTGGATCAACGAACAGGCGCCGCTCGGCACGCCGCTGCTCGATCCGGATCGCGCCGACGAGGCGCTTGTCGCTATCCTCAACCATTGCCACGCGCATATGCCTCACGCCGGCGGGTTGATGTTCCCGATGTTGCCGCAGGACGGCCCGGTCGCGCAGCTCCTGCGGGCGCGCGCAGCGGCCGAAGGGCGGGCGCTCCGGATCTTCGATCCGCATGAACGTGCGGCTCTTGCCGGCGGCACTCCGCCGCATGCCTATCTTGAGCGGACGCTGAGCGGACATCGCCGCCGCAATCTCAAGCGCTCGCGCAAACTGCTCGAAGCGCAAGGCGCGCTCTCGGTGCAAATCACACATGGCAAGCAAGATTTGCCGGCGGCTACGCAAGCCTTTCTGAAGCTCGAAAGCCAAGGCTGGAAAGGCCGCCGCGGCACCGCTTTTCTGCAATCGCGCGGCCGCGCCGATTTCGCCCGTGAAGCGCTCGGCGCGCTCGCCGCGGAGAATCGCTATTTCATCGTCAGTCTCGTGTTCGACGGCAGGCCGATCGCCATGGCGCTGATGCTCAAGAGCGGCGCCCGCGCCTTCTGGTGGAAGACGGCCTATGACGAAGCCTTCGCGGCCTTTTCGCCTGGCGTGCTTCTGGCGCTGGACGTGACCTCCACCCTGCTCGCGGACAAAGGCGTCACGCTCACGGACTCCTGCGCCTGCGCCGATCATCCGATGATCGATCGCATCTGGGCGGAGCGCATCGCCATCGGCGATCTCTTCATCGCCTATGATGGCGCGCAGGGACAGAGTTTCGCTGCAATGGCGCGGCGCGAAAGCGCCTATCGGAATTTGCGCGGCAATCTCAAAGCCGCCGTGTCACGCGCCCGGCAGTTTAAAGAGACGCTGAGCCTCAAACTGAAAAACCTGCGCACGCGCTAGAACTTCAGCGTGCTCGCCTGCTTGACTTCCGGCAGCCGGCGAATCTCGGCCAAGACCTTGTCGGGCACGGCAGCATCAACCGAGATGAGCGCGATCGACGAGCCGCCGGCGCAATCGCGCCCGAGCGCAAAGCTCGCGATGTTGATGCCCGCATTGCCGAGCAAGCTCGCGAAGCGGCCGACAAAACCCGGCTTATCCTCATTCGTCACATAGATCATCGTTGGACTGAATTCGAAGTCGGTCTTGATGTTCTTGATCGAAATGGCGCGCGGCTTGCCGTTATTAAAGACCGTACCCGCGATGGCGCGCTGCTGGCCCTCGGTTTCGATCGTCAGCGTGATGACGGATTCATAATCGCTTTGCGCATCGCGCGTCACTTCCTCGACGACGATGCCCCGTTCTTTCGCAATCGACGGCGCCGAGACGACATTCACATCGGTGAGCACCGGTCGCAAAAGACCGGCGATGGCTGCGGCCGTCAAAGCCTTGCGATTAAGATTGACGACGGTGCCTTCATAGATGATCGACACTTTCTTGATGTCGGCCTGCGTCAATTGTCCGGCAAAGGAACCGAGACACTCCGCGAGCGCGATGAAGGGCTTGAGCTTCGGCGCTTCTTCCGCCGTGATCGGCGGGAAGTTGACGGCGTTGGTGATGGCGCCGCGGGTCAGATAGTCCGACATCTGCTCGGCGATCTGCAAAGCCACATTCTCCTGCGCCTCCTTGGTGCAGGCGCCGAGATGCGGCGTGCAGACGACATTCGGATGGCCGATCAGGAGACTTTTAACCGGAGGCTCCGTCTCGAAGACATCGATCGCTGCGCCGGCCACATGACCGGAATCGAGAAGCGCGCGCAGCGCAAATTCATCGATCAGCCCGGCGCGGGCGCAATTGACGATGTGCACGCCCTTCTTCGTCTTCGCGAGCTTGTCCGCCGACAAAATGTGCCGTGTCTGCGCCGTCAAAGGCGTGTGCAGAGAGATGAAATCGGCGCGCGCCAAAAGCTCGTTGAGCTCGACCTTCTCCACGCCGAGATCGCGAGCGCGCTCAAACGATAGAAATGGATCGAAGGCGACGACGTGCATGTGCAGGCCGATCGCCCGATCGGCGACGATCGAGCCGATATTGCCGCAGCCAACAAGGCCCAGAACCTTGCCGGTGATCTCAATACCGAGGAAGCGGTTCTTTTCCCATTTGCCCGACGCCGTCGAAAGATCGGCAGCGGGAATCTGCCGGGCGAGCGCGAACATCAGGGCCAGCGCATGTTCGGCGGTGGTGATGGAATTGCCGAAGGGCGTGTTCATGACGATGACGCCCTTCGCTGTCGCGGCGGGAATATCGACATTGTCGACGCCGAGGCCCGCGCGCCCAATCACCTTGAGGCGCGTCGCCTTGTTGAGGATTTTCGACGTGACCTTGGTCGTCGACCGGATCGCGAGCCCGTCGTAATCGCCGATGATCGCGGCAAGCTTTTCCTTGTCCTTGCCGAGATCAGGCTGAAAATCGACCGCGACGCCGCGCATCTCAAAGATCGCAAGCGCCGCAGGCGACAGAGCATCGGAAACAAGGACGCGGGGAGCCATCGGCATGCAGTCCTTCGACCGAAGCGGTTTTAGGCGCGCCTCAGGCCGCGACGAGGAAATCCGCTTTTACCTTTTCAAAGGCGTAGTCGAGCCACTGGGTCAGCGCTTCGATGTCGGATTTTTCGACCGTCGCACCGCACCAGATGCGTAAGCCCGGAGGCGCATCGCGATAGGAGCCGATATCGTAAGCGACTCCCTCGGCGTCAAGAAGGTCGATGATCGAGCGGATGAAGGCCGCGCGCTTCTCGCCGGCAAGGCCATCGAGCGCCGGATCCACAAGCTTCAGACAGACGCTCGTATTGGCGCGCACCGCCGGATCCTGGACCACGAAATCGATCCAATCGCTCCGCTTGACCCAGGCGCCGAGAGCACCCGAATTGGCCGCGACCCGGGCCATGAGCCCCTTGAGACCACCGACCGATTTCGCCCAATTGAGCGCATCGAGATAGTCCTCGACGCAGAGCAGCGAGGGCGTATTGATCGTCTCGCCTTCGAAAATGCTGTCGACGAGATGGCCGTCCTTGGCAAGGTGGAACAGCTTCGGCAGCGGCCACGGCGGCGTATAGGTTTGCAGCCGCTCGACGGCGCGCGGGCTCAGCACGATCATGCCATGCGCCGCCTCGCTGCCAAGAACCTTCTGCCAGGAGAAGGTGACCACATCGAGCTTCGGCCAATCGAGCCTGTCCGCGAAAACGGCGGAGGTCGCGTCGCAGATGGTGAGGCCCTTGCGGTCGGCGGCGATCCAATCGCCGTTCGGCACCACGACGCCGGCGGTCGTGCCGTTCCAAGTGAAAACGACGTCATGGTCGAAGTTGACGGAGGCCAGATCGGCGATCTTGCCATACTCGGCCTTCAGCGTGCGCGCATCCCAGATGCGCAGCTCCTTGATGATGTCGGTCATCCAGGCTTCGCCGAAAACATCCCAGGCGAGCACATCGACGCCGCGCGCGCCGAGCATCGACCAGAGCGCCGCCTCGACGGCGCCAGTGTCCGAGCCGGGCAGAATGCCGATTCGGTAATCGGCGGGAATTTCGAGAATTTCGCGCGTCAGATCGAGCGCAAGCCTCAGCTTGGCTTTGGCGGGCTTCGATCTGTGGGAACGGCTCAGCGTCGCCTTTTGAAGGGACTGCAAGCTCCAGCCCGGATGCTTTGCGCAGGGGCCGCACGAAAAATAGGGAGTGGCCGGCCGAATGCCGGGCGCCTTCATCGCCATCTAATCCATCCTTTCAGATGGGTGCCTCTCGTTGGGGAGAGGTGTCCCGCCAAAAGGGATGGGCCGGGATGCAATCGATGTCAAGTCAGCGAGACTTCTCGACGCAGAGCGGAACTCTGCGTAAACGAGCGTGAATGAGGGCCGGCGTGGCTAGATTGCCACGCGCGAAAAGCGATCCGGGGCCGCAGAGAACGCATGAGCCAAATCATATGAGTCACGTCGCGACCTTTGTGGCGGCGAAGGCGCAGCCCGCACTCAGCCCGGCGCTGCTCTCGATTTTGGCCGCGCAGCTGCCGGGCGCCGCCGCGCCCCGCTGGCTCGAAGACGGAGTCGCCGCCGACATCGTCTATGTGCCGACAGGCGGCGCGCCCGATATCGCCGGGAGCTTGCGCCGGACGCTTGGCGATTTACCGGTGGATTTCATCCTGCAGCCTGAGGCGACGCGCCGCAAAACGCTCCTCGTCGCCGATATGGATTCGACCATGATCGGTCAGGAATGCATCGACGAGCTGGCGGATTATATCGGTCTCAGAGACCATGTCTCCACCATCACAGATCGTGCCATGCGCGGCGAAATCGCCTTCGAGCCGGCTTTGCGCGAACGCGTCGCTTTGTTGCGCGGCCTGAAGGTCGAGGTCATCGCCGAAGTCATCGCCGAGCGCGTACGCTTGACGCCGGGCGCCCGCGCCCTCGTCCAGACGATGCGCGCGCATGGCGCCTATACGGCGCTCGTCTCAGGCGGGTTCAACCTGTTCACGCGAGAGATCGCAGCGATGATCGGCTTCGACGCCTGCCACTGCAACGAGCTGATCATCGAAGACGGCCGTTTGGCGGGCGCGGTCAAAGAGCCGGTCCTCGGCAGCGCCGCCAAACGCGAGGCGTTGCAGCATTTCCGCGCGGCCCAAGGCATCGACGAAGAGCGGACGCTTGCCATCGGCGATGGCGCCAATGATCTTGCCATGCTCGCAGCAGCGAGCCTCGGCGTTGCCTATCACGCAAAGCCGCCGGTCGCCGCCGCCGCGCAGGCAAGGGTCGATCATGGCGATCTGACCGTGCTGCTTTATGCGCAGGGCTACCGAAGGGACGAATTTCGCGAGGGATAGTTTTGCCCGAGCCGGTGCAACGAAGGAGATCCCGCCCGGCCGAAGAGGAGACCGGGCGTCTACCCACCGAATAGAAACGCGCCGATCTCAGCAGGTGAACAGAAACGCCTGATTGATCGTATCAAGCGCGCCGGCATTGGCGCTGACGGCCATCACGACTGTCGACAGTTCGACCGCCCATAGAGCGATGAGCCAGGAACAAAGGACGGGAAAGACCGCCTCGGTCTCCCGCCAATCCCTCTGGCGGCTGCCGAAAAGTCCGGGGTGGGATGGGATATTGGTCGGCATGGGAACCTCGCGGGAGCTGCGTCATCCCCCGAGGGACCAGGTTCGGCGCATGGGACACTGCCCATGCGCAGATTAGCCGCCCATCATTGCCAGACGATTAAAGCCTCGTTGCGGCGCAAAAAATGCGCCGCAGGCCGAGCGCTCGGTACGGTGGGCCTTAGGCCCCCACGATTTGAGCGACCGTGTCCGCATCGAACTTGCCGCGTTCGATCTTGAGATAGGCGACCGCCTCATCGGGGACGATCACCGCCTCGATGACGCCAGGCGCGCTCTTGAGCTTGGATTCGAGCGCGCCGATCGATTGCAGATCGACCGTCTTGAGATGCAGCATATAGTTCGTATAGCGGCCGGGCTTGCGCATCATGATCGCGACCATGAGCCAGATCACCGCGAGTGTCAGGGTGAAAATGAAGACGCCGGTCGCGCCGCGCCAAGCGAAGGCGAAACCGCCGCCCACGCCGCCGAGAAAGATGCCGAGAAACTGCAGGCTCGAATAGACGCCGGTCGCGGTACCTTTGGCGTCGGCCGGCGCAATTTTGGTCACAAGCGACGGCAGCATCGCCTCCATGATATTGAAGGCGGTGAAGAAACCGATCAGCGCCGCGACCGCGACGATGGCGGAGCCGCCGCCCACAGCCAGCGCCAATATACTGACCGTCAAAAGCGCAATCGCCGCGATGAACATTTCTTTCATGCGGCCGCCCTTCTCGGCGACGATGATCGCCGGGATCATCAGCACAACCGAGACCAAAAGGACCGGCAGATAGATCATCCAATCATTGGCGCCGCTCAGATGCAGCGCCGTCGAAATCCGCCCGGGCAAGGCGAGGAAGCTCGCCGTCAAGATCGCGTGAAGCACGAAGATCGCGAAATCGAGCCGCAACAATTCGGGATTGGCAAGAACCCGCGCGAAGAGCGCCGGCACCGCTTCCGCATCGCGGTGGCGTGCAATACGCACCGGCGTCGGAACGAGCAAAAGCGTGATGGCAATGCCGATGAGGGCAAGCACCGCGGTCAACCAGAAGACGCCGGACACCCCGACGATGCTGGCGAAGATCGGGCCGATGATGATCGCGCCGAGGAAGGAGAGGCCGATGGTCATGCCGACGATCGCCATGGCGCGGGTGCGCACTTCTTCGCGCGTCAGATCGGCGACGAGCGCGAGAATGACCGAGCCGACAGCGCCCGTGCCTTGCAGGACACGGCCAAGCAGCACGCCGGCGATCGAGGTCGAGAGCGCCGCGACGACACTGCCGATGCCGAAGAAGGCAAGGCCGATGGCGATCATCGGCTTGCGTCCGACCTTATCGGAGAGAAGACCGAAAGGGATTTGCAGCAGCCCCTGGGTCAAGCCATACGCGCCAAGCGCGAGACCGATCAGCGCCGGCGTCGCGCCGTGCAGATGGTTGGCATAGCCTTCGAAGATGGGATAGATCATGAACAAGCCGAGAAGGCGCATGGCAAAAACCGCCGCCAATGAGCAGGTCGCGCGGAGCTCTTCTTGCTGCATAATGGTCCCCTTGAAGCCGCTCGGCTGATAGCAAGCGGCTGGACGAATGATCGATTTCGGCGGGTCTATAACACATGAACCGGCGGCCGATGGTGACAAAGTCTAAATCCAAAGAGCGATTGAATGTCGCTTCTTGCCTGAACTTGGTCATCAAGGGGCATGGCTAAAGCTTAAAAGGGTATGCGCAAGCGTGGCCATTGCCACCGCCACAGGGCGCCTTCCGCGGCCTCGCATCCGACAGGCGCTGCATCGCGTCTCATGTGGCATCACGTCCGATCGGGCATCGCGGCGTGATCGAGAAAGCGCGCTCGGCCGCAACGAGCGATGCCCCGTCTCGCATTGATCGCGCATGGGCGGGGTCCAATGTGACGCGACGCCTCAATGTGACAGCCACTGTCATGCCGGCGATGCAATCCGCCGCCAAAAGAAAAGGGCCGACGGTCTTGCTCTGCTGCGCGCAGGCTATTGAACTGCGGCAAGCACCAAGGATGGATGAGCACGGCCAGCTAATCGAAAGTCCTATCAATCAACGCATTGACGCCAGCTCGCGATAGGCTAATTTCGATTGGCTGGGATCACGACCCAATGAATGCCAGCACCATCGCGGTGGGCACGACGTGCCTGCAGCGCTTCCACCAACATTGGTGGGATTTGCTGCCGCGAGGACAAAATCAAGGGGGAGACGCATGTCAGAGGACATTACCACCCGCCCCGTAGGGCGGCGCAGACTGCTGCAAGCTGGCCTGGCGATGGGCGCGATGCAGGTGACGAGCCCCTACATAGTAAAGGCGCTCGGCGAAGAGCCCATCAAGATCGGGCTCGACGATACATTCACCGGCACTTACGCCGAACTCGGAAAAAACGAACAGATCGGCTGCCAGCTGGCCGTTGAAGAGATCAACAAGAAAGGCGGCATCCTTGGCCGTCAGGTCGAGCTGCTGTCGGAAGATTCGACCAGCACCGACACCGGCACAGCCGTGCAAAAAGCCCATAAGCTGATCGAGCGCGACAAGGTCAACTTCATTCTCGGCAACGTCAACTCCTCGATGGCGCTGGCGATCGGCGAGGTTTCCTCGCAAGCGGGCGTCCTGCATATCGTCACCGGTGGTCACACCGATGCCGTCACCGGCAGCGATTGCCATTGGAACGTATTCCGCGTCTGCAACACGACGCGCATGGAAACGAATTCCGTATCCAAGACGCTGTTCGATAACTTCGGCAAGAAATGGTACTTCATCACGCCGGACTATGCCTTCGGCCATACGCTCCAGCAGGGCTTTGAGGCGAGCCTCAAGAAATTCGGCGGCACCGAACTCGGCTCGTCGCTCACCCCGCTCGGCACGACGGACTTCTCCTCCTATCTGATCAAAGCGCAGTCGACCAATCCGGACGTCATCATCTTCCTGCATGCCGGCCAGGACATGATCAATGCGCTCAAGCAGGCCGTCCAGTTCGGCCTCGACAAGCGTTCGCATATCGCCGGCGCCCAACAGGAACTCGAAGCGCTCGAAGGTCTGCCACCAAATGCGCGGATCGGCACCTGGGTCTTCGAATGGTATTGGAACCAGCCGAACGTCCCGCATGTCGCGGATTTCGTGACCGCGATCAAAGCCAAGACGGGCGGTAAAGTGCCGACGGCACGGCATTGGTTCGGCTATGCGTCGACATGGACTTGCGCGCTGATCGCCAATGAGAAGAAGAGCCTCGATGCGCGCGTGCTTGCCAAGGGCCTCGAAGGTTTCGAGCTGCCGCCGGAAGTCGCCCTGATGCCGAACAAAGCGTTCTATCAGGCCGGCACGCACCAGCTGATGCCCGATCTCTACGTCGGCCATGCCGTGGCGCAGGGCCCTGCCGGCCCTGAAGATCTGTTCCATGTCGATCAGGTCGTGAAAGGCATCGACGTAGCGCTGCCCGTTGCAGAAACCGGCTGTCATTTGAAATGGCCGGCCTGACGTCGAAGAAAAGCAACGCGGGATCGATCCAAGCGCCGCCGCAAGGCCGACGCGGGGCTTTCCCGCATTTTTGTTTGCAACAATAAAATGACGCTCGCATCCGCGGCGCGCGGGTAAGCGAGAAGTGTAGCACATGACCCAGCTGATCCTCTTCAACGTGTTCAACGGGCTGATCATCGGCGCTTTCTATGCGCTGATGGCGCTCGGCCTGTCGCTCATCCTCAACCTCTCGGGCGTGATCAATTTCGCACATGGCGGCTTTCTTGCCATCGGTGCCTATCTCGCCTTTGCGCTGATGCCTTTCCTCGGCTTCTGGGGCGCGCTCGTCATCGCGCCGATCCTGACTGCGGTCTTGGGCTGCATCATCGAGCGCTGGCTGATCCGGCCACTCTACGGGCGCGATCCACTCTACAGCCTGCTTTTGACCTTCGGCCTCGCCTACATCATCGAAGACGGCACGCGCTTCATCTGGGGCCCACAGACCCAGCCCTTCGCAGTTCCCGACTGGCTGTCTACGCCGCTCAGCTCCGACCTCTTCTTTTTGACCGGCTATCGGCTGTTCATGGTGGCGCTCGTCACTTTGACCGTCGTCGTGCTCTTCATCGTGTTGAACCGCACGCGTCTCGGCATGCGCATCCGTGCCGGCACGCTCGACCTTGAGACTGTGTCGGTGCTCGGCGTGAATGTCCGTATTCTGCGCAGTCTGAACTTCGGCCTCGGCATCTATATGGCAGGCCTCGCCGGCGTGCTGGCCGCGGGCATGCTCGGCCTGCAGCCGACGATCGGCAACGATCTCATCATGCCGAGCTTTGTAGCTATCATCGTCGGCGGTCTCGGCAGCCTTCCCGGAACGCTGCTCGGCGGTCTCTTGATTGGTGTCGCTTCCGGCCTCACAAGCGTTTTCTTTCCTTCGGCGAGCGAAGCGGTCATCTATGTGATGATGGGGCTGGTTCTTCTGGTGCGTCCGCGCGGCCTCTTCGGTGAAGAGGGCCGCTTTTGATGAACAGGCTTTCCATGAAATTCTTATCGGGCAACGCATCGTCGAAATATGCCGGCGACGCGCCGGGTTGGATCAACGATCGGCGCTATCAGAAACTCGTCGCCGAAGCGCTGCTATGGCTGCTGCTGCTCACTTTGCCGTTCTGGTTCAACGCCATTGGCGGCTATACTGCGCTCGGCACCCGCGTCCTTGTGATGGCCCTTGCCGCCATGTCGGTGAATTTCCTGCTCGGTTATACCGGCGTACTGTCGATGGGCCATGCGGCCTATTTCGGCCTCGGCGCTTACGGCGCGGGCCTCATCATCAAATATGTTGTTCCAAGCACGCTCGCCGGCATGGCGGCCGGCGTGATCGTCGCGCTTGTCGCCGGAGCGCTCATTGGCCTCTTGATCATTCATCTGCGCGGCATCTATTTCGCGATGGTGACAATCGCCTTCGGGCAGGTCTTCTATTTTCTCGCCTTTCGCTGGAACAATGTCACCGGCGGCGACGACGGCCTCTCGAACTGGACGCGCCTGCCGATCGATTTCGGCTTTGCCAAGCTCGACATATTGCATTACGAGCGTGCCTTTTATTACTTTACGCTGTTTTTCTTCATCATCGCGGTCGCTATCATGGCCGGCCTATTGCGCTCGCCTTTCGGCCGTACGCTCTTGGCGATCCGCGAGAACGAACGCCGCGCCCGCTTTCTCGGCATTCCGGTCGACCGCCACATCTGGATCTCCTGGATCATCTCCTGCGGCTTCTGCGGCCTCGCCGGAACCCTCTACGCCTTCCTCAACAATTTCGTCAGCCCGCATGATCTACGCTGGGATCAGTCCGGCGTATTCGTCCTCATGGCGGTCTTGGGCGGCATGCGGTCCTTCTGGGGCCCGCTCGTCGGCGCGACCATCTATGTCGTCTTCCAGGATGTTCTGTCGAGCCACACGCAGAATTGGATGTCCTTCATCGGACTTTCTTTCGTGCTCATCGTACTGTTCTGCCCGCGCGGCATTCTCGGACTTTTTCGCCGGAAGCATAAATCATGAGCCTGTTACGCGTTGAAAACGTCACCAAACGCTTCGGCAGCCTCGTCGCCGTCGGCGGCGTATCGCTGATCGTCGAACCCGGCGAATTGCGCGCGGTGATCGGCCCGAACGGCGCCGGCAAGACCACCTTCTTCAACCTCATCAGCGGCTTTCTCACACCCTCCTCGGGCAAGATCATCTTCGACGGCGAGGATGTGACGAATCTTCTGCCAGCCCGCCGCGTGTGGCGCGGCATGGCGCGCACCTTCCAGATTACCGAGGTCTTCCCCGAGCTTTCGGCCCATGAAAATCTGCAGATCGCGGTCGAAGTCGCCTCGGGCTTTCGTCTGCGCATGCGGCTCTCGGCCTCTGAGCGGGCAAAGGTAAAGGCGCGTACCGAGGAGCTGCTGGAAATGGGCGGCCTGAGCCACAAGTCTACGCGCCTCGTCGGCGAAATGAGCCACGGCGATCAGCGCGCCATTGAGATCATGATGGCGCTGGCGCTGAACCCGCGCCTCTTGCTGCTCGACGAGCCGACGGCCGGCATGGGCGATCAGGAGACGCATGACATCACCCAGCTCATCCGCAAGCTGCATCACGATCAGAAGCTCGCGATGGTGCTGATCGAGCATGACATGCGTGTCGTGCTCCATCTGGCCGAGCGCATCATGGTGCTCGCCGAAGGCCTTGTGCTCGCCGACGGCACGCCCAAGGAAGTAACCTCCAATGAGGCCGTGCAGGCCGCCTATCTTGGAAGCGAAGCGGCATGAGTGAGTTCGCGCTTGAGGCGAAGGACCTCCACACCTACTACGGCAAAAGCCACATCCTCCAGGGCGTCACCCTCCAGGTTCCCGAGGGCGAGATCGTCACCCTTCTCGGCCGTAACGGCGCCGGCAAGACGACGACGATGCGCAGCCTCGTCGGCCTCACCCAAGCCCGCCAGGGCGAAGTCCGCATCTTCGGCAATGTCACGACCAAATGGTCGCCCTTCCGCGTCGCGCGCCTCGGCGTCGGCTATGTGCCGGAAGGCCGCCGCATCTTTCCGAGCCTCACGGTCGAAGAGAATCTGAAAGTGCCCTACCATCGGCCGGGCCCTTGGGACATTGCGCGCGTCTATAAGACCTTCCCGCGGCTTGCCGAGCGCAAATCGAACAAGGGACGGCAGCTTTCCGGCGGCGAGCAGGAGATGCTCGCCATCGCGCGCGCGCTCTTGTTGAACCCAAAGCTGCTGCTGCTCGACGAACCATCGCAAGGCCTGGCGCCGCTGATCGTGGAAGAAGTCTTCCGCATCATCATCGCGGCGCGCAAAGAGGGCATGTCGGTTCTGCTTGTCGAGCAGAATGTCCGCGCCGCCGTCGCCATCGCCGACCGCGCCTTCGTGCTCGATGACGGCCATGTCGTCTATTCGGGACCGGCGGCGGAATTCGCCAAGGACGAAGAACGCGTCCGCACGCTCGCTGGCGTCAGCAGCGAGACTTGGGTGTAATTTTCCGGACTAAATCTTCAAAGACACGAGCTTGGCTGGCCTCCGCTTCGGCGGGGGCCAGTCTTTCCGCGTTCGGGAAATTTCCGCCCGGCGCCCCATCCCTGCCGCAAAGCCGCAACACAAAGCTCAAGCAAAGCATCGTCTGCGGATGGCAGGCGCGGCGCGTCTGAGACCGCCGGCGGCTAAGTTTAACGCCGCGTTCACCACGTTTTCCTAGGGTGAAAGCCGGAGAGCTTTGCGGGCCCGAGACGCCCAAGCCAGGGCGGCACTAAGCCAGGGCGGCACCAAGCCAAGGCGGCACCAATCCAAGGCGGCACCAAGCCATGCAGTCGCGAAGGTTCGGTTTTGAGCTATCTTGATCCACCGCCCGCGCCCGCGCCGGTCATCGTGATGAAAGATGTCGGCGGCCTCGTTAGGGACTATCAGGCGCAAACGGAGTTTTATCGGCGGACCGATCGCGAGGTGCGCGTGCATGAATGCCACTCGGCCTGCACGCTCGCCTTGAGCCTGCCGAATGTCTGCGTCTACCCCGACAGCATCTTCAAATTTCATCAGGCCTACAACGCGATCAACCGGCAGACCGATCTCGGCGTATCGGACGAATTGTGGGATGCCTATCCCGCTCCCGTGCGGGCGCGGCTCGGTACGCTGACCCGGCAGTTCAAAATCATGTCGGGGTCCGAATTGATTGCGATGGGCGTCCGCAACTGCAACACGCCGCGCATCATGGTGGCTGCCAAGGAGGCGCCGGCGAGCCCGTCTCGGGGCCAAAGCCCGTCGCTCGGCGCCGTCTGGTCGAATGTCATGTCGGTCTTCGGCACCAAGCCGACGCCTTCGAACGCGCCCGCGCGGAAGCCTGTGCTTGTCGCGACGCGCCTGCAAAGCGCCGGCGAGCGGACGCAACCCGCCGAGGCGGTCTTTGCTCGGATGCCGCCGGCCCGCCAATTTCCAAAGTCAGAAGCTCCGGTGACCCAGCTTGCCGAAGCGACGCCCGCGAGCGTCGACGTGCCCTTGCCGCCGGCGCGGCCGACATCGCTCGAGACGGCTTTTTCGCAGCCGATGCCGACACCGATCCTGCCAAAAGTGATCGGCGGGGCGCAGCCGATCCTGCCCCCACATTTTCTCGCCTATGCGATGATTGCGCGGCTCAACCGTTAAAGTCTATTCAGGAAAAGTCGAATGACTTCCGCGCGGCTTAGCCGCTCGGGCGAACCGCTCGGCGCGTCACCTTGCGCTCGACGATGACGCTGCGCGTCACGCCGCCTTCGCGGGCGGCGGGCGTGACGATACGCGACACGCTACGCGGCTGAGCGGCCTTCATGACTTCGGCGCGCACGGCCTCGACAGGCATATCCATCAGGCTTGCGGCGATCTCGATCTGATCCTGCAGCTGATCGGACAAGCCTTGCGCGGCGACAATCGCCTCCGTCAGCGTCGGCGGATCATGCCGAACGCGGCGCGTGCCATATTTCGTGTTCCAGGTCGCAGACATCACTTCACGTTAACCAAAATACCGTCGCAGGCGGTGCGTCATCGCACACGCTAAGATCGGCTCGACATTTGGAATTGCCAGAAGCCTCCGGAAAAATTGAAGCGCTCCGGACCCCAGCCTCTGCAATGTCTCATTATCGCAAATTATTGCAGCGCAGCAAGAAGACACTGGCGCGACATTTATGCGCCGTCCACTCCCGCAAGATGGGCGCGGACAAAGGCCTGGAATGCGCGTGCCCGATGCGAAAGCGCGGGCGATCCATCCGCGGGAATCGCTTGCTTTTCGGCCGCCATCATCTCCCCGAAGGTGCGCGTCAGCCCCTCGGGCAGGAAGATCGGATCATAGCCGAAACCAAGCGTTCCGCGCGGCGGAAACACCAGAGTGCCGAAGACTTTGCCTTCAAAGCTCTCAGCCCGGCCATCGGGCCAGGCGAGCGCCATCACCGAAATGAAATGCGCCGAATAAGGCGGCCGCGCGCCCTTATCCTTGAGCGCCACCTCGACCTTGTCCATCGCATGGGCGAAATCGCGCAGCCCGCCCGGTGCCACTTCAGCCCAGCGCGCCGAGTAGAGTCCTGGCGCGCCGCCGAGCGCTTCGACGCAAAGGCCTGAATCATCGGCAAGCGCCGGAAGCCCGGCGCCTTGCGCCGCGAGCCTAGCCTTCAGTTCCGCATTTTCATGAAAGGTCGCGCCGGTTTCTTCAGGTTCCGGCAGGCCGAGATCGCCAGCCGAGACGGCATCGAGACCATAGGGCGCAAGCAGTTCACGCATTTCCCACAGCTTGCCGGCATTATGCGTGGCAATGACGAGGCGGCCCTGAAGCTTCGACATCGGCTGCTTCGGCATTAGCTGACGGCGCACTTCTGCAATTCGATGAGCTTGGCGATTCCGGCGCGGGCAAGCGCCAGCATTGAGGCGAGCGACGCTTCGGTGAAGACGGCAGCTTCGGCGGTGGCCTGCACCTCGACCAGCGCGCCCTGCCCGGTCATCACGAAATTCGCATCCGTCTCGGCGACCGAATCCTCCGTGTAATCGAGGTCGAGGACCGCTGCACCATTCGAGATCCCACAGGAGACAGCGGCGACATGATCGCGCAAGGGAATATCCTTGATGATCGAGCGGCCATGCATCCATTTGAAGCAATCGTGCAAGGCGACCCAGGCACCGGTGATCGCCGCCGTCCGTGTGCCGCCATCAGCCTGCAGCACATCGCAATCGAGCGTGATCTGCCGCTCGCCCATTGCTTGGAGATCGGTGACGGCGCGGAGACTGCGGCCGATGAGACGTTGGATCTCCTGCGTGCGGCCGGACTGTTTGCCGGTCGTCGATTCGCGCCTTGTGCGCGTATGGGTGGCGCGCGGCAGCATCGCATATTCGGCGGTGACCCAACCGCGCCCCTGGCCGCGCAGCCATTGCGGCGGTTTGTCTTCGAGAGAGGCGGTGCACAGCACATGGGTCTCGCCGAATTTGACGAGGCACGAGCCCTCGGCGTAGCGCGTCACATTGCGCTCAAGAATGACCGGCCGCATCTCATCTGGCGCGCGTTTGGACGGACGCATAAAACCCCTCAATCAATTGAAACCGGCCCCTGCTTAGGCGCTTCGCATGTGGCATGCAACTTTTCGCCGAAACACGGCTGACGCCCTTCTTGCTTGCACCTAATGCGCCAGCGCCCTAGCCTCCTGTGGCAACGGCAAATGGGAGGAACAATGCGCCGGCTCATCATTCTTTGTGCGTCCGTTCTGGCGGTCTCCGCCGCCCTCGCCGCCGGCAAGCCGATCCGCTTTTGGAACCTCGCGATGCAGACCGTCACCAGCCTGCAATTGGCGAAGACCGGCGCGCAGGATTTCGGCCCAGATCTCTGCAAGGCGGATAAGGACGGCAGCGTCGAGCATGACGAGCGGCTGAACCTGCCCACCGTGGTGCCCGGCACCTATGACGCCAAGATCGGCTATGCCGACGGCCGCACATGTGTCGTCAAGGGTCTGACGCTCGAAGCCGGCAAGGTCTTTTCGGTCGAAGAAAAACAGCTGACCGCCTGCACGAAGTGAATACCGCCGCTTTTACTCGCAAGCGAGAAAGGCGCGGAACACCCATCCGCGCTTTCCCGCATCGAGAGGAACGACATAGGCCCACCGCTTGCCGCTCCCGTCGTAGGCCGTATCCATGATCTGAACCCTCACGCCATTGTAGAGCGCTCCAAGAATCGCCCCGTTCGGCTCGGTGCGGACATTCAATGGCGTGCCGGTCGGATCGTTCACGACACAGGTCTGGGCCCAGGCGCTTGTCGCGATTGTCATAAGACAGCAGCTGAGAAGCAGGCGTCGCATGGTTGTCCTCCATCATGGCCAGTCGCTTCGGCTGCGTGCGTGCTGCCGGATGAGCCATAGCTCTAGCAGAATGCCTTCTTAGCACCTCCGCAAGACGTTTCCTGGCTCGGCGGCCCGCTGGCCGCGATCATCAGCATCGATGTTACAAAAATCGGACGACGCTTAAGCCCAATCGACGCCGGTCAGCGCAACGGTCTTGTCCCAGAGCGCCTTGGCCAGCGCATCATCACGACCAGCCTGTGTCGGCGTCGCCGGCCGACATTTATAGAAATAGGTGCCGTTGCTTGCGGCGACATTGGGCGATGTCGCGAGATAGACGATGGTCTTGGCGCCATCCTCCGGCGAGATCGCAAAAATTTTTCCGATGCCGATCACCCGCGAAATGAGACCGCCGGATTCATCCCCGAAGCGCGTCGCGACGAAACCCGGATGCAGGCAATTGGCGGTGACGCCCGTGCCCTGAAGCCTGCGACCCAATTCGCGTGTGAACAGAATGTTGTCGAGCTTGGAGCGGCTATAGGCCTCGAAGCTCTTGTAGGCCTTCTGCGTCTGCAAATCGTCGATGTCGAAATGCGCGCCTTTATGCGCCGATGAGGCGGTGTTGATGATCCGTGCCTGCGCCGAGCCAAGCAGGCGCTCACGCAGGCCGGCGGTCAGAACGAAATAAGAGAGATGATTGAGGGCGAAGGTCTTTTCGAAGCCATCCTTCGTCACCTGCCGCGTCGCGAACATGGCACCGGCATTGTTGATCAGAACATCGATCTTCGGCTCCGCGGCGGCGATCTCCGCGGCGATGCGCTTCATCTCGGAGAGTTGCGCGAGATCGCCATACAGGATGCGATGCGCGCGTGCCGGCGCCTGCGCTTCGAGCTTGGCGAGCGTCGCCTCGCCGCGGGCTTTGTCGCGTGCGACCAGAACAAGGCGCGCGCCGAGAGCCGCGAGCTGCACCGCGGCGACTTCGCCGATGCCCGAAGTGCCGCCCGTGAGAACGACCGTCTTGCCTTCCATGACTCTTCTCCGCGAAAGCTTTTGCCGCGCCGCCTATGTCAGACCATTGCGCACGAAATATGCCGCACGGACGATAAAAAGCCGGCGTCGCCACGAGGACGACGCCGGACGAGAGAGCTCGCGATGATGTGTTCGCGCTATTCGACCGCTGCCGACGTCTTGTAGCGCCGGTAAACATAGGGCGGGATTTCGGTCTCGGTGCCGTCGAAGGTGGCCGCGATCGCTTCCACTTTGTCGTGATCGGGCGCGCGATGGCAGATCGGATCGGCATTTCGGGCATCGCCGGTCAGTGCCAGAGCCTGGCAGCGGCAGCCACCGTAATCCATCTCCTTACGCTCGCAGGACCGGCACGGTTCCGGCATCCAATCGGTGCCGCGGAAGGCGTTGAAGGCCGGCGAGTTCCACCAGATGTCGGCGAGCGGATGCTCGGCCACATTCCAAAATTCGAGATTGGGAATGGTCTCGGCTGCTTGGCAGGGCAGCACCTTGCCGCGCGGCGTGATGTTGAGGGTGCGTTTTCCCCAGCCACCCATGCAGGCCTTGGGATAGGTCGCATAATAGTCCGGAATCACATGGTCGATCACGATCTTGCCGGCATAGAATTCACGCAAAGCTTCGACTTCCGCGACGGCTTTTTCGGTCTGCGCCCGCGACGGCATCAGCGCCTTCCGATTGACCAGAGCCCAGGCATAATATTGCGTATGGGCGACCTCGATCCGCCGCGCATTGAGCCCGACCGCGAATTCGACCATGCGGCCGGCCCGCGCGACATTAGCACGATGGATCACCGCATTGATCGTCAACGGCAGATCGACCTCATTCACCCATTTTGCCACATCCATCTTGCGGGCGAAGGCACCTTGATAGCCGGCGATGCGATCGGCCGAGGCAGCTTCCGCATCCTGGATCGAGAGCTGGACGTGATCGAGCCCGACATCGGCAAGCTGCTGCAGCGAGTCACGGGTGAGACCAACACCTGAAGTGATGAGATTGGTGTAGAGGCCGACCTTGGCGCAATGGGCGACGATCTCAACGAGGTCTCTGCGCGCCGCCGGCTCGCCACCGGAAAGGCCCACTTGCAAGATGCCCAAGGCGGCGGCTTCGGAAAATACGCGCTTCCAGGTCTCCGTATCGAGCTCGCCGCCGCGCGCGTCGGCCTCGACCGGATTGTAGCAATAGGGGCAGGCGAGCGGACAACGATAGGTCAGCTCGGCGTTCATGCCGACGGGAGCTGCAATGCGTTTCGCAGTACTTTCCGCAATGGGTTGAGGCGCGTTCATAGGTCCACCATACGTTTGGCGGTGAGTTCTCCGAGCATTGCGCGGACATCGGTCGCCACCCGGTCGCGGTCGGCCTTGAATTGCTCGGCGAGACTGTCGATGATCTGACTCAATGTCGCAACGCCGTCGCAGCGTTTCAAGATCTCGACGGCGATGGCATCTGCTTTGACAACGCGTTCGGGCGCGAGCAACAGCCATTCATTGCGCGTATCATCATGCTTCAAGCGCACGCCGCGCGGCAGGTGAGGCTTGGCGTCATCGGCAATGGTTGGCGCGTCGCTCATCAAATATCCTTACGCGGCTTGGCCGCGGCTGACGACATTGGCGCCCGGCTCCCAAGTTCCCGGCTCCCAAGCGCCCGGCGGCACATATTTATCGACATAGGCCGTCCAGAGTGCATCGAGCTGCGTCCAGAGAACGCTGCATTTGAACTCCAGCGCCTTAATGACCGAGTCCTGTTGGTCCCGCGTCTTCGCGTGCGTTTTGCAATAGGCAAGCGCCCATTCGGAATCGCGCTTCGCCTGCGGCGGCCGCTGCGAGAAATAGGCAAGCGTCTCCTTGCTGACGAAATCATAATTCGCGAGCATGCCGGTCAGGCGCTCGCTGATGATCGTCGGCGAAAACAACTCGGTGAGCGAGGACGCCACTGCTTCGAGCGGCGTGCGGTCGCGGCAGAATTGGACATAGGCGTCAACAGCAAAGCGCGTCGCCGGAAGAATGCCTTCCGTCGACATGACATAGTCGCGCGAGAAGCCGAGACTGTCGGTGAGCTTCAGCCAGCGCTCGATGCCGCCATCGCCTTCCTGCAGACCATCGTGATCCTCGATGCGCTTGCGCCATTGCCGGCGGTCTTCGCTATCGGTCAGCCGCGTCAGCACGGTCGCATCCTTGATCGGGATCATCGACTGATAATAATAGCGGTTCAGCGCCCAGGCCTGCACTTCTTCGTAGGCGCATTGACCGCCGTATTGGCGCGCATGAAAACGATGCCGATTGTGATAGCGTTCGGCACCCACCTTGCGCAATGCAGCTTCCAATTCGTCCCCGCTCAAAAGGCTCGCGCTCATAGCGTCACCTCCATGCCGTCATAGGACACATCCCAACCGGCCTTTTCGACATTCCGGCGCTCGAGCGAATCCTCGATCAGCACCGGATTGGTGTTGTTGATATGGACAAAGATCTTGCGGCCGATACCGAGATCGGCGAGGCGCGCGACCGAGCCATTCTCGCCGCTCATCGAGACATGGCCCATGCGCCAGGCCGTCTTCTGCGAGAGACCGAGCTTCACCATTTCGTCATCGGTAAAGGTCGTGCCGTCGAAGAACAGCAGATCGGCGCCTCTGACGCGTTCCTGGATCTTCGGTGTCACCTCGGCGCAGCCGGGAATGTAATAGAATCGCTTCGACCCTTCGGTGATTTCGAGGCCGACGGTCGATTCGTCTTCCGTCCCGATCTTCACCTGCGCGTCTTCGAGCCAGAGAGGAACTTTGCCCGGCACGGCGAAAGGCGTGATCTTGAGGCCGAGCGTCTCGACCGGCGTTTCAAGCTGAACAGGAACGGTATGCACCGACTCCTTGTTCAACACGCCGAAGACGCTTGTGCCAGTCAAAGCCAAAGTCAGCTTGCTGCCAAAGAGCGTAAAGCTCTGCTGCTCGCGCATCGTCAGCAGGCCGGTCAAATGATCGACATCGCCATTGGTCACGAAGACGCCGGCGATCGGGCTTTGCCGACCGGCGCCATGCGGATGCAGCTTCGGCTGGGCGATGATCTGTTGCCGCAAATCCGGCGAAGCATTCAGCAGTAGCCAGTTCTCGCCGTCGCTGCTGATCGCCAGGCTCGACTGCGTACGTGGTTTGACGCGCTTATCGCCGGCCCAAGCCAATTGGCAGACGGGGCACAAACAGTTCCATTGCGGAAAGCCACCGCCGGCAGCCGATCCAAGGACAAGGACACGCAATGCGAAATCTCACTCAAATGAGAAAACGCCCAACTCCGCTTACGGCGGAATTGGGCGCAACCAATCAGATCTCAGCCGAAGCGTAGCTGGTGACTTCCATGCCGACGCAAACTTCGGTGACGGACGGGGTGGTCCAAGCCATGTGATCCTCCATTGAGTTTTCAAAAATGCGGGCAGACAGGCAGCCCGCAGGGTTGAGATGGCACAAAAGGTCGCAGCATTCCACCCCGGCTTAGAGCGTCCTAGCTTTTCTTACATCGAATTTACAATCAATGGCTTGAGGCCCTTACATTAGTTTTACAAAGGGTCGTTTTCGCGCATTTTAGGGCCGATTTTCTCGGAAACTGCCCGGCAAATCCGCGGCACTTTACCAGCCCGCAAAATCGGCGCGGGATCGAAGTCAAACAAATCGTAGAAAGCGCTAGCGTGGCGGCGTCTCGTTGAAGCGGAGCACTTCGCCGGCGAGATAAAGGCTGCCGGTAATCAGAATGCGTGGCGATACCGGCCAATCTCGCGCCGCCAGAAAACGCAGCGCCGAATCGAGGCTTTCGCAGGCGACGCCCGGGATGCCTTCGGCATTGGCGAGCGCTGCGACTTCGCGCGGTGTGCGGCCGGCATGTTCGCCATTGACCGGAACGGCCAGGACTTCCTGCGCCAGTCCCTTGAATGCCCGCAGAAAGGCGGCCGTATCTTTGGTCGCGAGCGAGCCGCAGATGATCGCCAAAGGCCGCGGCGCCTTCTCCTCGAAATCGGCCAGCGCCTGCGCCACTGCGCGCGCGCCATCTTCATTATGGGCGCCGTCGAGCCAGATCTCGGCGCCTTCCGGCGCAAGCGCGGCGACGGGGCCTTTGTTCAGGCTCTGCAGCCGCGCCGGCCATTCGGCATTGGCAAGCCCGGTTTCGATTGCCGCAATCGGCAGATCGGGCACGACGATACGCACGGCCGCAATCGCATTGGCGGCGTTTTGATGCTGATGCCGACCGGCAAGACGCGGCACCGGCAGATCGAGAAGGCCATGCGCATCCTCGAAGATCAGCCGCCCATGTTCTTCGCGCACATGGAAATCTTCGCCGGCGATCGAGACAGGTGCGGCGACCCTGCGTGCTTCGCGCAGCAGCACGTCGTAGGCATCCTTAGCCTGAGGGCCGATGATTACCGGCACTTTCGACTTCAATATGCCGGCCTTTTCATAGGCGATCTCGGCGACGGTCGAGCCGAGAAATTCCGGATGATCGAAGGACACCGGCGTGATGACCGTGGCGGCGGGCGGCGCCACGACATTGGTCGCATCGACACGGCCGCCGAGACCAACCTCCAGCAAGAGAAAGTCCGCCTGATGCTCGCTGAAGAGTTTGAACGCCGCCGCTGTGGTGATCTCGAAAAAGGTGATCGGCTGGCCGGCATTGACTTTTTCGCAATGCGACAACGCCGCTGCGAGTTCGGCATCGCTGACAAGCTTGCCGCCGCCTTTCTGGCCGAGCCTGATGCGCTCATGAAAACGCACGAGATGCGGCGAGATATAGACATGGACGCTATAGCCGGCCGCTTCGAGGATCGCCCGCATGAAGGCGACCGTCGAGCCCTTGCCATTGGTGCCGGCGACATGAATGACCGGCGGCAGCCGCTCCTGCGGATTGCCGAGCGCTTCGAGCAGCCGCGTGACGCGGCCGAGCGACAGATCGATTTTCTTCGGATGCAGATCAAGCAGGCGGTCGAGAATGGCTTCCCAATCGTCCCCGCTGCTCGAAAGCGGGGCCGCGCTCATGCCGCCCCCGCTTCAGCGAGCGGCGCGCGCGTCAACAGCGCGCAGAGCCGCGCCAAGATTGACCGCATGTCATGCCGGCGCACCACCATATCAACCATGCCGTGCGCTTGCAGATATTCGGCGCGCTGAAAACCTTCAGGCAGGCGCTCTCTGATGGTCTGCTCAATCACCCGCGCTCCGGCAAAGCCGATGACAGCGCCTGGTTCCGCAATATGGATATCGCCCAACATCGCATAAGAGGCGGTGACGCCGCCCGTCGTCGGATTGGTGAGCACGACGATATAGGGCAGACGCGCGGCGCGCAGACGCTGCACCGCAACCGTCGTGCGCGGCATCTGCATCAGCGAGAACATGCCTTCCTGCATGCGGGCGCCGCCCGAAGCGGTGAAGATGATGAAGGGCGTGGACTTCTCGACTGCGGCCAGCATGCCGGCGATGATCGCCTCGCCCGCCGCCATGCCGAGCGAGCCGCCGAGAAAGTCGAAGTCCTGGACTGCGGCGACGATCTCCATGCCTTCGAGCTTGCCCGCGCAGAGACGCACGGCATCATCGGCCCCTGTCTTCAGCCGATACTCCTTCAGGCGATCGGTATAGCGTTTGACATCGCGAAATTTGAGCGGATCCAGCGGCACTTCCGGCGTCGGCAATTCCGAATAGGTCGCATTGTCGAACAGCATGTCGAAGCGCGCCTTGGCCGGCATGCGCATGTGATAGCCGGAGCCCGGCACGACATAGAAATTATTCTCAAGATCCTTGTGAAAGACGAGTTCGCCGCTTTCAGGGCATTTCACCCAGAGATTTTCGGGCGTCTCGCGGCGCAGAAAGGATCTGATCTTCGGCGGGACGACGTTCGAAATCCAGTTCATGGGCAACCTTCAGCTGATAAGCTACTCCGCCGCGGCACGCGTGGCGGTTCGGACGCCAGCGGCCAGATCGGCAACCAAGGCGGCCACAGCCGCGACCGTCTTCGGCGTCGCTTTGTTGTCCGCGTCAAGCGAGCCGCGCACCGCTTCGACCAGCGCCGAGCCGACGACGACACCATCCGCGATCGACGCGATCGCGGCCGCATTTGCAGCCGTCTTGACGCCGAAGCCGACAGCGATCGGCAGAGGCGTATGCCGCTTCAAGCGCGCGACAGCGGCACCGACCTGCGTCGCCTCGGGCGCCGCCGCACCGGTGATCCCGGTAATCGAGACATAATAGACGAAGCCGGAGGTATTGGCGAGGACGGCCGGAAGCCGCACCGCATCGGTCGTCGGCGTTGCCAACCGAATGAATGCAAGTCCGGCGGCGAGCGCCGGCACGCACAATTCGGAATCCTCTTCCGGCGGCAGATCGACGACGATCATGCCGTCGACACCGGCCGCTTTCGCGTCCACCAAAAACTTGTCGACGCCATGCACATAGATCGGGTTGTAATAGCCCATCAACACGATCGGCGTCGTGGGATCCGATTTGCGGAATTCGGCAACGAGCGCCAGGGTCTTGTTGAGCGTCGTGCCGGCCTTCAAGGCGCGCAGGCCGGCGGCCTGAATCGCCGGACCGTCCGCCATCGGATCGGTGAAAGGCATGCCAATTTCGAGAATGTCAGCACCCGCCGCCGGCAGCGCTTTCAAAATCTCGAGCGAAGTTGCCAAGTCCGGATCGCCGGCCATGACGAAGGTGACGAGCGCGGCGCGGTTCTGGCTGCGCAATTCGGCAAAACGCGTGTCGATACGGGTGGTCATCGGCAGGGGCTAGCATGAAGATTGAATGGGCGAAAGGGCGAAGCGAGCCGCCCAGGCGGCAGCGTCCCGTCACTGGAAAGGGGTGACAGATGATCGATGAAGACGATGAAGACGATGAAGACGTCGAACATGGCATCTATCACGTTATGCATACGCTGATCGTCGGCGGCGAGCGGCGCACCGTCGAAAATGATTTCATTTTGCAGGGCGATCAGCTTCTCCTGGTTCTGGAGTGGATTCACCGGCCCGAAGGCGATCTCTGGCCAGCCGTCACCCTGCCGCTCGATGAAGATCTCCTCGAAGAAGACCCCAAACGCCCTGGCCGTTTCCTTTACTCCGGCAAACTCGTCGACCCGCGCAGCGTCCAATAGAGACGCCCTCACATCCCGCCGAGATGATCGGCGACCGTGAAAATGTCCTTGTCGCCGCGGCCGGAAATGTTCACCACCAGCAGATGATCCTTGGATTTCTGCGGCGCGACATCGGCGACTTTGGCGAGCGCATGCGACGGCTCCAACGCCGGAATGATACCTTCCAGTTTGGCGCAGAGCTGAAAAGCTTCGAGCGCTTCGGCGTCCGTCGCTGACAGATAGGTGACGCGGCCGGTTTCCTTCAGCCACGCATGTTCCGGCCCGATGCCGGGATAATCGAGACCGGCGGAAATCGAATGGCCCTCTTCGATCTGCCCGTCCTCATCCATCAGGAGATAGGTGCGGTTGCCATGCAGCACGCCGGGGCGCCCGCCAGCCAGCGAGGCCGCATGCTTCTTGTCGAGGCCGTAGCCCGCCGCTTCGACGCCATAGATCTCGATATCGCGATCGTCGAGGAACGGATGAAAAAGCCCGATCGCATTGGAGCCGCCGCCGATGCAGGCGAACAGCGAATCCGGCAGCCGGCCTTCGGCCGCGAGCATTTGCGTGCGCGTCTCTTCGCCGATGATGCATTGAAAATCGCGCACCATCGCCGGATAGGGATGCGGGCCCGCCGCCGTGCCGATGCAGTAAAAAGTGTCGGCGACATTGGTCACCCAGTCGCGCAACGCCTCGTTCATCGCATCCTTCAAGGTCTTTGCGCCGGATTGCACAGGCACGACCTTGGCGCCGAGCATTTGCATGCGAAACACATTCGGTTTCTGCCGTTCGACATCGACGGCGCCCATATAGACGATGCATTCGAGTCCGAATCTGGCGCAGGCGGTCGCGGTCGCAACGCCATGCTGGCCGGCGCCGGTCTCCGCGATAATCCGCGTCTTGCCCATGCGCCTTGCGAGCAAAATCTGACCAAGCACATTATTGATCTTATGCGCGCCGGTATGGTTCAACTCTTCGCGCTTGAAATAGATCTTCGCGCCACCGTCCTTGCCGAGCTGCTTGGATTTTTCGCGCAAATGCTCGGTCATGCGCTCGGCGAAATAAAGCGCGCTCGGACGCCCCACATAGTGTTTCAAGAGCCCATCGAGCTCGGCCTTGAAGCTCGGATCCTGCTTCGCGGCGATGTAATGGCGCTCCAGATCGAGGATGAGCGGCATCAGCGTCTCGGCGACGAAACGGCCGCCGAAGGTGCCGAAATGGCCGCGTTCATCGGGTCCGATGCGGAAGGAATTAGGGGCTGCTGGTTTCAACGAGGTCTCACTTTGACAGGCTACCTTGGACAGGCGGCCTCGGACAGGGCCGCGGCTGCGGACCGCCCTGCCATAGCGCCGCGAGCTCATAAGGTGCAAGGAAAAGGAATTAAGGCCGCGACAGCGTAGTCGCGGTCGTCCTGATGTGCAGTGCGAAAGTCAGCCGCGCGCCTCACCCGCCGCCCTTGCGTTGGCGATGAAGGCCGCGATTTTGCCGGCATCCTTGATGCCAGGACCGCTTTCGACGCCCGAGGAGACATCGACGCCATAGGCACCGCTCTTGGTCAGGGCGTCGCCGACGTTTTCGGGATTGAGGCCGCCGGCGAGCAGCCAGGGCGTGGTGAGATTGAGCTGCGGCAGGAAACTCCAATCGAAGGAGGTCCCATTGCCGCCCGGCAGCTCCGAGCCGTCATCCTTTGGAGCGGCATCGAACAATAAAAGATCGGCGACGCCTTCATAGAAGGTGATGCGACCGATATCGCCGGGCTTGTCGCCGATGCTGACCGCTTTGATCACCGGCAGATTGAAACGGGTGCTGACCTCGGCCACGCGGTTGGGCCGCTCATGCCCATGCAATTGCAAGGCATGCGGTTTGACCGCGGCGATGGCACGGGCGAGATCCATATCGCCCATGTCGACGGTCACGAGAACTTTGACGGCCTTGTCGCCGACCTGCTCGCTCAAGGTTCCGGCCGTGTCGAGCGCGACATGCCGCGGACTTTTTTCATAATGGACGAAGCCAACCATATCGGCGCCGGCGGCAAGCGCTGCATCCACCATTTCCGGCGTGGACAGGCCGCAGATTTTTACAACAACACCCATGCCCCAGCCTCCCTTGAAAGCTGGACTAAACGCGAGGGAGCCTAGAGCAGATTTTTGGCTACGGGAAATAGAAAGACATCCTTTGGCAGGTGCGCGGGCCACATTTCAAAGGCCGAGCCAAGATTTATTTGAACTAAGCTTGAGCTTTACTGGCGTCGCTCAAATTTTCATCCATTTGAGATCGGCCGTCGCGCCAATTCGCCCCGCGCCGCGCGCAGCGCACGGCGATGTTTGCCCTGGCCGAACCAGGTGAAAAAACCGCCAATGAGAACGCCCAAGGCGAGGCTGACGATCAACGCGAGGAACAGCGGCAGTTCGACGGATATCTGCTCGGTGGGTTTCGCCGTGAACGGATCGAGATGAATCGAGACGATTTGCCGATTGGCGACCGAGAAGGCGACGCCGATCATCGCCAAGATCACGAGGATCAGCAGGCCGAGCCATTGCAGCAGGCGCTTCATCCGACTGTCCTTGCGAATGTCCCTGTATGATGTCGCCTGCGGACCGCGATCAGCCGGAATAGCCGTCGTTGAGCCGCTCGCGCATTTCTTTGCCGGTCTTGAAGAAGGGCACGGCCTTCTCGTCGACGGCGACATGCGCGCCGGTGCGCGGATTGCGGCCAAGCCGCGCATCGCGCCGCTTCACCGAGAAGGCACCGAAGCCGCGCAGCTCGACACGATCACCGCGCGACAGCGCATTGGTGATCTCATCGAGGATGGCATTCACAATCTTTTCGACGTCGCGCAAGTAGAGATGCGGATTGCGATCGGCAATCCGCTGCACGAGTTCCGATTTGATCATGTTCCGCCCCCGAAACTCATCTACCAAAGCCACTTCAGACAGACCAATGTCATCACACAGGAGATGCCTCAAAATTCCGATGCATCGCCTGTTCGAAGATTCACCCGACCACACGCCAGTTTCGAATCTTCGAAATCGAATTTCCGAGGTCAGATGTCTTAATAATCACTGCGGCTTCAATCAACGCGATCAACTTGCCAAATCGACAGGAGACCGTCAAGTAAACGCGTGCTGCTATAGGCATCTGCATCATCTAAAGCGCGCGCCAGACCGGAAAACCCCAAAACGCCGGCGATTCGTCCGGAAAGTCCGAGGATGCCAAGCCGCTCAAGGCTGCTGCCGGCCTTCCAATCCCGTATGGGAAGCCCCGGCGTCACGCCTTTGGTCTTCACGAGCCAAGCCACGGCGTCTTGTTCGCCGCCGATTTGGTCGATGAGCTTCAGCGCGAGGCCCTGGCGGCCGGTATAGACGCGGCCGGTGGCGACAGCGGCCAGTTCCGCATCGCTCAGTTTGCGGCGCTCCTGAACCAGCCCCTTGAACCAGATGAAACTGTCGTTAACCAACGAGGCGAGCGCCTGGCGCACCTCGGGACTCGTCGGCTCAAAGCCGCTCGGTTCCGCTTTCAGCGGCGAGGATTTCACCGCATCCACTTTGACGCCGAGCTTGTCGAGCAGTCCAGCGAAATTGGGATATTGGATGAGGACGCCGATCGATCCGACAAGCGAATTGCCCTGCGCGACGATGCGGTCGCTCGCCAAGGCAGCGATATAGGCGCCAGACGCGGCCATATTACTGACCACCGCGACGACGGGCTTCTTGGCTGATAATTGCCGCAGCGCGCCGTAGAGCTTCTCGGCGCCAGTTGTGGTGCCGCCGGGGCTGTCGATGGAGAGAATGACCGCCTGCGCCTTCGACTTCTCAATCTGATCGATCAGCTTCAGCGTGCCGCGATCGCCGGTGATCAGACCTGCGATCGAGAGCCGCGCAATATGCGGCGTCACGGCGGTCGGCGATTCCACGCCGGAAAACCGCAGGCCGACAGCTGCGAGAGCCAGGATCAAGAGCACAAAGGCGGCGATGCGCCAGAATGAAACTTTCCGCTGAAGCAGCCGCCGATCGACGAGATGATCGGCAGAAGAGGGATTCGACATTGTGGCGTTTTCCAAACCGCGGGGAGACGATCACGGCGCGCAACCTAGTGCATCATGCGCGAAAGTGTAAGAGCTTTTGCGCACGCCGACATCAAACCGCAGCTCTGGCGCGATCCGCCGCCATGAGCGCGAGGCCGGACGCGACAGATTGGAAGGCGTCGCCGAAATGAATGCGGTCCTTGGTAAACCGATCCGTGAAAATGCGACGGATCGCCGGCACGAAGGACGTGCCGCCGGTCATGAAAACCGCATCAATGTCCGCCGCGGTCAAGCCGGCCTCCGCGATCGCCGCATCCATGGTCGTCGCAATCTTGTCGAGATCGCCGGCAATCCAGCTGTCGAACTCGGCGCGGCTGACGTCGGCCGCGATCGACACGCCTTCTTTCTCGAAACTGAAATGCGCCTGCTGCGCATGCGACAGTTCGGCCTTGAGTACGGCGACGGCGCGATGCAGTTCGAAGCCTAAGTCCATTTCGACGATGGTGAGGAGATCCTCGATCATTTGGGGCGCCAGGCTCGCGGCCGCCAAGGATTTCAACTCGGCCAGCGTCTGCGCCGATTTCAGCCAGGACAATTGGTGCCATTGCGCGAAGGCGGCATAGAAATAGGCCGGCATCGGCAAAAGCTTTTCCAGGGATCTATAGGCCGTGTCCTTGCCGAGGCGCGGCGCGACGACATGATCGATGATCCGATAATCGAACGTGTCCCCGGCAATGCCGACGCCGGTATGCGCCAGCGCCTCCGTCTTGATCTCGCGTCCATTGCACATAAAGCGCAGCACCGAGAAATCGCTGGTGCCGCCGCCGAAATCGGCCACCAGCACGGTTTCGTCGCGCCGGAGCGTCCGGGCATACCAATAAGCGGCGCCGAGCGGTTCATATGCAAAAGCGATTTGACCGAGGCCCGCCGCCGCATAGGCGGTGGAGAGGCGCTCGATGGCGAGGCCTTCATCGGGCCTTTCGCCGGCAAAGACGACGGGACGGCCGCCAGTCACGGGAACGGTGGATGCTATCTTCGGCGAAACATCCGCGAGCAAATGGCGGAGAAAAATGGCGACGAGGTCTTCGATCGTCAGACGCTCCCCGAACAGCCGCGTTTCGGTAAAGAGCCGGCTCGCGAGATGGCTCTTGAGGGACTGGACGAAACGCTGCTCGCGGTCTTGTGCGATGGCGCGCGCGATCGCCTCCGGTCCCGCGACATGCGCGAGCTTGCGTCCTTCGCGCCAGAACATCAGCGCGCTGCGAAACGTGTCCGTCGGCCGTTGCGCCGTCGGCCAGCTCATGCATTCGACATGGCCATTGGCGCTGGCGACCGCGACAACGCTGTTCGTCGTGCCGAAGTCGATGCCGATGGCGCATCCTTCGGTAAGCTGCATGAGAGAGTCCCCAATCGGGCTGACAAAAAAACCCGCGCGGACAGCCGCGCGGGTCTTCTTTTATTAGGACCAGAAGCGACGGGCTTATTCGTCGTCCTTCTTCTTGGCAGTCTTCTTCGGTGCATCGGCTTCGCGCGCCTTCAGCGCGGCACCGAGAATATCGCCGAGAAGCGCACCGGAGTCGGCAGAGCCATATTGCGCAATGGCCTCCTTCTCTTCGGCAACTTCGAGCGCCTTGATCGAGACCGCGACCTTACGGGCGCGGCGGTCGAACTGAGTGATGCGGGCATCGACCTTTTCGCCGACGGCGAAACGGTCGGGACGCTGATCGGCGCGGTCGCGCGCGAGTTCAGCCCGCTTGATGAAGGCGGTGAGGTCGGTGCCAGCGATCTTCACTTCGAGGCCGCCGTCCTTCACCTCGGTGATTTCGCAGGTGACGATGGCGCCCTTCTTGAGATCGCCGCCAGGAGCGGCAGCGCCGGCTTCCTCAGGCGCCTTGGCCGCGAAAGGATCGCTGCCGAGCTGTTTGATGCCGAGCGAGATCCGCTCCTTCTCGACGTCAACGTCGAGAACCTTGGCGCGGACGATATCGCCCTTCTTATAGTCGTCGATCACCTGCTCGCCGGGCTTGTTCCAGTCGAGATCGGAGAGATGGACCATGCCATCGACATCGCCGGCAAGACCGATGAAGAGACCGAATTCGGTCTTGTTCTTGACCTCGCCCTCGACCTCGCTGCCGATCGGATGCTTCTCGACGAAAGCTTCCCATGGATTGGCGAGCGTCTGCTTGAGACCGAGCGAGATGCGGCGCTTGACCGGATCGACTTCGAGCACCTGGACATCGACTTCCTGGCTCGTCGCGACGATCTTGCCGGGATGCACGTTCTTCTTCGTCCAGGACATTTCGGAGACGTGGATCAGGCCTTCGATGCCGGGCTCGAGCTCGACGAAAGCGCCGTAGTCGGTGATGTTGGTCACGCGGCCATGGAAGCGTGCGCCGACCGGATATTTCGCATCGATGCCCTGCCAGGGATCTTCGAGCAATTGCTTCATGCCGAGCGAAATACGGTGCGTCTCATGGTTGATCTTGATGATCTTGACCTTGACCGTCTGACCGATGGTCAGAACTTCGCTCGGATGGTTGACGCGGCGCCAGGCGATATCGGTGACGTGCAACAGGCCGTCAATGCCGCCGAGATCGACGAAGGCGCCGTAATCGGTGATGTTCTTGACGACGCCCTCGATCACCTGACCTTCTTCGAGGTTGGCGACGATCTCATGGCGCTGCTCGGCGCGGGATTCCTCGAGAACCGTGCGGCGCGACACGACGATATTGCCGCGGCGCCGGTCCATTTTCAGGATCTGGAACGGCTGCGGCACGCCCATCAGCGGCGTGACATCGCGGATCGGCCTTATGTCGACCTGGCTGCGCGGCAGGAAGGCCACGGCGCCGTCGAGGTCGACGGTGAAGCCGCCCTTGACCTGGTTGAAGATGACGCCGTCGACCTTTTCCTGGCTTTCGAACGCCTTTTCGAGGCGGACCCAACTCTCTTCACGCCGTGCCTTTTCGCGCGAGATGACGGCTTCGCCGAGCGCATTCTCGATCCGTTCGAGATAGACTTCGACCTCGTCGCCGACATGCAGCTCGCCGTCGCGACCGGGTCCTTGGAATTCTTTGAGGGGAACGCGGCCTTCGGTCTTCAGACCGACATCGATGACGGCAACGTCTTTTTCGATGGCAACGACGATTCCCTTGATGACGGAGCCCTCGAGGGCATCATTTTGGCCATAGCTCTCGTCAAGAAGTGCGGCAAAATCCTCGCGCGACGGCGCGTAGGCTTGAGTAGACGACATTGGTTCTCCTGAATTGCCCGAGGTCGGGCGGCGCCGGCGGTTCGATTTTAAAGGGAGCTCAAGCCTGCCGGCGTCTATCGGCGTTGCGAAAGACCCCTACCTTGCGGCGGGCCGGCGCGAAACGGCAGTATTGAGCTGGGTTCAAGGTCGTGTATCTAGCAAGTGCGGCGCCAAGCGGCAAGGGGATCTCGCCGGATTTGGCGGCGCAAACGTCGATCACGGCGCAGCATGACTTACGCCAGCGCTATCCTGCCGCAACTGGACGTCCGCCATTGTCCGATTTCGCCTTCGATCTCCCCGCCCTCGAAAAAGCCGCCACGCTCGTCCATTCGGTGCTGCCGCCAACGCCGCAGATCGCCTGGCCGCTTTTGGCGCAGCGCAGCGGCTGTGACGTTTTCGTGAAACATGAAAATCATCAGCCAGTCGGCGCCTTCAAGGTCCGCGGCGGCCTCGTCTATGTCGCAAATCTGCTCAGCGAGGGGGCAAAGCCCAATGGTCTCGTCAGCGCGACGCGCGGCAATCATGGCCAGAGCCTCGCTTTCGCCGGCGCCCGCGCCGGCCTCGCGGTCGCGATCGTCGTGCCCATCGGCAATTCTGCGGAAAAAAATGCCGCCATGCAGGCGCTCGGCGCCGAATTGATCGAAAGCGGCCGCGATTTCGACGAGGCGCGGGAGACGGCGGCCAAGATCGCCGCGGAGCGCAGCTTCATCTTCGTGCCATCTTTTCATCCCGATCTCGTATGCGGCGTCGCCACCTACGCGCTCGAATTATTTCGCGCGGTCGAAAATCTCGATACGGTCTATGTCCCGATCGGTCTCGGCTCCGGCATTTGCGGGCTCATCCGCACCCGCGATCTTTTAGGCCTCAAGACGCAGATCGTCGGCGTCGTCTCAAGCGAAGCCGATTGCTATGCGCAAAGTTTCGAGACAGGCCGCATAGTGACGACGCAGACGGCGGCAACGCTCGCCGACGGCATGGCCTGCCGCGTGCCGATGCCGGAGGCTCTGGAGATCATCCGGCGCGGCGCCGCGCACATCATTCGGGTGAGCGATGAAGAGATCGGCGCAGCCATGCGCGCCTATCATGAAGCAACGCATAATCTTGCCGAAGGCGCCGGCGCGGCGCCGCTCGCCGCTTTATTGCTGGAGCGCGCCACACAGCAAGGCAAACGCATCGGTCTCATCCTGACCGGCGGCAATATCGACCGCGGCGTCTATGCCAAGATCATCGCAGGGTAAGTGCAAACAAGTGCTGGCGGGACCGCGTTGACCGCGCGATCCCGCCCCGGACGGATCTTCAAGCGCGGATCTCTTCAAGCGAAGGACGTGCGACCGATCCGCCGCGGATCGCCGAACTGTCCCGTCAGCTCGGCAATAGAACCTTGTTGATGACCTGGATCACGCCATTGCTTTGTTCGACATTCGGAATGGTCACCCAGGCCTTGTCGCCCTTGGCGTCGATGATCTGGAGCCGGCCGCCGACATCCTTGACCATCAGCGGCGCGCCTTCGACAGTCGTCAGCGTCGCCTCGCCGCCGCCCATCTTGACCGCGTGCATCAGATCGCTGGCCGTGTATTTGCCGGGCACGACGTGATAGGTGAGGATCGCTGTGAGCTTGGCCTTGTTCTCCGGCTTCAGCAGCATCTGGACCGTCCCGGCCGGCAGTTTCGCAAAGGCCTCATTGGTCGGCGCGAAGACGGTGAAGGGGCCGGGGCCTTCGAGCCTGTCGACGAGACCCGCCGCCTTGACCGCCGCGACGAGCGTCGTGTGGTCCTTCGAATGCATGGCTTTCTCGACGATATTCTTCGTCGGATACATCGGTGCGCCACCCACCATGGGGACGTGTTCCGCATAAGCAGAAACGATGCCGCCGAAAGAGAGCGAAGCCGCACAGGTGCCAAAGCCAAAGATGCAGGCGAGCGCGGTAGCTTTAATGCGTCTCACTGGTTGTTTGCTCACTGGGATGTCTCCTCGCAGGATGCGACGCTGACGTGGCATCCGCCACATCGGTTCGTCATTTCAAGCTACGGGAGGGCGTCGCGGAAAGTTTCGACGAATCGAAAAATCATGTCGCGAAAATTGCGGTCTTGACGAAGCGCGGCAATGCGCGCCAGTTTCGGCAACGGATCTAGGCACGCGGACATCGCTGCACGTTCATGACGGCATGACGGCGCGCGATGAATGATCGGACCGAGGTGGTGCGTTGACGTCGAAAGACAATGCCGAGCTCGCCTCCCTCATCGAGGCCGTCGCGCAGCGCGATCGGCGTGCCTTCAAGGTTCTCTATGAGCGCGCCGCGCCGAAACTTTTCGCCGTCGCGCTTCGTATCCTGCGCGATAGGGGTCCAGCGGAAGATGTGTTGCAGGATGCCTTTCTAAAGGTCTGGCAGAATGTGGAGGGTTTTTCCGCTGACACTGGACCGGCCATGGGATGGCTGATCACGATCGTCCGCAACCGGGCCATCGACACGCTGCGCGCCAAGCGCGTCATGCCGCTCGCCGCATCGGACGACGCACGAGATCTTTGGGAAAACATCGCTGCACTTAGCGATGGCGAGGCCGAAATGCTCAATATCGCCGCCTTGCGGCATTGCCTCGGGCAAATCGAAGAGCCGGCGCGGTCTTGCGTCCTTCTCGCTTATTATGAAGGCTATTCGCGCGAAGAGCTGGCGCAGCGTTATGACCGTCCCGTCAACACCATCAAGACCTGGCTTTTCCGCAGCCTGAATTCGCTCAAATCCTGTCTGGAAAGCTCATCATGACAGAAGAGATCGAGTTGCAGGCAGCCGAATATGTGCTCGGCACGTTGAGCCGCGATGAGCGCGCCGCCTTCGAGGCGCTCCTCGCCACGAACGATGACGCGCAACGCGCGGTCGATACATGGCAGCAGCGCCTCGCACCGCTTGCGGCGACGCTTCACGAACAGGCCCCGCCCGCAGCCGTCTGGTCGGCGATCGAGCGGCGTTTGCAAGAGTCGTCTGGTGAGTCTTCGTCCACCTTGCCGATCGAAGCCCTCGCACTCTCGACCGCCGAGCTGCGCGCTTCGCGCAATCGCTGGCGCTTCTGCGCCATCGCAGCGAGCGCCTTCGCTGCTTGTATCGCCCTCTTCGCAATCGATCGTGTCGTCATCGAAAAACGCGAGGCAGCGACCGCTTATGTCGCCGTCGTCAATCGCGGTGGCGATCTGCCGGCGCTGATCATTCGCGTCGATCTCGCTACGCACAGCGTCTTCGTGCGTCCGGTCGCGACGCAAGTGCCCGAAGGCCGCAGCCTTGAACTCTGGTACATCGGCCAAGGCAAGGCGCCGAAATCCATGGGGCTCGTCGATAAGGAACCGCGCAAGATTCCCTTGCCGACCAGCGCGCATGTCGAGCAGGCAAGTTTCGCCGTGACGGTCGAACCGCTGGGCGGCTCGCCGACGGGCAAGGCCACCGGGCCGATCGTCTATTCCGGGCAGCTCTTAAAGGAGTGAGGCCGAGGCCCGGCGCTCCTCGACGACGGCGAGCGCCTCTTTGAAAGCCGCCTCGACGTCGAGCTTGGTCGTATCGAGGATTGCGGCATCCTCGGCCGGCCGCAGCGGCGCCGGGCTGCGGCCCGCATCGCGCTCGTCGCGCCGGCGGATATCATCGAGGACGCTCGCATAATCGACCTTCTCGCCGCGGCCCTTGAGTTCGAGGGCACGTCGCGTCGCGCGGGTTTCCGGCGTCGCGGTCACGAAGATCTTCACGTCTGCTTCCGGACAAATGATCGTGCCGATGTCGCGGCCATCGAGCACGGCGCCGCCGGGCCTGCGCGCAAAGGCACGCTGGCTTTCGATCAGCGCTTGCCGGACTTCCGGAATCGCGCCGACGACCGAGGCCGCCTCGCCCATTTCACGGCCGCGCAATTTTTCTTCGTCGAAATCGAGCAAAGCGAGGCCGCGCGCCGCCGCAACCGCCGCTTTCACGTCGGAGAGATCGCGGCCCTCTTCGATCAAGGCACGCGCGGTCGCACGATACAACAGTCCCGTATCGAGATGCGGCAGGCCCAGATGTTCGGCGAGGCGGCGCGCCAAAGTGCCCTTGCCGGATGCGGCCGGCCCGTCGATCGCGACAATCATGAAAAGACCGCGCCCAATTGCGCCATTGCCGATTTGAACGTCGGAAAGCTCGTCGCGATCATCCGCTCGTCATCGATCGCCATCGGCTTTTGCGCGGCGAGCCCGAGGCAGAGAAAGCTCATCGCAATGCGATGATCGAGATGCGTCAAAGCGAGGCCGCCGCCCGGCACGCTGCCGGAGCGGCCCACGACGATGAGATCGTCGCCTTCAATGGCGCAATCGACGCCGGCGGCTTTGAGACCGGCGGCGATCGCCTCCAGCCGGTCGGATTCCTTGACCCGCAATTCGCTCAAGCCGCGCATGCGCGTCTCACCCGATGCGAAAGCTGCCGCAACGGCAAGGATCGGATATTCATCGATCATCGAAGGCGCGCGCTCTTCCGGCACATCGACGCCGCGCAGCGCCGAGGCGCGGATACGCAGATCCGCCACCTCCTCGCCGCCTTCCTCGCGCCGGTCGAGCACTTCGATGTCGGCGCCCATTTCCCAAAGCGTGGTGAGAAGCCCGGTGCGCAGCGGATTCATCATCATGCCTTCGATCACGATCTCGGAACCGGGCACGATAAGAGCGGCGATCATAGGAAAGGCGGCGGAGGATGGATCGGCCGGCACGACGATCTTCGCGGGGCGCAGCTCCGGGCGGCCCTCAAGCGTGATCTTGCGGCCATGCGTCTCGAAAATTTCGCTCGTGATCGAAGCGCCGAAAAATTTGAACATTTTCTCGGTGTGGTCGCGGCTCGCCTGCGGCTCGACCAAAATGGTGCGGCCGGGCGAATTGAGGCCGGCGAGAAGCACGGCCGATTTGACTTGGGCCGAGGCGACCTTGGTCCGATATTCGATCGGCAGCGGCTCCTGCGTCCCCTTAAGAACGATCGGACAGCAGCCCCCCTCGGCTTCGGCGAGGATTTCGGCGCCCATTTCGGTCAGAGGGTCAAGAATCCGGCGCATCGGCCGCTTGCGCAGCGTGGCGTCGCCATCGAACTGCGCGGTGAGGCCATGGCCGCCGATAACCCCCATCATCAGGCGGGAGCCTGTGCCGGCATTGCCGAAATCGAGTGTTTCGCGCGGCGGCAGCAGCGCGCCGATCCCCATGCCGGAGACTCTCCAGCGCCCCTCGCCCAGGCGCTCGGTCGTCGCGCCCAGCGCCGCGCAGGCGCGGCCGGTGTGCAGCACATCCTCGCCTTCGAGAAGGCCTTCGATCTCCGTCTGGCCGACGGTGAGCAGTCCCAAGATGAAGGCGCGATGGGAAATCGACTTATCGCCCGGCGGCCGGACCCGGCCGCGCAGCGGACCCGACGGCTGGCCTTGCAGGGCTTGCCCCTGCGATGGGGCAACGGGAGCGGCAGAAGGCATGGCAGCAGAAGACATGGCGGCGTGCGGAGTGGAGGGCATGGGCGCGTGCGACGATATCGGCTGGAGGCGGCGGGGCAAAGCCAAAGGCGCCCCTTAACCCGCTGGTATCACGCTCCTTGCCGAGCTGTCATGCCCGAAGACGGGCTTCCCCGGCACGAGGCAACAACTTCCAATTGACAGGCGCAGTGGAGCTTACTAACCGAAATCCCCTGGAGAATCGACCGCGGGAGCGAAAAAGCGCTGGCCTTTTCGCTGCGGCAGGGGCAAAGCCGCGCCTGCAGGTTCGGCGGACCTTCTGAGACCGTCGCCATGCGCCTTGAAGCATCTTGCGCGCCGCGGCTCGAAGTGCATATGAGGCTGCAGGCTTTAGACATCGCCGGCGTCAATCCGGCACAAGCGATCTTTTTAGAGGGCACACGTGGCGAAACCCGAGCTCGGCAATAAGCATCAATGCCAGCACTGCGGCACGAAGTTTTTCGATCTCAACAAGACTCCGGTCGTCTGTCCCAAATGCGGCGCGATCCAGCAGGTGACGGCGGCACGCATGGTCCGCGCCGGGGTCCCTGACGACGACGAAGTCGAGGCTGAGACCGGCGCCGAACTCGTCTCCCTGGACGAGGCGGAAGCCGTGGAAGAGAGTCTGGATGTCGGCGCTGATGCCGATGTCGAAATCGACGACGAGACGGCCGATGACGACACCTTCCTCGAGGAGGAAGAAGAGGACACGGACGATGTCTCGGGTCTTATCGACGGCGATCTCGCCGGCGACGAGGAGCGCTGAGCGCTTCTTATGCGCTCGATCGGCACAGCGCTTGTCGAGCAAGGTCATAGCGGCTATACAGCCGCTCCGCATGTGCTTCGCCTTAGCGCGCTTCGGCGTTATAAGGCGGCGGCCTTCCCCAAAGGGGCCGCACAGTGGCAAGCCACGGGCGCAAAAGGGTTGGGGTCATAGCTCAGTTGGGAGAGCGCTTCAATGGCATTGAAGAGGTCGGCGGTTCGATTCCGCCTGGCTCCACCAACCTCCCGCCGAGGTGATTACGGCGATTAATTCGCCGCCTCCCGTTCGATCGGCGCCAGCGCCGCGAACAAAAGCTCATCCGCGCTCATCGCGGCATTCGGCGTCGTCAGCAGCGTTTCGCCGTAGAAGAGCGAATTCGCGCCTGCCACCATAGCCAGAACCTGCGCCTCGCGGCTGAGGCCCGAGCGGCCGGCCGACAGACGGACGACCGAGGCCGGCATCACGATCCGCGTCGTCGCGATCATCCGCACAAAATCCAGAGGATCGATGGCGTCGCGGCCTTCGAGCGGCGTGCCATCGACCGCGACAAGCGCATTGATCGGCACGCTTTCAGGATGCGGATCGAAACTCGCGAGAACGGCCAGCATGGCGGCACGGTCGCGCGTGCTTTCGCCCATGCCGATAATGCCGCCGCAGCACATCTGCAGGCCTGCTTGGCGCACCGCCTTCAGCGTGCCGAGGCGATCGTCATAGCTACGCGTTGAAATGATCTGCGCATAGAAATCCGGTCCGGTATCGAGATTGTGGTTGTAGGCCGTCAAGCCCGCCTCGGCGAGGCGCTCGGCTTGCGGCTCCGTCAGCATACCGAGCGTGACGCAGGCTTCCATACCGAGGCGGCGCACGCCGCGCACCATATCGAGCAGCGCATCGAATTCGGCGCCGTCGCGCACCTCGCGCCAGGCGGCGCCCATGCAGAAACGATCAGCGCCGGCATTTTTTGCGCGCGTGGCGATCGCCAGAACGTCCTCGACCGGCATCAAAGGCGTGCGCGCAAGATCGACTTCGTAATGATGCGCCGACTGCGGGCAATAGGCGCAGTCCTCCGGACAGCCGCCCGTCTTGACGCTCAACAGGCTCGCCTTCTGAACGGCGCCAGCGTCATGATAGCGGGCATGGAGCTGCGCCGCCGCAGAGATGAGCTCGAGCAAGGGCCGGTCATGGACGGCGAGAATCTCCTCGATCGTCCAGTCGTGGCGAATGTCGTCCTTATGAGCCGCGCTCGAAAGAAGTGTGTCTGCGGCACCGGCCTTTTGCATTCTCTGTCCTTATGTTCGCCACGGCTTCTTATATAAGACTTGGCCTATATAAGACCTCCGTCGCCCCTCTCCGAGCCAAAAATCACCGTGTCCATGATGATCGATGCCGCCTATGCGGCACTGCTGCAGATCTTCACCCCGCCGTTCCGCCGCGTCCTCATCAAGACGCTGGCGCTGACGTTTTTGCTTTTGGTCGTCTTTTTCGTCGGCGTCGAAAAGCTCTTCGTCACCTGGCTCGTGCTGCCCTATTCCTGGCTGACGACGCTCTTGACCGTCTTGGCCGGCCTCGGCCTCGTCGTCGGCCTCGCCTTCGCGATCACGCCCGTCTCCTTCATCGTCGCCGGCATCTTCTTCGACGAGCTCGCCGAGATCGTCGAAAAGGAGATCGATCCGGCAGCGCCTGGAACTACCCCGGCGTTCATGGACATGATCCTCGTCGCGGCGAAATTCGCTGGCGTCGCGGTGCTCGTCAATATCGGCGCCTTCATCCTGCTTTTGGTGCCGGGCCTCAATGCCGTGGTCTTCTTCGCCGCCAATGCCTATCTGCTCGGCCGCGGCTATTTCGAATTTGCGGCGCTGCGCTATCGGGCGATCGAAGATGTCGCTGCAATGCGGCGGACGCATAGTCTCGATATTTTCATCGCCGGCCTCTTCATCGCCGCCATGGCGGCGATTCCGGTCGTCAATCTTCTGACGCCGCTCTTCGGCGCCGCCTTCATGGTGCGGCTGCATAAGATCTTCAGCCAGCGGCCCGCCGCTCTCAGCCTTTGACGCATTGCGCGACGCGCATCGCCAGGACTGCCGCATCGCCTTTGATCAAAACCGTCTTGAGACGCGCCGTGGCGCCCGAGGCGAGGCTGACGTCGCGGGCCGGTACATCGAGCGCCTTGGCGAAGAGCCGCAACAAGGCCGCATTGGCGGCACCGTCTTCCGGCACAGCGCGTACCCGCGCCTTCAGAACCAGGCGCCCGTCCGACAAGGCTTCGACGCTCTCCAAAGCGTCACGCGCGCTCTTCGGCGTCAGCCGAACCGTCACCAAAAGCCCGTCGCGATGGGCGGTCCAAGCGGCCTCCGCCATCGGCACTAGAAAGTGTTGGGATAGATGTAGCGGGTGATGATGTCTTCGATGAGGATGACGACATATTTCGCGACTTGGACCAGAATGATCAGGACGATCGGCGAAATATCCACACCGCCGAGATTCGGCATGAAGCGCCGGATCCGCCGCAGGAAGGGCTCGGTCAGCGCGTTGAGCGCGTTCCAGATCGAGCGGACGATATCATTGTAAATATTGATGACATTGAAGGCGATCAGCCAGGACAGGATCGCTACGATAATGATTACAATGATATAGAGGTCGAGGAGGTGTCCGATAAGCTCCAGGATGCGCAGCAGGAATTCGAGAAAGGGGCGCATGGAAACTCCAAGGATGCAGCGGGATTCGTGATTTACCGGGCCGCCGCTGCGCCGGCAAGGATGAAAGGCCGCCCGCGGGCGGCTGCCAACAGCCGTTGCACCGAGGCAGCCCGCATCCCGCCGTCAAATTTACGTCTGCAATTCGAACCACTAGGGGATCGGCACATTGACAGGCTTGCAACGGCGGACGTAAACAGCCGCACGGCTGGGGCTGTAGCTCAGATGGGAGAGCGCTGCAATCGCACTGCAGAGGTCAGGGGTTCGAATCCCCTCAGCTCCACCAAGGTTTATTCCCTTCCCCGCCCCACGCTCGCGTAGGTGAAGCCCTGCCGGATCACTTCGGCGGGATCATAGATATTGCGCAGATCGACCAGAACGGGGGCGCCGAGCAGGCTCTTCACCCGTGACAGATCGAGCGCCCGGAAGGCATCCCATTCGGTCACGATGACGAGCGCGGCTGCTCCTTCGCAGCAGGCATAGGGGTCGCCGCAATAGGTCAGATTCTCGAGATAGAGACGGGCCTGTTCCATGCCTTCGGGATCGAAGACATTCAGCTTCGCGCCGGCATCCTGCAGCGCCGTGACGATGGCGATCGCGGGCGAATCACGCATGTCGTCGGTGTTCGGCTTGAAGGTGAGGCCGAGAAGCGCGATGGTCTTGCCGCGCACCGCGCCGCCGCAAGCCGCGAGCACCTTGCGCGCCATTGCGCGCTTGCGCTGATCGTTCACCGCGGCCACCGTCTCGACAATGCGCACCGGCGTGCCATGATCCTGCGCCGTCTTGATCAAAGCCTGCGTATCTTTCGGAAAGCAGGAACCGCCATAACCTGGACCCGCATGCAGGAACTTCGAACCGATCCGATTGTCGAGGCCAATGCCGCGCGCGACATCCTGCACGTCGGCGCCCACCTCTTCACAGAGATTGGCGATCTCGTTGATGAAGGTGATCTTTGTCGCCAGAAACGCATTGGCCGCATATTTGGTGAGTTCGGATGTGCGGCGGTTGGTGACAAGAATCGGCGCCTGGTTGAGATAGAGCGGCCGATAGATCTCGCGCATCACCTGTTCGGCGCGCTTGTCCTCAAGGCCGATGAGGATGCGGTCCGGCCGCTTGAAATCCGAGATCGCGGCGCCCTCGCGCAAAAACTCCGGATTGGAGACGACGGCGAAATCGGCGTCCGGCCGCGTCTCGCGGATGATCCGCTCGACCTCGTCGCCAGTGCCGACCGGCACGGTCGATTTCGTCACGATGACGGTGAAACCCTGGATGGCCGCGGCGATTTCGCGCGCTGCCTGATAGACATAGGAGAGATCGGCGTGGCCGTCGCCGCGCCGCGACGGCGTGCCGACCGCGATGAAGACCGCATCGGCTTCGCGGACGGCATGGGTCAGATCGGTGGCAAAGGAGAGGCGGTTCTGCCGCACATTGTTCATCACCAATTCAGAGAGGCCCGGCTCATAAATCGGCATCTTGCCGTTGTTCAGAGCCTCAATCCTGCCGACGTCCTTATCGATACAACAGACCTTGTGTCCGAAGTCCGCAAAACAGGCCCCGGAAACAAGACCGACATATCCGGAACCGACCATCGCAATCTGCATCTCATGCTCCCGCGTCCGCGAAGCTTGCGAACTTACCCTTGTGTTGAAACTTTGCCCGCCCTTGAGTCAACTTTCGCAGCATATCCAAGGCTGCGGCGCTTGAGACGAAGGCACTCATACAGATGACGTCGAGACCTTTTTGATGACGGAAATATTACGCCCTGATCTCTGTGTGATAGGCGGCGGCCCGGGCGGAATTGCTGCGGCGCGCACGGCGGCAAGTCTTGGTGCCAAGGTCGTCCTCGTCGAAAAGCGTCCGCTAGGTGCGACGGATTATCTGCATCTTGCCTGGCAGGCGCAGATTCTCATGGCGGCGGGAGCACGCAGCGCGACGCTGCGCAGCAACAGCCGCTTCGGCATGTCCGAGCCCGATCTACGCATCGATTTCAAGCGTCTGCGGCGCGAATCGGAGGCGGCCATCCAGCGCTTCACGCGAGAAGAATCGGCCGCCCGCCTCACCGGCTTGAACATTCGCATACTTCAATCGGCGGGACAGTTCACAAGCCCCCGCCGTTTCGAAGCCGGAGACACGGTGATCGAGGCGAGAAAGTTTCTCCTCGCCATCGGATCTTTTACCGCCGCGCCATCCATTCCGGGTCTTGAACTCATCCGGCCGCTGACACCCGACCGGTTCGCCGAATTGACCGCCGTGCCGAAGCGGCTCGCAATCATCGGCGCGACGCCAGAGCATCTGGCGCTGGGACAGGCTTTTCTGCGGCTCGGCGCGAAAGTGGTCCTGGTGCAGACAAATGCCTTTCTTGAAGGCGCAGATCCGGAACTGACAACGCCGCTCCAAGATGCGCTGCGCCAGGAAGGACTTGAGATCGTCGGACCGGCGGAGATCCGCGGTGTCGAGGTGACCGGCGGCGCGCAGGGCGCGGGCCTGCGGCTCGTCCTTGCCGATTCGATCTTTGTCGAGGCGACGCATCTGCTGCACAGTTTCGAGCAGCGGCCGCTCGTCGAAGGGCTCGGGCTCAAGGCGGCGCATGTTACCTATGATAAAAACGGAATTAAGCTTAAGCCCGACGGATGCAGCAGCAATGGGCGGATTTATGCGATCCGCGACGGCCTCGACAGCCTGCAGGCCCTTGCGACCGCACGCCGCAGCGGCGAGACGGTTGCAGCTACCCTGCTGGGCCAGCCCGACTCGGCCCCACCCGCCACGGCACGCATCATAGCGACCGATCCAGAAATCGCCTTTATTGGTCTTTCCGAAAAAGACGCGCGCGCCGCGCGGCGCCCCGTCCGTGTGCTTCGGGCAGGTTTTTGCGATAATTTGCGGGCGCTTAGTGGTCCCACACTGGGACGCCATACGGTCGCAGGCCATGTCAAAATCATTACAGATTCGCATGGTTATATCCTCGGCGCCGGGATCGTCGGGCCGCACGCGCGCGAACTCATCAGCGTTTTCGGACTGGCTTTGGCTAAGCGGCTCAAGGCCGAGGACCTCGCCGGTCTCGCGGCAGATGAACCAACTTTAATGGAGATTTGCCGGGCCGCCGTGCTTGCGTCGGCGCCGCAAACCGGCAAGGCTGCGCTTCGGTGGAGGCTTTTCCCCCGGCGCTCATCGCGATAGGATTCCGCAATGCGGGATTGGGTCACAGTCGGGCAAAAGACGGCGGCGGTCGGGCGCGCGCGCGATTGGTCGCTCAAGCCGCGCTCCGTGCCGCGCTTCGGCCTGGCCACGCGCGTGCTAGTCCTCGTCGTCGCCTTCGTGATGGTGACGGAGGCCTGCGTCTATATTCCGATCGTATCGAATTATCGCGACAACTGGCTACGCAACCGGCTGAGCGCCGCCTATACGGCGACACTCGTGCTCGAAGCCGCGCCCCGTGCCATGGTGCCGGAGGCTCTGTCGCGGCAACTGCTCGAAAATGTCGGCGTTCGGATCATCGTCCTGAAGGCGCATGGCACAAGGCGCATTCTCGCCGCCGCCGATCTGCCGCATGAGGTCGACGAATTCTACGATCTGCGCCATTCGACGTTCCTGCAGGCGCTGGCCTCGACCTTCCGCGCCTATACCGCCGCCGCCGACCGCGTGATCACCGTCGTTGGCGATGCGCCGACGATGGGCGACGCCATCGAAGTCACGATGGACGAAGCGCCGCTGACGAAGCAGCTGCATTTCTTCGCTTGGCGCATTCTGCAGATCTCACTGACGATCGCGGTCATCGTCGCCTCGCTCGCCGTCTTTTCGATCCATCTCATGGTGCTGCGCCCGGTCCGCAGATTGACGACGAATCTCGTCGAATTCGGTGCCGATCCGGATAATGCCGCGCGCGTCATCGTGCCCTCCGGCCATCAGCATGAGATCGGCTGCGCCGAAGAGGCGCTCGCCACCATGCAGGAGACGCTGGTCCGCGAGCTCAACCAGAAGAAACATCTGGCGGCGCTCGGCCTCGCCGTCGCGAAGATCAATCACGACATGCGCAATATGCTCGCCTCGGCGCAGCTGCTCTCCGACCGCCTCGCCAATGTGACCGATCCGCTGGCGCAGCGCCTCGCGCCAAAACTCGTCGCGACGCTCGATCGCGCCATCCGCTTCTGCCAGGCGACGTTGACCTATGGCCGTGCCGCCGACGAGGCGCCAAAGCCCCAGGTCGGCGAGCTGCATGGCCTCGTTAATGAGGCGGCGCAGACGGCGGCCATGTGCGGCTCGGACCATATCGCCTTCATCAATGAAGTGGCCGAGGGATTCGAGATCTGGGCGGACCCAGAGCAAATGTTCCGGGTGTTGACCAATCTCATTCGCAACAGTTTCGAAGCGCTCCTCCGCGCCGGTCCGGCGCGCGGCCAGCCGGCGCAGGTGCGCGCCACCGCCTACAATGATGCCGACATGACGGTGATCGAGATTTCCGACACCGGCCCAGGCGTGCCGCCCTCGGTGCAGGCGCAGCTCTTCACACCCTTTTCGAGCAGCTCGCGCCCCGGCGGCTCGGGCCTCGGCCTCGCCATCGCGGCCGATCTCGTCAACGCCCACGGCGGCAGCATCACCCTCATCAATGCCGATGGCGAAAAGGTCGGCGCGACCTTCAAGGTGCGCCTGCCGCGCCGCCCCCTCGGCCTCGCCTGAGACGGATTGCGGCACCGGCCAAATGCGAGTTGCCATGACCGGATCGAGCCGCTAAAGGGGAGGGCTCATCGGTTCAATCGATGATTTGTCCGCCGGCGAAGCACCCTGCTTCCCCCTTCCGGCGACATGGCATGCGCCCGTAGCTCAGCTGGATAGAGCACTAGACTACGAATCTAGGGGTCAGGAGTTCGAATCTCTTCGGGCGCGCCACCCACCATGTCGGCTCGATTGTCGGAGACTTGGAGCCTCATGGACCTGCTGCCCTTCGAATCTGCGTTGAGCGGCCGCAGGATACTGGTTACGGGGAACACCGGCTTCACGGGCGCCT
>JBKQRA010000191.1:0-9497 GCA_052144065.1 Methylovirgula sp. | reverse complement strand
GAACTGATTCGTGCCCGGCCGACACACCACCGACAGCCAGATGAGATTGTATATGAAGCTTCGTCAGACAGACACAGTGAGCCTTGCCGCCGCCAAGGCCGGGTTCAGCGCCGCGACCGCCTATCGGTTCGAAAAGGATCGCAGACTACCCTCGCAGAAGAAGACGCCGCGCGGCAGCCGGCGGCCCGACCCCCTGGTCGGCATCTGGGAGACCGAGATCGTGCCGATGCTGCAGGCGGCGCCGGGTCTCCGAGCCGTTGCCGTTTTCGAGGAGATCCTCCGCCGCCATCCTGAACTTGGCGCCGGCATCAGGCGCACCCTGGAACGGCGTATCCGGTCCTGGCGCGCTGTCCATGGCCCGGAGCAAGAGGTCATTTTCCGGCAGGATCATCCGCCGGGCCGGCTGGGATTGTCGGATTTCACCGACATGGCCGATCTCGGTGTCACTGTCGCCGGCGTCGCGCTCGAGCATCGGCTCTATCATTTCCGGCTGGCCTTCTCCGGCTTCGAACATGCGCATGTCGTGCTCGGCGGCGAGAGCTTCGTGGCGCTCGCCGAGGGCCTGCAGAATGCGCTCTGGGCGCTGGGCGGCGTGCCCGAGCAGCATCGCAGCGATAGCCTCTCGGCCGCCTTCCGCAATCTCGACCGGGACGCCAAAGAGGATTTGACCCGCCGCTATGCGGATCTTTGCGCCCATTACATGATGGCGCCGACCCGCAACAACCCCGGTGTCGCGCATGAGAATGGCGCGATCGAGAGCGCACATGGCCATCTCAAGAAGGCGATCGCAGATATGCTCCTGTTGCGCGGCTCTGCCGATTTCGGCACGCTCGACGCGTATCGGCACTTCGTCGACGAGATCGTCGGACGGCGCAATAAACGCAATGCCAAGCGTATCGATCTCGAGCGCGCCTCCTTGCGAAGCCTGCCAGCCGATCGCACCAGCGATTTCGAGGAAGCCATCGTCATCGTCACCTCGTCAGGCGGCTTCACCCTGCGCAAAGTCTTCTACACTGTCCCTTCGCGATTGATCGGTCATCGCTTGCGTGTCCGGCTTTACGACGACCGGCTCGACTGCTTCCTCGGTTCGTCTCATCTCATGACCTTGATACGCGGCAGGGCCCAGCCGAGCGGCAAGCATGGCCATATCGTGGATTATCGCCATGTGATCCATTCCCTTCGTCGCAAGCCCATGGCCTTGCTCAACCTCGTCTATCGCGATCAGCTCTTTCCCCGGCTTGCCTATGCCCGCGCTTTCGAGTTCCTTTTGGCGCGCAACTCTGAGAAGAGCGCATGCCGCACCATGGTCGGTCTTCTGGCGCTGGCGCATGAGCAAGCTTGTGAGGCTGAACTCGCTGCCCTTCTCGAGGCCGAGCTCGAAGCCGGCCGACTGCCCGATCTCGCTGCCTTGCGCGAGCGCTTCCGGCCGGAAGCCGCATCCATCCCCGATATCGCCGTCAGTCTGACGCCACTCTCAGTCTATGACGAGCTCGCTCTCGTTCACCTGGGAGACGCAGCATGACGATCAATGATGCCATCGACACCGCACGTGTCGAACTTCTCCTCACCGAGTTGCGTCTGCCAGGCGTCAAGCACATCTGGGCCGACCTTGCCGCCCAGTCCGACAAGGAAGGCTGGCCGGCGGCGCGATTCCTGGCAAGCCTCGCCGAACATGAGATGGTCGAACGTCATCGCCGGCGGATTGAACGCCATCTCGGGGAAGCGCGCTTGCCGGTTGGAAAAACCCTCGACAGCTTCGACTTCGACGCCGTGCCGATGATCAGTAAGGCGCAGGTCATGGCGCTTGCCGCCGGCGACGCCTGGCTCGACAAAGGTGCCAACCTGCTCCTCTTCGGCGGACCCGGCGGAGGCAAATCGCATTTGGCTGCCGCTCTCGGTCTTGCGCTCATCGAAAACGGATGGCGGGTCTTGTTCACCCGCACGACGGATCTCGTCCAGCGGCTTCAAACCGCCCGCCGCGATCTCATCCTCGAGGCGGTGATAGAAAAGCTCGATAAATATCATCTCCTGATCCTCGACGATCTCGCCTATGCAACCAAGGATCAGGCCGAAACAAGCGTCCTCTTCGAGCTCATCAGCGCTCGCTACGAACGACGATCGCTGCTGATAACCGCGAACCAGCCCTTTTCGGAATGGGGGAAGATCTTCCCAGGCCAGGCGATGACACTCGCGGCAATCGATCGCCTCGTGCATCACTCGACCATCTTCGAAATGAACGTTGATTCTTATAGGCGCCGCACCGCTGCCGAACGCGCACGAACACAGGGCCGGCCGCCATCGCGCGCGACAATCAAATCATCCGCTTGATTGTCGCCCAGCGACAATCAACTTCAACGCATCCAAAAACTGCTTGCCTTTGTGTCGCGCCGCGACAATCATCAGTTCGCCGCGACCTCAAATGACCATCTTGGTTGTCGCTGCTCTCCCATCAAGATTGCCGCGCTACACAAATCACCGATCGAGCGTGCCGCGGCTGCCACGAAGCGGCGCATGAACCGCGGAGCGCTCCCGCCGCATCTGCCGCGGATCGAAACGATCGTCGACATCGAGGACAAGGCCTGTCCCTGTTGCAAAGCCATGCTGCACCGGATCGGCGAGGATGTAAGTGAGCGGCTGGACATGGTTCCTGCGCAGTTCCGCGTTCTGGTAGTGCGCCGCCCCAAATACGCGTGCCGCTCCTGCGAGGACGTTGTAGTCCAATCCCCAGCACCAGCGCGTCTTATCGAGGGCGGTATCCCGACGGAGGCGACGATCGCACATGTGCTTGTCGCCAAATATGCGGACCATCTGCCACTCTATCGGCAGGCGCAGATCTATGCCCGCCAGGGCATCAACTTGGATCGCTCGACATTGGCCGATTGGGTCGGTCGTGCGGCCTGGCATCTGCGGCCGGTCCATGAGCGCCTTCTCGCGCATCTTCGGGCATCGACTAAGATCTTCGCTGACGAGACCACCGCGCCGGTGCTTGATCCTGGCCGTGGCCGGACGAAGACAGGCCAGCTCTGGGCCTATGCGAGGGACGATCGTCCCTGGGGCGGGGCCGACCCGCCGGCGGTTGCCTATGTTTATGCGCCCAACCGTAAGGCTGAACAGCCTATTGCCCATCTGGCCGGCTTCAAAGGCGTGCTGCAGGTCGATGGCTATCCCGGCTATCGTGCGCTCGCTGAAAAGGGCGACGTTAAGCTCGCCTTCTGCTGGACGCACGTCCGTCGCTACTTTTACGAACTCGCTGTCGGCGGGACGATGCCGATCGCCAGCGAGGCGCTCGAACGGATCGCCGCGCTCTACGCAGTCGAAAAGGACATCCGCGGCCGCAGTGCTGAGGAACGATGCGTTGTGCGCCAGGCCAAGACCCGACCGCTTCTCGCAGCACTTGAACCCTGGTTGCGTGAAAAGCTCGCTTTGATCAGCCAGAAGAGCAAGTTGGCCGATGCGATCCGCTACGCGCTGACGCGCTGGGAAGGGCTCACACGCTTCCTCGACGACGGACGCATCGAACTCGACTCCAACATTGTCGAGCGTTCCATCCGTCCGATCACGCTCAATCGCAAGAATGCCCTCTTCGCTGGCTCAGACGGCGGCGGCGAGCATTGGGCGATCATCGCTTCGCTCGTCGAAACCTGCAAACTCTGCGGCATTGATCCCGAGGCCTATCTCGTTGACACGCTCGCGAAGATCGTCAACGGCCATCCCAACAGCCGGATCAATGATCTCCTGCCATGGGTCTACGATAAGCCACGGCTCAAAAACGTGGCCTGAAAACAGCGCTTACCGTGATCCGCATGCGGGGGATCTTTACGTCTTCCGGGGGCGCCGCGGTGACCTGATCAAAGTGATCTGGTGGGATGGCCAAGGCGCGTGTCTGTTCACGAAACGATTGGAGCGCGGCCGCTTCCTGTGGCCCTCCATGGCTGATGGTGTGGTCACGATCAGCGTCGCGCAGCTGTCCTATCTTCTCTCCGGGATCGACTGGCGCATGCCACGCGAAACCTGGCGCCCGAAAGCAGCCGGATAATCTGTGACTGATTGACTCGGGCGCCGGATCCAGGGCGATTTTTGCCCGCAAATATGGTTGAATCGGATCGTGAGCAGCCCTTCCGATCCGCTTCCGTCCGACCTTGCGAGTGCGCATGCGCTGATCCTCGCGCAGCGCGAGCTCTTGGCCAATGAGCAGGCACTCAGGATTGCTGCCGAGGGCGCCGCGAAGGTCGGCGCTTTGGAGATCGAGCGCCTGAAGCTGATGCTGGCGAAAGCCCGGCGCGAGCAGTTCGGGCAGTCCTCGGAACGCGGCAAGCTTCTGATTGAACAGCTTGAGCTTGCGATCGAGGATCTCGAGGAGACGCAAGCTGTCGAAGCAACAAAGGCGGAGATTGCGGCGCCTGAAGCGACTAGGGAAAAACAGGTCCGCGGCCCACGAGGGCCCCGCAAGCTGCCCGATGATCTGCCGGTCGAACGGATCATCGAACCGGCCCCTTGTGCTTGTGGCAAATGCGGTGGGCTGCGTCTGCGCAAGCTTGGCGAGGTCGTCTCGAAGACGCTTGAATGCGAGCCACGCCGCTGGAAGATCGTCGAGCATGTGCGAGAGAAGTTCTCGTGCCGCGACTGCGAGGGGATTACCGAGGCACCAGCACCTTCGCATCCGATCCCACGCGGTTTTGCCGGCCCGAGCCTGCTTGCCATGGTGCTGGTCTCAAAGTTTTTGCTGCATCAGCCGCTGAACCGGCAGAGCGACGCCTATGCCCGGGAGGGCATTGAGATCGACACCTCGACGCTCGCTGATTGGGTCGGTGGCTGCGTCGTCGTGCTCGATCCCATTGTTCAAGCGATCCGGGCTCATGTTCTTAAGGCAGATCGCATCCACGCCGACGACACCACCGTGAAGGTACTCGCAAAGCTCAAGACAACGACCGGGCGATTGTGGACCTACGTGCGTGATGACCGGCCTTTTGGCGGCAAAGACCCGCCGGCCACCTTCTTCGAATACTCACGCAATCGCGCCGGAGAACATCCGCAACGGCATCTGGTCGACTATGTCGGCATCATGCAAGCGGATGCCTATCAAGGCTACAACGAGCTCTACAAGCCGACACGTCGGCCGGCGCCGATCAGCGAAGCGGCGTGCTGGGCGCATTGGCGACGACACTTCTTCGATCTAGCGAAGGAGAGTAAGGCGCCGATCGCCATCGAGGCTGTGCGTCGCATGGACGATCTGTTCGAGATCGAGCGTGCCATCAACGGGAAATCGCCTCAAGAGCGCGTCGCCGTTCGGCGTGAACAGACGAAGCCGCTGGTCGATAGCCTTGAGACTTGGTTACGCGAACAGCGTGGACGGCTCTCCGCGAAAAGCGACACGACGAAGGTCATCAATTACGGCCTCAGTCGCTGGGCAGCGTTCACACGCTTCCTGGAGGATGGACGCGTCTGTCTCAGCAATAATGCCGCCGAAAGATCCGTGCGCGGCATCGCAGTCGGCCGTCGCAACTGGACGTTTGCAGGTTCTGACGAAGGTGGCCGCCGAGCCGCGGCGGTCTACACGCTCATTGAGACCTGCAAGTTGAACGACATCGATCCGCAGGCATGGCTCACAGACGTCCTGGCAAGGCTCCCTGACCACCCGATGAAGCAGATCGACCAATTGCTGCCTTGGGCTTGGAAAAGTGCCCGCGAGCCCTCACAAGCCGTGGCCGCCTGAGCTTCCACGCCAGGCCAAATCTGTAAGCGCCTGCGGCGCAGACCGGATGCGTACGCTGAAGATGGTCATTTCGCTCTAAGAACTATGGCCATCCAAGGCTTAACATGCCGCGACCTCTGATCAGATTGTTGGGATGTTTCGGTCGGCAGCAATGACATTTTCCGTATAAATCCTGGAAACTGCATCGTTGCTATTGCATAGCGCTGTCAGCTAACTTCGCCGCAACACCTCTTACGCGCATCTTGCGCGATAAGGCGGCCATAAGCTCGAAGAGCACGGCCGTTCGCAAGCTGCGGGTTGAATGTCGGGGGGCATGATGGCGAGGTTTTGCAAAGCAGACAGGCGCGGCGCGAAAACCGGGATTGTTAGGAACGCAAGTCTGCTATGGCCCCTGGTCGGACTCGCTGGCGCTTTCTATTCGACAGTTTCGATTTCACAGGCAGTCGCGCAATCCGCACCCGCCCAACCAGCGCCTGTCCAACAACTTCCTGTTCAAACACTCCCGGCTACGATCGAGCTGAATCCGGTCGAGATTTTCGCGACGAGTCCGCTCGGGAACGGTATGAACGCATTGGACATCCCGGGCGAGACGCAGTCTGTCGATTCCCATGAAATTAGCAATCTGAATCAAACCACGATCACCGAGGTTCTGTCTCGCCGGATGCCGGGCGTCTCGACGACGGACGCGATCGGCAGCCCGCTTGCGCAGTCTCTTGACTTCCGTGGTGAAACCGCCTCGCCGGTTCCCGGCACGCCGCAAGGCCTTGCTGTCTACATGAACGGCGTGCGCATCAACGAATCTTATGGTGATGTCGTCAATTGGGACTTGATTCCCTCTGTGGCGATTGACCGTGCGGAAATCGTTACCGGCAATCCGATCTTCGGCCTCAACGCACTCGCCGGCGCTGTTGTCATGAATATGAAGAACGGCTTCACTTGGCAAGGCACCGAGGTCAAGCTTCAGGGCGGGAGTGACTTCACCGGACTAGGCTCAGCCCAATATGGCTGGAACAACGGTACTTGGGCCTATTACGTCGCGATGGAAGGCGTGCGGACAAACGGCTACCGCTACTATGGCCAGTCCGACGTCGAGCGCGGCTATGCTGATATCGGCTATCGCGGTGGGAGCAGCGAACTCCATTTCAGCGTCACAGGCGCCGCGGATGGCCTCGGCGTCGCCGGGACAACGCCGCTCGCATTAGAACAGCAAGATCCGTGGGCGGTGTTCACGACGCCCCAAACGACCACGACAACAGCGCAGATGTTCACGCTGTCGGATGAAACGCGTATCAATGACCAATGGAAGTTCAACGGCAACATCTATTTCCGCAATTATGCGCAGGCCCATGTCGACGGCAATATTAGCCAATTCTCTCACTGCGCAGCGGGCACTGGTTTCGTTTGCGATGCCTCCGGCCCGACGACCATGGTCGATCCGGACCCAAGCCAGCCCGATGGTCAGCCGATGGGGGAGATCGACCGGAACTGGACCAAGACGGAGACCGTTGGCGCAACCGGGCAGCTCACCAACACTGACCAGATCCTGGGTCATAAGAACACCCTCACCGGCGGTGTCAGTGTCGATCACGGCTGGACGCATTTTGGCGGCGACAGCACACTCGGCACGCTGCCGTCGAGCTTCGTCGTGCAGCCCTACTCCGGCGCGACCATCAATCAGCCACAGGATGATGTCTCGCCTGTCAATCTCAGTGCGCAAAATACCTACCTCGGCATTTATGTGCTCGACGATTTCGAAATCACCAACAAACTTGCCGTCCATGCCGGAGCGCGCTTCAATGATGCGTTCATCGATCTGACGGATCTCACCGGCGCAAACCCGAATCTGAATTCAACAAATAATTTCAATCGCATCAATCCGGTTGCCGGCGTAACATTCAAGATCACGCCGGAAATTTCCACTTATGCTAGCTATTCGGAAGCCAATCGCGCGCCGACACCGCTTGAACTCGGCTGCTCAAGTCCCAACAACCCCTGCATGATCGATAATTTCCTGGTCGCTGATCCGCCACTGAAGCAGATCGTCGCCCGGACAGTCGAGGCGGGCTTCAAAGGAATAAATAAGGTCAATTGGTTGGCGACGCCGGGCCAAATTGATTGGAGTATCAGCGTCTATCACACCGAAAACCAAAACGATATCTACAGCGTGCCAAGCGTCGTGACCGGCTTCGGTTATTATACGAACGCCGGCGACACGCTGCGCGAAGGCGTGGATCTCGGCGCCCGATATACCACGGAGAAATGGGACGTTTATGCCAATTACTCCTACATCAAGGCACAGTTCCTGACACCTGTGCTCCTGTCATCCCCGAACAATCCCAACGCCGACGCCAATGGCAACATACAGGTTCTTCCAGGAGATAATCTTCCTGGAATCCCGAATCACAAGATCAAGGTCGGCTTTGACTATTACGTCCTCCCCAAATGGAAGATCGGTGCCGACGTGGTCTATCGGTCGAGTCAGTATTATTTTGGCGATGAGATCAACTCTCTGCCCAAAATGTCGGGCTTCGCCACGGTCAATCTCCGCACATCCTATCAGATCACGCCAAATCTCCAGATCTATGGGCTGATCAACAATGCGCTCAACTATCGCGGCGCAACCTATGGCGCGCTTTACGACACCGGTTCGACCCTCAATCAGGTCACCGGGTCTCCGGTGCCTGGGCTCTTCTCTTCGAATGATCCTCGCGCGATCACGATTTCCCCGCCCTTGGAAGCGTTCGCAGGTGTCAAAATGACGTTCTAGGACCTGGACTCATTAGCGCGAAGCCATAGCCGTATCGACGCGAGTTGGACAAAGGCAAGGTAATTCGCGGCGAGCTTGTCGTAGCGTGTTGCGACCCGGCGACCCTGCTTGATCCTATTGAAGAAGCGTTCGACGAGGTTGCGAGCTCGGTAGAGGTATGGACTGAAGCAGATCGGCTTGTTGCGGTTGCTTTTGGGCGGGATGTTGGCCCACGCTTCCTTGGTAGCGGCGAGTTCTCTGATCCAGTCGGCGTCGTAGCCACGATCGGCAAGCAGCATTGACCCGGGCTTCAGGCGAGACAAGAGTTTGCCGGCAAGCCGGTTGTCGTGGGCCTCACCGGCCGTTAGCGCGAGCCGGACAGGCAGGCCATTGGCATCAACCACCGCATGAATCTTGCTCGTCAACCCGCCCCGTGACCGTCCAATGGACTGCCCTCTGTTCCGGGTGATGCATGCACCGTGCTGATGCACGCGAACAATCGAGGTGTCGATCATCTGAACAGCAGCATCATGGGCGGCGGCGAGTCCGTCTAAGATGCGACTCCACACGCCAGCACGCCGCCAGCGAACGAAGCGGGTGTAGCAAGTGGTGTAGGGGCCGAACGCTTCCGGCAGATCGCGCCAGGGCGCTCCAGATCCCAGGACCCAGAAGATGCCGTTGAGAACACGACGGTCGTTCACCCGAGGAACCCCACGCGGCTTATTGGGCAACATCGGCTTGATCGCGGCCCATTCATAGTCGGCGAGTTCATAGCGCATGATTCGAAGCCCCCAGTTTGGAGGCTTGAAGCACGGCCGACGAGCCGCTCCAAGAGCGTAACCAGGACCTGTCACCAGCGCCTACCCTGCTTCGGCCCAGGGATCACATTGAGCTAAATCAACGCCATCAGGGCTCGTTTTGCTAGGTCCTGTTGACAAAGTGACGAAGCCAAAGACGGGTCGCCGTTAGGTGAACGAAGGCGCTGAATGTCTCGGCAAGTTTGTCATACCGGGTTGCTACACGCCGCGCATTCTTGAG
>JBKQRA010000190.1:0-30848 GCA_052144065.1 Methylovirgula sp. | reverse complement strand
CAATTCTTGTGCGACAAACGCGCTGCGACGTCCATCGAATACGCGATGATCGCTGCGTTGATTTCAGTCGCAATTGTCGCCGGCGCGCGGGCGATCGGTCTCGCGCTCTCCCCGAAATTTTCCGCTGTCGCCAGCAATCTGAGCTGACGCCCAATCCGAGTTCAGGCAATAAGCTCAAGCCAGAGCGCAGCAGACAGTAGATCTGCCGCGCATCTTTGCTGAGCCACACGTCGCGAAGACGCGGCCGATCCCGTTCAAATCCCGAAAATGCAGATCAGGATTTGCTGCCGCTCAGGATCTTGCCGATCTGATCGGTGAGGCCCGACTGGCTGATTTCCGCCGGCAGATTGCCCGGCTGGAACATCTTGGTCAGATTGTCGAGCGTGCTTTGCGGCGAGGCGCTATTGCCGAACAGGCCGCCGAAGAGGCTCGCCAGCATGCCCATCAAGCCGCCGCCGCCCTGATTGGCGACATTGCCGAGATTGCCTTGCTGCGCGGCGCTCGCAAGCTGTCCGAGCATGCCACCAAATCCTTGATTTTGAGCCGATTTGGCGATGCCGCCGAGAACGATCGAAACAAGGACCGGCAGCATTTGCATCAGCACATCTGGACGCAGGCCGGTGACGGCTGAGGCTTGCTGTGCGATCTGATTGGCAATGTGGCTTGAACCGAACATGTCCGAGACGACGTCGCTGCCTTTTTGTGCGGTGACATCGGACTGCGCCGCATCGGCGTTGGCGAAAGCCGCGTGATGATCGGGATCGGTGATCGCCGAAATAATGCCGCCAAGCGCGCCGGGCTGCGCCGCCTTCTGCAGAAGGCCGCTCGAAATGGCGGGAATCAAGGCCTGGACGGCGGCCTGAGCTTGATCCGGCGTGATGCCGAACTGCTGCGCGAGATTCTCGACGGCTTTGCCGTCCTGGGCACTGTTGATGATTTCACTCAGATTAAACATTTCACATCTCCCCCAAGCATGGGCAGGTCACTTTAGGCAGGTCGCATACGCCGAATTTGCGAGCCGGCGCTTGATAGTCTGTCTACCGCTTTTGGCCGCCGCCGCCGCATCAATTGAAAACGAATTGGCCTCCGCCACTCACTCGCAATGGGTGGCGAGGATGGAATGCAGATTGAGGCGCGACGTTATGATGAAGGCTGACGGTTGTCGAGGAAGCGGTCCCACGCCATTGCCGCCCGCAATTGTGACGCCAGGGCGCCGGATAGAGCTTGACCGCAGCTGATAAGGCGACGCCGCGACAGGCGTTTAGGCGCGGGGCGTGGCCCAGATCACGATTTCGTGAATGGCCTGGGCGAAGGCCTCGCGCAGGGCGGCCGCGACCGTCGGCACATGGTCGTTTGCAGCTGGCACGGTGGCGGAGATGACTTTCTCGGCCACCACCCGGCCGTCGGCGCCGATGATCGTCGCGTCGATTTCGACGATGGCCAGGTGCTTCGTCACGTCGACTTCGAAATGGGCGATGTCGGTGTGCAGGCTGCGGTCGGCGACAAAGGCTTCGCCGCCGACGGCGCGCAGGACATGCGCCGATTGAAACCCGTCGATGAGCCGGTCCTGGACGAGCCGCGGCAGCTCCGTCGCCCATTGGCCGCCATGCAAATAGGCGATGGTATCGGGTCCGGTGCGGATGACGATCCGGCGCGAGGCGAGCGGCGCGATGGCGGTCGGCTCGAAGATCGCGAGCTGGCGGCGGCTCGGACGGAGGTCGCCAACGGAAATCGAGGGATCGAGATCGAAGGTCGCGGGCGGTGCCTCGCCGGCGCAGCCGGCAAGCGCCAGAACGCCGATCAGCGCGGCGCGGCGCGAGATGGAGCGCGCGGCCACGGAAAGAAGCTGGTTCGGTTGCGGCGTCTGGCCGGCTTTTGCCGAAGCAAATCTCATCAGCCTGCTACGCAACCGCATGTTTGCAGCGCCCCCAACTCGTCGCCGTCTTTGTTGCCGTGTCTATTGTGTGCCCGCGACGTTCGGCTTGCGTCGCGACAGCCTCAGCGGCTGCTGCTGTACTCCGGTATCTGAGGTTTCTTTCCAAAAAGGAACTGCTGCGGATTGTCTTCGATAGAATGCACCGCCTGATTGATCTCCTGCAATGTCTTGCGCCCGTCGACGGCGAGCGCCTCATATTGGCGCAGGCCCGTGCTGGCGAAATGATTGAGGTTGGCGGTCAGCTCCTTGGTGCGGACATCGAGATCGTCGGCGAGCTTGTGGATCGATTTGGCTGCCTCGGCGATCTCGCCGAACGCGCCCTTCGAATCGCTCGTCGCCAAGAAGCCGTTGAGATTGGTCAGCACACCGTCGACCTTGCCCGCCGCGGCATTGAGCTTGGCGGAGAGCTGCGACATGTCGCTGACAATGCTCTTCACTTGTGCCGGATCGACGGCCTTCACGACCGAATCGGTATCGTCGGCGAGCTTGGCGAGTTTGACCGACAGCGGGCCGACCGATTTGCCGACCTCGGTCATTGCCGACAGGAAGCCCTTGATGCCGTCGGAGTTGGCCGCGAGTGCGTCGGAGAAGGTCTGCAGATTTTTCGCCGAAGCGGTGATCGGGCCGGAGGTCTGATCGAGGAGCTTATTGCCCTTGTCGAGCAGCTCGGATGCCTGTCCGGCGATGCGCCGTGCGGATTCCAAGAGATCCTGGAAGTCCGAGCGTTCGGCGTAAATGACCGGCGGCCCGCCATCCTTCGGCTTGGCGATCTGCGGCGCATCGGGGGCGCCGCCTGTCAGTGCGACGGTCGCGACGCCCGTGAGGCCCGCGGATTCGAGTCGTGCCTTGGTGTCGGCGCGGATCGGCACATGCGTATCGATGTTGACCAGCGCATAGACATGCGCCGGATCCTGCGGCACCAGCGCGATCTCCTTGACCTCGCCGACACGGACGCCGTTGAACAGGACCCAGCCACCACGCCCGAGGCCCGTCACCGAGCCGGTGAACACGATCTTATAGGTCTGCTCGCCCGAGCTGCGGCCGGGGTTCGCGACCCAGAAGACGAAGAGAAAGCTCGAGGCGATGACCGCGAGAGCGAAGAGGCCGATCAGGGCGTAATTGGCGCGCGTTTCCATCTGTTCTCTAGCTCACACCTGTCCGCCCAAATGGCGCTGCAAGGGTCGGTGCTGTCCGCCGCGTCGGCTGCTGGGGCGGCGCGAAACGCCGCGCCCTTTCGCCCCGGAAATAGGACTGTACCCAAGGATGATTGCACTCGAGCATGGCGCTGATAGGGCCGGATGCGATGACTTTGCCATCGGCCAAAGCCGCTACCCGATCGCAAATCGAGTGCAGGCTATCGAGGTCGTGGGTCACCATATAGACCGTAAGACCCAATGTTTTCTGTAAGGTAGCGATCAGTTCGTCGAATTCGGCAGCGCCGATCGGGTCGAGGCCGGAGGTGGGCTCGTCGAGAAAGACAAGTTCTGGATCGAGCGCGAGCGCCCGCGCGAGCGCCGCCCGCTTGATCATGCCGCCCGAGAGCTCCGCCGGATATTTATTGGCGGCGTCGGGGCTGAGGCCGACAAGTGCGATTTTGAGCATGGCCAGCTCATCGGCCAGCGCGTCCGAGATCTTGAGATGCTCCCGCATCGGAACCTTGGTGTTCTCTTTCACCGTCATTCCGGAAAACAGGGCGCCTTGCTGAAACATCACGCCGAAGCGGCGTTCCAGACGGGCTCTGGCATCGGCTCCGAGCTGATCGAGATCCGAGCCGAACACTTCGATCGAGCCGTGCTGCTTCTTGATGAGGCCCAGGATCGTGCGCATCAGCACGGATTTGCCCATGCCCGACGCACCGACGAAGCCCAGCACTTCGCCGCGGCGGACATCGAGATCGAGCCCGTCCATGACGCGCTGCGTGCCGAATGTCACGACGAGATCGCGGACGCGAATGGCGATGTCGGTATCCGCCGGTTTGGCGACGGGTTCCGGCGCACCAGGCTTCGTCCCGGGCTTGGCCAGGTGAACCCATGTCGGATCGATGGGACGGTAATCGGCCATGTCCGCCTTCAAAATCGGATCGATGAGAAGAAGATGGAGAAGATTCCATCGACCACGATAACTGTGAAAATCGCTTTAACCACGGAGGCTGTCACCCGCCGACCAAGCGATTCGGCCGAGCCCTCGACCGCGAGCCCTTCGACTGCAGCGATCAGACAGATCACCAGGGCCATGAAGGGCGCCTTGATCAGGCCGGCGAAGAAGTCGCCGAGATCGACGGAGCTCTGCAGCCGCGTCATGAAGCTTTCGGGGCTGATGCCGCCGTAAGCCCAGGCAACCAGCATGCCGCCGAAAAGCGCCGCGATATCGGCGATGAAGGTCAGCAGCGGCAGTGCGATCATCAGAGCAAGCACGCGCGGCACAACCAGCACATCGACGGTGCGCAGCCCCATGACATGCAGCGCGTCGATTTCCTCGCGCATCTTCATCGAGCCGAGTTCGGCCGTGATCGCCGAGCCGGAGCGGCCGGCGATCATGATCGAGGTCAGGAGCACGCCGAGTTCGCGCAGCGTCAGAATGCCGATGAGATCGACCGCATAGGTCGTCGCGCCGAATCGCTGCAGCAGATAGACGCCACGCTGGGCGATGATGCAGCCGACCAAAAAATTGATGAGCGCGATGATCGGGACGCTGCGGAAGGCGAAGGTCTCGAGATGAAAGATCACCGAGACGCCGCGAAACCGCGACGGATGGGTGATGGTCTTGCCGAGCGCGACGACGATCTCGCCCAGAAACGAGACGCCATGCAGGAAATCATGGCCGACATTGACGATGCTCTCGCCCATGTCGGCGAGAATTTCGCGGACGTAGGAATGCTTCTTGTGCGGCGGCGAGGGAAAGGTCCGGTAATGCGCCTCGGTCAGCAAGATCTCATATTCGGGCCGCAGATTTTCGACCTGGGTATCGACGCCCTTCCTGTCGAGATCCTGGCGGGTGCGGTCGATGAGCCAAGCGCCGGAGGTGTCGAGCCGGTCGATGCCGCCGAGATCGATGATGGCCCGTGCGGCGCCGACGGCGCCAGCCAGAAGCGCAGCGACATTGGTTTCGAGCAGCGCGCCGCTATCGATCGTCCATTGGCCGGCGAGGCTGAAACGGACGCCGTCCGCGGTCCGATCGCAGATAACTTGCGGGGCTTGCGACATAGAAAAATCCAGCCGGCACCGTGGCCGCTAAAGCCGAACCATGAAGTTCGGTTGCGGCAAAGTGATGGCAGAGCTTATAGAGGGCCGCAAGCGGCTAAGCCAAGACTCTTAATCGAAGTCTCTTATCCAAGAAGCTCAGCTCAAGCCTTAGCTGCAAAGCGTCGGAAAAGCGCCGGGCTCAGGGCTTCAGAAACAGGCTTTCCAGCGAGATCGGTGTCCAGCCGGCGCGTTCCATCTCGATGACGAAAGCGACGCTGCGGGCGACCAAGCGGTCGCGCTTGCAGATGCCGACGACATCGGCGCTTGCCGAGGCGGCGATTTCCGCGACAGGCGCGCCTTTGCCGATCGCCGCGCCTTCGCGGGCGAGGCCGCGTAGGCGGCCGGCGACAGGCGCCTCAATCGCGGTCGCACCGGTAAAGCCCAAGACATCGCCCGGATTGACCGTTTCGCCGATGAAGCGAGAGACCTGGAAGAGGCCGCCCTCAGCTGAGCAGACGAGCGTGCCGTCGGCGAAAGCGTCATCACGCGGCATTTGCGGCTCTTCGATGCTGCCGGTGCGCAGCACTGCGCCGGGATCAGCGGCGCGGGTATCGATGACGATGTCGCAGGTCTCGCCGGCGATGAAGCCGGGCCCGACGCCGATCGACAGATCGGCCAGGTTCTTCAACGGATGGCGGGCGCGGCCGCCAGACGGGCGCGCATCGACCAGCACATCCCAAGGCCAGCGCTCGGTGACCTCGTCGAAATTGTGCCAGAGAATTGGAATGAATTGGCCGCTGCGCAGGCCGGCGAGGAAATCCTTGGCCTTGTCGGAGCGGCGCGCCTCGACGCCTTCGAAGGTCGCGCTGCCTTCATACCAGGCATCGGCGAAAGCCATGCGGCGGCGGATGGTCGTCGGCGGCGACGGCTGATGCAGAGCGACGGCATGGCCATCCAAGTGCAATTTGCGAGCGATCGCCGAAGCCAGCTCGTCCATGCCAAACACGAGCACCGAAGTTTCTTCAGTCATCGCCCTACCTGCCGATCTGCCCAAACGCCGATCCGACCCTGAATGGTCAAGCAGCAATTTTTGCGCCGCCAAACGGGACCGGTCAATAGACTATCTTGCCGGTCTTCCCCAGCTCATTACGTAATCGTGAGTAGAGTGGCTAAGTTCCTACTCGGCGGCAAGCGACGGGACAGCTCCGAGCCAGCTGTCGAGATCGGCGCCGGCCCTTGCGCTCAGCGCCCGTTTTTTCGCCGCGGCCTTTTCCGGCCCGCGCAGTTTTTTACCGCTGCCGGCGCTAATCGGCCCCGCTATTGGCGGAAACAGGCCAAAATTGACATTCATCGGCGCAAACGACGACCGGCCGGCCTCGATCGTTTCCAAATGGCCGCCGGTGATGTGATTGAGGAGGCTGCCGATCGCCGTCGTCGGCGGCGGCAATGAGAGCGGCGCGCCAAGCCGCTCGGCCGCCGCGAGGCGCCCGACGATGAGGCCGACGGCAGCGCTCTCGACATAGCCCTCGCAGCCGGTGATCTGGCCGGCGAATCTCAGCCGCGGCATGGTTTTGAGCCGCAGCGTCTGATCCAGCAGCTTCGGCGAATTCAAATAGGTGTTGCGGTGAAGACCGCCGAGCCGCGCGAATTGCGCATTCTCAAGACCGGGAATGGTGCGGAAGAGCTCAACTTGCGCCGCATGTTTCAGCTTGGTCTGAAAACCGACCATATTGTAGAGCGTGCCGAGTCTATTATCCTGACGCAGCTGCACGATCGCATAGGCCTTGACCTGCGGCGCATGTGGATTGGTGAGGCCAAAGGGCTTCATCGGGCCGTGGCGCAAAGTCTCGATGCCGCGCTCGGCCATGACTTCGATCGGCAGGCAGCCGTCGAAATAGGGCGTCGCCTCGAACTCCTTGAAGGCGATTTTTTCCGCCGCGATGAGGCCTTCGACGAAGCGCTCATATTGCGGCTTCGACATGGGGCAATTGATATAGTCGGCGCCGGAGCCGCCGGGGCCTGTCTTGTCGTAGCGCGACTGAAACCAGGCTTGGCTCATATCCACCGTCTCGCGATAGACGATGGGTGCGATCGCATCGAAGAAGGCGAGTTCTTCCCCGCCGATGAGGTCCTTTAGCGCATCGGCGAGCGCCGGCGAGGTGAGGGGACCGGTCGCGATGACGACCTGATCCCAATCTTCCGGCGGCAGGCCGATGATCTCGCCGCGCACCACTTCGATGTTGTCGCAGCGCTGAATTTCTTGCGTGACATGCGCAGCAAAGCCGGTGCGGTCGACGGCAAGCGCGCCGCCTGCGGGCACTTGATGGGCGTCGGCCGAGGCCATGATGAGCGAACCGAGCCGCCGCATCTCGCGATGCAGAATGCCGATCGCGCTCGTCTCGGCATCGTCGGCACGGAAAGAGTTCGAGCAGACGAGCTCGGCGAAATCGCCGCTTTGATGCACCGGCGTCGGCTGTTCGGGCCGCATCTCATGCAGAACGACGGGCACGCCTTGCTGCGCGATCTGCCAAGCCGCTTCGGAGCCGGCAAGGCCGGCACCGATGACGTGAATGGGTTTATGTTTATACGCTGGATCTGACATCGATGGAAATTAGCGCAGATGCGATCCAGCGCAAAGCCGGGACGAAGAGGCTCAGCGGTTGGGGCCGGACGGAAACACGGCGGCATTCGCAACGACGGTGGATTCGGCCACGCCGGCAGCGCTGAGGGCGAAAGCGGCGTAGGCGAGGAGGATGCTGCGGAAGAATTTCTTGGTCATGGCCGTGTTCCTGTTTGCTGTGCTGATGATGCACAACAAACAGGAAGATCGCGCGGCCGGTTGTGCCGTTAGGCACGCGTCGCGTCAGCTCGAATATTTTACCGTGCAGCCATAGGGGCGGGTAATCGGATGCGGCGCCGGTCTGCCGGCAACGATCGCGTCCAAAGCCTCGCGCGCATAGGGCTCGGCCTTTTTGAGATCCGCCACATTTGTCGAGGCGATGCTGTCCGCGCCGCCCATATAGGCGAGCGCCCCATTGACGTTGATGATGAAGATCTGTGGCGTCGTCTGCGCATCGTAGAGATGGCCGAGTACGCCTTTCGGATCGAGCAGCACATGCGCGGGATGGGCCTTGAGGCTCGCTATGTCGGCATTCGCCTGGGTGGCATCGACATAGCCTTGCTCGCCCGGCGCCGAACTCGCGATGGTCAGCCAAATGGCGCCGAGGCGCGCGGCATCGCTCTGCAATTGCTGCATCGCGCCGCTGCGATACCATTTGCCGACGTAAGGACAGCCGTCATTGGTCCATTCGAGAACCACCGTCTTACCTTTGAGATCCGCAAGCCGGACGGTCTGTCCATTGCTGTCGGTGCCGCTGAATGCCGGCGCCGGCTGGCCGATCTTCAGCGCGCTTGCCGCGAATGCGGGCGGACTTGAAATGGTGCTTGCAAGACTTAGTGCTACCAGCGCAACTCCAAATCGAAAGGGCGTCATCGCTGCCTCCTTTTCAATTGCCACCGTCAACTTCCGAAACGATCGATCTCATTGAGCACTATGCTTTCCGTCAGGATCTGCGGCAGCACCACGGGCGCCGATCCGTTTTTCGGATAGAAAACATAGAGCGGGACACCGTCGCGTTTATGGTCGCGCAGAAAGCGCGTGATCGCCGGATCGGCGCGCGTCCAATCGCCCTTGAGATAGGCGATATTGCGCTTCGCAAAGGCCTGCCGCACGGCCTCCGTCGAGAGCGCGACGCGCTCATTGATGAGGCAGGTGACGCACCAGGCAGCGGTCATATCGATGAAGACCGGCCGGCCTTCGGCGCGGAGTTCAGCAAGCCGGCTCGGCGAATAGGGGATCTCATCCGCACTGACCAAGCCCGACGTTGATTGCGGCGCGGCGGCGACATTGGTCAAGAGCGCGAGTGCCGCGATCGACGCGGCGACGGCGCCGGCCAATCCGACGGCCCGTCCGCGTCCGGGACTGTCGCGCGTCGTTTGAAAGAGCCATGCGGCAAAACCGATCAGCACAGCGCCGCTCAGCGCCAGCAAGAGACCGTCGGTGCCGGCCTCTTGCGCCACGACCCATGCGAGCCAGACGGCGGCGGCATACATTGGGAAAGCGAGGGCCTGCCGGAAGATCAGCATCCAGCGTCCGGGCCGCGGCAACAGGCGCGCCGCACCTGGAATGATGGCGAGCAGTCCGTAGGGTGCTGCGAGGCCTATCCCCATGGTGAGGAAGATCAATAGCGTCGTGGCCGGCGCCGCTGTTGCCGCGACCGCCATCGCGGTCGCCATGAAAGGCGCAGTGCAGGGCGTCGCAACGAGCACGGCGAGGAGGCCGGTGAAGAAGCTTCCGGCATGGCCGCCGCGCTTCGTCAGATCATCGCCCGCGCCCGTGAATCCGCCGCCGATTTCGAAAACGCCGGAAAGGTTCAAGCCGATCGCGAAGAGCAGCCAAGCGGTCGCTGCGACGAAGATCGGCGATTGGAATTGAAAGCCCCATCCCGCCGCGATGCCCCCGGCGCGCAGCATGAGCAAGAGGCCGGCGAGCGCGCCGAAGGCCGTAAGAACGCCGAGCGTATAGCTTCCCGCATGGGCTTTGACGACGCCATGCTCATGGCCTGAAAGCCGCGCCACGCCCATCGCCTTCATCGCGAGGATCGGGAAGACGCAGGGCATCAGATTGAGGATCAGCCCGCCGATGAAAGCGAAGGCAAGCGTCAGGAAAATTCCTGGATCGGCCGGCGTGGCGGCGACAGGTTTCGGCGCTGCACTCACACCGTTCGGCGTGCTGACAGTTTTGGGTGCGCTCACAGCAGATGCCCCGCCCTGAAGCGGCGCATTCACGGTCAGATAGCGCTCATTCCCGGCAGAATCCTTGAGGACCAAGACGCCGGAAAGCCCATCTTTTGGATTGAAGGTCTCGCCGGTCTTTAACGCGAGCGTCAGCCGGCCGGGCGTGACCGTCAAGGGCTGCGGTGCGAGATCGTCGATCGCGCCCCAGGCGGCCGGCAGGAACCAGGCATCCTTCACCGATTGCGGCGACAGGCCGTCGCCGTTGACGGTCAGCAGGCCATCCGCCGTTGCTGTGGCCTTGTAAGGCGAAACGACAGGCGTCCGCGCTGCAGCGGCGGCGAATAAAGGCGCTTCGCGGGAAGGCGTCGGCGTTCCAGACGGCAAAGTGAGCGAGAGTTCGCCGCTTTCCGGCACGCAGATCTTTTCGCAGATAAGCCAGCTCGCCTTTGCCTTGATCGGCAAGGATGAATGGCCCGCGGGCGCGGTGACGTCGAAGGGCAAGAGCGCCTCATCGAAATAGGAATAAGTCATCGCCAAGTCTTCGCGCGCCCGCACCGGCGTCGGCCAAATGATCGGCGATGCCTTGACGCCTTCCGGCAGTGTCAGATCGATCTGCGGCGGCTCGCCGGCAACGCCGGGATTGCTCCAATAGATGTGCCAGCCTTTGGCCATTTTGAAATGCAGGCCGAGGCGGAAGGATTTGCCGGGTTCTATGGCATCGACGTCGGAGGCCAGACGTACCTCTGCATGCGGGGTCACAATGGGCGCGCTTTCGATCGCGCGCGCCGATGTGCTGAAGCCGAGACCGAAGCAAAGGCAAAGCAGGAGGAGGCGAATCATGAACCCTCACAACGCATCGCGGCTTTACGCGCGAACGTTCTTACGCGGCGGCAAAATGGGATCGCGAGCGCGCGGCGGTCAAGACAAGTTTGGTTGAGCGCCCGCTCTTAAGCTCGGCGCATCGCCTCTACAGCCCGGTTTCCAGCGTTTCCTTGGCGGTTCCAAGCGCATGCGTTTTGGCAAGCGCCGCCTCGATCATCGGCAGCACGTCTTCGATTTTTTCGGCGACGAGATAATGCACTTCGAAGGCGGCGCGAATGAAGCCATGCGCGCGCATATGCTCGAAGAGCGCGAGAAGCGGCCGCCAGAAGCCGCCGATGTCAGCGATCACGACAGGCTTCGTATGCCGGCCGAGCTGCACCCAGCTCAACTGTTCGATGAGTTCTTCCAATGTGCCCATGCCGCCCGGCAGCGCGACGAAGGCGTCGGCCTGTTCGAACATCAGCCGTTTGCGTGTATGCATGTCGGGCACGACGATCGTCTGGGCGTCTTCGGCAACGCCTTCGCGGTCGATCAGGAAATCCGGAATGATGCCGGTGACCGTGCCGCCATGCACCCGCACGGCATTGGCAACGATGCCCATAAGCCCTCTGTCGCCGCCGCCATAGACAAGCCCGATCCCTTGCTGCGCAAGGATCTCGCCGAATTGCCGCGCTGCCACATCGTAAAGCGGATCGGTTCCCGCGGCTGAGCCACAATAGCAGCAGAGATTGCGAATTCGCTGCCCGCCCTGAACCGCTTGCTTATTTTGGGTCTTGCTCATCGATTCGATCATGGTCCAACTATACTGAGATTTCAGGGGGCTCGCTGCGAATGGCGCTGCTTGTTGGCAAATCGTGTGGCGGGTTCAAGGCGGTCCGTCTATAGGGATCAAAAAGGGCGGAAACAGATAATGGTGCCAAAGCAGCAAATCATCAGTCTATCGCTGGGGGCGGGAGTCGTCGCAGTTGGCGCCGTGGCGGCCTGGCAAGGCTGGCTGCCTGGTGTGCCACGATCAAAGCCGCCGATCGTGGCGCCTGTCGCTCAAATTCCTCCGGCCCCCCCTGCGCCCGCGCCGCAGCCGGCACCTCCGCCCGCAAATCAGCAGCAGGCGGGAACGCCGCCGGCCGTGCCGCCAGCTCCCCCGACGCCTGCGCCAGCTCCGGCTCCTGCCGAGAAACCCAAGGCGATCATCCCGCAGTTCGACACGGTGCGGGTCGAGCCGTCCGGCGATACGGTCGTCGCGGGGCATGGCGCCCCGAAAGCCAAGGTCGATCTGATGAATGCCGAGACCGTCCTCGGCGATGCAAAGGCCGACGACGGCGGCGATTTCGTCATCGTCCCGCAGCCGCTGGCGCCCGGCACCTATGTGCTGGGCCTGCGCAGCACTGCGGGGACGGAGCCTCCGGTCCGCTCGACGCAGACGATAACCGTGTCGGTTCCGGCAAAAGGCCAGCCCGGTCTCGTCGTCGCGCTCACCGAGCCAGGCAAGCCGAGCAAGATTTTGACGGATCCGACGGCCGATGGCAGCGTCCCGCCGCCGCCCGCCGCAGCGGAAAAGCCGCCGGCTGAAGCGCAGGCCGCGCCGCCGCCTGCCGCGACCACTCCGCCAGCGGAATCGCCAAAAGAGGCGCCGCCGCCGCCCAAGCCCGCAGAGGCGAAGCCGACCGTCGTCATCAAGACCGCGGAAGTCGACAAGGGTGGCTTCTATGCCGCGGGCTTCGCGCCGCCCGGCACGCATGTGCGCATCTATCTCAACGGCAGCGCTTTGGCCGATGTGACGGCCGATGCGGCTGGCAATTGGTCGCTGACGATCGGCAAGGGCATGACGCCTGGCCATTATGTCATTCGTGCCGATGCACTCGACGGGAAGGGCAAGGTCATCGCCCGAGCGGAAGTGCCCTTCGATGTGCCGGTCGCCGTTGCCGCTGCGGATGCGCCCGTCGCCAAGGCCGAGCCTGCACCCCAGCCGGCGCCAGCTCCGAAGCCTGCCGAACTGGGCAGCGCCGCGATGCCGCCGCCCGCTGGGTCTGGTGCAGGGGGAGCCCCGGCCGCCGGGACGGCCGGCGGTCAGCCGCCGTCTCCAGCCGTCGCTTCGGCTGATGCCGATGCGAGCCATGCGGTCGTGCCTGAAATCAGCACCGCGACGGTGACCCGTGGCGACAGTCTCTGGCGGATCAGCCGTAAAACGCTCGGTTACGGCATTCGCTACACGCTGATCTATCAGGCCAACGCCAAGCAGATCCGCGACCCCAATCTGATCTATCCGGGACAGGTGTTCGTCCTGCCGCATTGAGCCATGCTGAGATGTCCGCGACGGCAAGCTATGTAGACCGCCCTACAGCTTGCGCGGGCGACCTCATACTAAGGTCGCACGCAAAGATCGGCGACATAGCTTCACCTGTTTCGATGCGGCGACGTGAGATGTGTTTTTCGCGCCGCAACCTTATATGAAACTCATCGTGCAACGCGGGCCGATCTTGGGGCTCGATCGGCCTTGAGCGAATGTCAGCATCCTTGCCTTCTTCATCGGCGCCCGCGAAGGCGCCCGCCAAAAAAGCCTCCTTCGGCGATTCCAGCTTCAGCGAAATGTGGCGCGAGCTCTGGCCCTATATGTGGCCGGCTGACCGTAAGGATTTGCAGCTTCGCGTCTATGCGACCTTCATCCTTTTGCTGCTCGCCAAGCTTGTCACCATCGCCGTGCCCTATGCTTTCAAATGGGGAACCGATGCGCTGACGCGGCACGGCAGCCCGCATGAGATCGCCGGCTTTGTGCTGGGCGCGTTCAGCCTGACGATCATCTATGGGCTTTTACGCGTCGGCATGGCCTTCTTCACCCAGGCGCGCGATGCGCTCTTTGCCGATGTCGCCATGCATTCGGTGCGGCGGCTCGCAAGAGACGTCTTCGTCCATCTGCATCAGCTGTCGTTGCGCTTCCATCTCGAGCGCAAAACCGGCGGTCTGACGCGCGTTCTCGAGCGCGGCCGCAATGCAATCGAGACGATCATCCGCACCATCGTGCTCGTCGCGATCCCGACGGCGGTCGAATTCGTGCTGATCATCGCGGTCTTCGTGCTGCAGTTCGACTGGCGCTATGCGACATCCGTGGCAGTGATGATCGCCGCCTATATGGCCTTCACATTCGCCGCCACCAATTGGCGTATCGCCATCCGCCGCTCGATGAATGAGAGCGATACGGATGCCAACACCAAGGCGATCGACAGCCTGCTCAACTTCGAGACGGTGAAATATTTCGGCGCCGAGGCGCGCGAGGCTCAGCGTTACGACCGCTCGATCGAGCGCTACGAAAAGATGAGCGTGAAGACCTATACGTCGCTCACCTATCTCAACTTCGGCCAGGCCGTGATCTTCACCATCGGGCTGACGATGGTGATGGTGATGACGATTGCGGGCATCCGCGCCGGGACCAATACGGTCGGCGATTTCGTCCTCGTCAATGCGATGATGATCCAGCTCTATCAGCCCTTAAACTTTCTCGGCATGGTCTATCGCGACATCCGCCAGGCGAAGATCGATCTGGAAATGATGTTCGATGTGCTGGCGCAGCATCCCGAGATCCTTGACAAGCCGGGCGCCAAGCCGTTGCGGATCAACGGCGGACGTATGCGGTTTGAGAATGTCTTCTTCCGCTACGATGCTGATCGCGAGATTCTCAAAGGCGTGAGCTTCGATGTTCCGGCGGGTAAGACGCTCGCCATTGTCGGGCCGTCGGGCGCCGGCAAATCGACGATCTCGCGCCTCGTCTTCCGCTTCTATGAGCCTTATGCCGGTCGCATCACCATCGATGATCAGGATATCGCCGCGGTGACGCAGGGCTCATTGCGCGGCGCAATCGGCATGGTGCCGCAGGATACGGTGCTGTTCAACGATACGATCGGCTACAACATCCGCTACGGCCGCTGGGACGCGAGCGATGCGGAGGTGCGCGAGGCCGCGCGCTTGGCCCGCATCGACCGCTTCATCGAATCGCTGCCGGAAGGCTATGAGTCGCAGGTCGGCGAGCGCGGCCTCAAACTGTCGGGCGGCGAGAAGCAGCGCATTGCCATTGCCCGCACGATTTTGAAATCGCCGCCGATCCTCGTGCTCGATGAAGCAACCTCGGCGCTCGACACTTTCACCGAACGCGAGATCCAGGATGCGCTTGAGGCGATCTCCGTCGGCCGGACGACGCTCGTCATCGCCCACCGGCTCTCGACCGTGGTGAATGCCGACGAGATCCTGGTGCTCGACAAGGGCAAGATCGTCGAGCGCGGCTCGCATATGGCGCTGTTGGCGCAAGGAGGCGTCTATGCCTCCATGTGGGCCAGGCAGAACGAGGTGCGCCAGGCGCAGGAGGTGCTCCGGCGGGCCGCAGAAGCCGAGGGGCTGAGCGAAACTCCGCATCTCGACGATCATTTGCCGGCGGCATTCGCGGCCGCGGACGACGTCAAGCTGGGAGAACCTTTCGACGACCGTGACGAAGAGGTCACGACCGGCTAGAAGGGGGGCATGTACCAGCCCGTTCATCACCGCGAAGACCGCCTTGACGTGCAGCACGATCTCATCCGTGCGCATCCGCTCGGCATGCTCGTCACCCTCGGCTCGGAGGGGCTCGTCGCCAATCCGATCCCCTTCATTCTGGATCGGGCGGCGGCGCCCATGGGCGCGCTGCGCGCGCATGTCGCCCGCGCCAATCCGTTCTGGAGCGATTTCGACGCGAAGCTCGATGCGTTGATCGTCTTCCAGGGGCCGCAGATCTATATCTCGCCCAATTACTATGCGAGCAAGAAAGAGACGGGCAAGGTCGTGCCGACCTGGAACTATGTCACCGTCCACGCCTATGGGAAGATCAAGGTCATCGACGACAAGGACTGGCTGTTGGCGCAGCTGCGATCCCTGACCGCGGAACAAGAGGCGGATCAGGCAAGGCCTTGGTCGGTGGACGATGCGCCGGAGGAATACATCGCGATGATGCTGAAAGGCATTGTCGGCATCGAGATCGAGATCAGCCGCATCGAAGGCAAATGGAAGGTGAGCCAGAACCGCACGGCCGCCGACCGCGCCAGCGTCGTGGCTGCGCTGAGCGCGGCGAAGGATGAAGATTCGCACGCCATCGCCGCGCTGATCAAGACGGACGACAAGACCTCGTGACCCCGCGCAACGTGCGCCGATCATTCGACATCATCTGGCGGTAAGGTGACGCATGTCCATCTTCGACTCGATCCAAAAGCAGTTCGTGCCGATCCATAAGGAAGGCTACATCTTCATCGCGGCCTTCGCCGCGGCGACGCTGGTTCTCGGCTGGCTTTTCGCGCCTCTGTTCTGGATCGGCTTGTTTCTCACAGGCTGGTGCGCCTATTTCTTCCGCGATCCGCCGCGCCTCACGCCCTTGGAAGAGGGCCTTGTCGTGTCGCCGGCGGAGGGCACCGTCTCGCGCATCGGTCCCTATGTTCCGCCGCCCGAGCTCGGCTTCGGCAGCACGCCGATGCTCTGCATTTCGGTCTTCATGTCGGTCTTCGACTGCCATGTGAACCGGACGCCGGTCGCCGGACGGATCGCTAAAATTGTCTATCGTCCCGGCCTCTTTATTAACGCCGATCTCGATAAGGCGAGCGAAGACAACGAACGCAACGGCTTTGTCATCGAGGCCGCGAATGGCCGCTATGGCGTCGTGCAGATCGCCGGGCTTGTGGCGCGGCGCATCGTCTGCTTTGTTGCAACAGGCGAGCGTCTCGGGATCGGCGATCGCATCGGGCTGATCCGCTTCGGCTCGCGGGTCGACGTCTATCTGCCGGATGGTGCCCGGCCGCTCGTCGGCATCGGGACGAAAACGATTTCGGGCGAAACCATCATTGCTGATTTCAACACCCATGCGCCGCAGCGCAATTTCAAGCTGAGCTGAAGATGCTCAGACAGGACTTTGATAGACAGGGCTTGGAATGAGCCGAGCATTTGATCGCGAGTTCTTGCGCCGGAGTGAAGCCGATGCGGAGGTCTTGTCCACGTCGGCCGATTCCGCGCGGCCTTTGGGCGTCGACGATCTCGGCGTTATCAGGCGGCGGCGGTTTCGCGCCGTGCCTTTGCGGATCATCCTGCCCAATCTCGTGACGCTGCTGGCGCTGTCCATGGGCCTCACCAGCATTCGCTTCGCGGCAGAAGGCCAGTTCCAGATCGCGGTGATCGCGGTCATCGCGGCGGCTATTCTCGATGGTCTCGACGGACGTCTGGCGCGGGCGCTGCGCGGCACGTCGCGCTTCGGCGCGGAACTCGACTCGCTCGCCGACTTCGTCGATTTCGGCGTCGCGCCGGGGCTGATCCTCTATTTCTGGAATCTGCATCAGATCAAGAGTCTGGGCTGGTTCACCGTGCTCGTCTTCGCGATCGCCTGCGCGCTGCGGCTCGCCCGCTTCAATGTGATGATCGAGGATCCGGCGAAGCCCGCCTGGCAGGCGCATTTCTTCACCGGCATGCCGGCGCCGGCCGGCGCCATCGTCGGGCTTTTGCCCCTCTATCTCAGCCTGTCGGTCATCGGCCTGCCGGTGACGGCGCAGGTCGCGCCTTTCGAAATCGCCTATGTGCTCTTCATCGCCTTCCTGATGGCGAGCCGGATTCCGCATTTTTCCGGCAAGAAGATCGGCCGGGTGCCGCGCGAATATGTCATCGCGGTTCTGTTCGGCGTCGCTGTCATCGTCTTGCTTCTGGCGACCTATCCGATGGAAATGCTGGTCGGTCTCAGCTTCGTCTATCTGGCGACGATTCCCTTGGCGGTGCGCAAGTTCAAGCGCTATGGGGCGGCCCATGCGGCCGCTGCTCATACCGGCGATTCCCTGGCGGTAGAAAAGGCAAGCGCCCCCGTGGATGCCGCGCCTTGAGGCTGGATAAAGCGGCAAATCGGCGCGTGGGCTGGCAAAAGCCTGGGTCCGACACCTAAATGTGTGCAGCCGGCCGGGACGCTCCCATCCCAGTTCACAAATCCATTGTTCTCCATTAGGGTCCGGCGCAAATCATCCCACATCGTACCAGAGTTTTAGGGTGCGGGGCCGTCTGACCGGTGCTCGCTCAGGCTGTTTTGAACCTAGCTTTCGCATTTGGGGCTCCGCCCACGAAGCGTCCGGTTCGCTCGAATACGGCGGTGGTTCTCAAAAAGGAATGAAATGTCGAAAGAAGAATTGCTCGAATTTCCCGGTGTCGTCTCGGAGCTGCTGCCGAATGCGACCTTTCGGGTCAAGCTCGAGAACGGGCATGAAATCATTGCTCATACGGCCGGAAAAATGCGCAAGAACCGCATTCGCGTCTTGACCGGGGACAAGGTCCTTGTCGAAATGACGCCTTACGATTTAACCAAAGGCCGCATCACCTATCGGTTCAAATAGCCGGGTCCGGCGCGCCGCGCTGATCCAGCAAGGCCGCCCGGGCAATCGACAACCCCAGCCAATTAAAGAGCGAAGCCCTTGAAAGGCGAGACGAAGAGTTGGCGGCCCAAGCTCATTCTGGCCTCGGCTTCGCCGCGTCGGCTTGCCTTGTTGCAGCAAGTCGGCATCGAGCCCGATGCGCTATTGCCGACGGATCTCGACGAAACCCCGCAGAAAAGCGAATTGCCGCGATTGCTTGCGTCGCGGCTTGCCAGCGAAAAGGCGCATGCAGCGCTCAAAGTCGCCGGGAGCCGGCCGGAGCTCAAGGGCGCTTATCTGATCGCCGCCGACACGGTCGTTGCCGTCGGGCGCCGGATTTTGCCGAAATGCGAAATCGTCAGCGAGGCGGCGCAATGCCTCGAACTGCTCTCCGGCCGCGCCCATCGCGTCTATAGCGGCGTCGTGCTGGTGACCCCCAATGGCGCGCACCGCCGCCGCCTTGTCGAGACGCGGGTGCGCTTCAAGCGTCTGTCGGCGGATGAGATCGAAGCCTATCTCGCGTCGGGCGAATGGCGCGGCAAAGCCGGCGGCTATGCCATCCAGGGCTTGGCCGGCACTTTCGTCCAGAAGATCGTGGGCTCTTATTCCTCGGTCGTCGGTCTGCCGCTCTATGAAACCGTGTCGCTGCTTGCCGGCGAGGGCTATCCGGCGCATGTGATGTGGCTCAATCGGGTCTAGGCGTTCGGCAGGCGCGTCTTTGGCCGAAGGGACAGGCATGAGCGACAAGGATGCTCCATCGAAGGACGCCGCACCGAAGGACGCGGGAACGCGCGCCTGTCCGATCTGCGGCAAGCCGTCGATCGATAAATATCGTCCCTTCTGCTCGAAGCGCTGTGCCGACATCGATCTGCATCACTGGCTCAAAGGCAGCTATGCGCTTCCCGCCGCACCTTCGCTTGATGACGATGATGATCCCGCGCCGCCTTCGGCGCCGCAGGATCATGAGGATTAGCGGCTAGGATCGCCGCGCAGACCTATCGTCGCTCGTTGGGTCGCACGAAGGCGACGACGGAGCGCAACGAGAAATTGCTCAGCGCAACGCGATGATGCTGATTGCCGCCGAGACCGACGAATCCCCTCCCGCCATAGCCGGCGAAAATCGTCACATGGCCACGCATCACAACGAGGTCGCCGGGCCTTGGCGTCGAAATGCGCGTGCCGACGCCCAGCAGGCTCTGCGGCATGCCCGAGCCGCTGGACAGATGTCCGGTTTGGCGGAGCACCATATTCACGAAATCCGCACACCAGGCCCGGTGGCTGCCCGTGACATTGCCGCGACCCAGATAGCGGCGCGCCTCGGCAAGGACATTTGAGGTTGGGACGGCGGAATTCTCATTGAAGGCGCGGCGCTCGTAATCGTTGGCCGCCTGAGACAGATGATGCTTGAGGATGCGGGGGGAGCGCGCAATCTGCGCGGCGTTGACCCCGGTCCATCTCAAACGCGGGTGGTGCACGTGCTGCGCGAGCTGGCGGTGCATGTGCCTGCGGTGAGCAAAAGCAAGGCGGTGGCGCCGACTGAGCCTTGCGCTTATGCGATGAGGGGAGCGATGCCCAGAAAAGCTAAGCTTAGCATGCGACCTTGGATAGTAGTGATGGACCGCTGCTTCCGCCTTAGAGCCAAGAGAATTGACGCCTAAAAGGATTGTGACCGCACCAGCCACCATATAAATCTTACGAAGTAACCCACTCCTATTCGGAACTTTGACCTCTGGCTTTCTTACTACGTTCATTCACACTTACTCTCATTACGCGAAGAGCGCTTTCTACGCATTTTTCATTCATTGTATCTGGTTAATCTTGTCGTAGTACGAATGCCGGACAAACTATGTCTGCGGTGTGATGTATTCCGTGCGAGAGGTAGCTTTGCTGTCGCGGCCGACCTAAGAGGCTGTCTCGCCTCAAGCCACTGGCGGGCGATGATTTGTGTCTCTTGCAGCAAGGGCCGCGATGTTCTTTCCCCTCTCGAAACTGTTTTGGCTCATTGGCGAGCCGATCAATTTTGTGATCATCCTCGGCGCGATCGGCGTGCTGCTGTGTCTGACGCCGCTCGCGCGGCTCGGCCGTGCGCTCGCCGCACTCGCCATCATGCTCATTGCGATTGCCGGCTTCTCGCCGCTTGGCGCAGCCTTGTTACGGCCGCTCGAGGACCGGTTCCCGCCACCGCCGGCCGACATGCCGGCACCGACCGGCATCATCGTTCTTGGCGGCGCGATCGATCCGGAGGTCACGCTCTCGCGCGGGGTCCCGACCTTGCTGCCGGCTGGCGCGCGGCTCCTCGCCGGCGCCGCGCTCGCGCATAAATATCCGAACGCGCGGCTCGTCTTCACCGGCGGTTCGGCCGATATCGGCAATAAGGGCCTTACCGAAGCCCCTACGGCGCGCGCGCTGTGGGAGTCGCTCGGCATCCCCGCCAATCAGATCGTTCTCGAGAACAAATCCCGCAACACTTGGGAAAACGCGCTGTTCACCAAAGCGCTCGTCAATCCGAAGCCCGGCGAAATCTGGCTTCTCGTGACCTCGGCCTGGCATATGCCGCGTTCCATGGGGATTTTCCGCAAGGTCGGCTTCAAGGTGACGCCTTATCCGGTCGACTATCGGACCTATGGCGACAAGCGCGACTTTCAGTTCCCCTATCTCGCGCTCGATGAGTTGACGATGCTCGACAATGCGATGCACGAATGGATCGGCCTTGCCGCCTATCATCTGACTGGCAAGACGGATGCATGGTTTCCGGCGCCCTGATCCGAACATTTGCCGGCTGATGTCTTCTTATCGCGATGCAACAAGATCATCCCTTGGCAAAGCTGCGGCCGAGGCCTCATCTTTCGTGGGCCTTGGCACATGCGTCCCTGCGATTTACCGTGACGGCAAAGGGGATGGATTATGACTATCAATGAAGCTGTGACGGTCGCGGGCCATGTCAAGTACGACGCGGCCGATACGCGCCGCAGGATCAGAGCGACCATATTGGGCTCGCTCGGCAATCTCGTCGAATGGTATGATTTTTACGCCTATACGGCCTTCGCGCTTTATTTCAGCGCGGCATTCTTTCCAAGCAAGGATCCGCTCGTTCAGCAGTTGAACGCGGCGGTCTTGTTCGCCGCGACCTTTCTCGTGCGTCCGATCGGTGGCTTGTTGTTCGGCTGGATCGCGGATCGCTTCGGTCGTCGTCCGTCGTTGATGCTGTCGGTTCTGTGCATGTGCGTCGGCTCGCTGCTGATCGCGGTCACGCCGACCTATGCCACGATCGGCCTTGCCGCGCCGGTCATATTGGCGATCGCCCGCATCATCGAAGGCCTGAGCCTTGGCGGCGAATATGGCGCTAGCGCCACCTATCTGAGCGAGATCGCCGAACCCGCCCGCCGCGGCTTCTATTCGAGCTTTCAATACGTGACACTGATCGGCGGCCAGCTCACCGCCATCATCGTGCTGCTGGCCTTGCAGGAAGTGTTTCTGACGACCGATCAGCTGAAAGCCTGGGGCTGGCGCATTCCCTTCGTCATCGGCGCGCTGCTCGCGATCTTCACCGGCATCATGCGGCGCAATCTGCCGGAGACGGAAGTCTTCACCGAGGTGAAGCGCGAGTTGGCGCCGTCCGGCTCCTTCCGCGGGCTCCTGCCTTATTGGCGCCAGGCGTTGATCGTGATCGGCCTCACCGCCGGCGGCACCGCGGCCTTCTACACGTTCACCACCTATATGCAGACTTTCGTGAAGCTCACCGTCGGCCTCGACTATCGCACGACGACCTTCGTGATCTTCGCCAGCCTCGTCTTCGCGACGATCCTGCAGCCGATCTATGGCGCGCTGTCCGACCGCATCGGCCGTAAGCCGATGTTGCTGTTCTTCGGTATCGTCGGCACGCTGGCGACGGTGCCGTTGCTGACGACATTGCAGCACGTCAAATCGCCATATCTCGCCTTTTTGTTGATTTGCGCGGCGTGGATTTTCACGGCGGCCTATACGTCGATCAATGCGATCGTGAAAGCCGAGCTGTTTCCGACGGCGATCCGCGCGACCGGCGTCGCCGTGCCCTACGCGCTCACCGTCTCGATCTTCGGCGGTACGGCGCCGGCCATCGCGCTTTCCTTCAAGCAGATGGGTCACGAGGTCTGGTTCTATTATTACCTCTCCGGCGTCATCTTCCTGTCCTTCCTTGTCTACGCCTTCATGAGCGAGACGAAAGGCCGGATCAAGGACGTGCATTGATCCGCGCCCCGATATGAGCCCACCGCGCGAACTGAGGCAGAATGGCGCTCACGCTTGTCCTGGCCAATAAGGCCTATTCGTCCTGGTCGTTTCGGCCTTTTCTCCTGCTGCGCCATTTCGGCATTCCCTTCGCCGAAATCGTGCTGCCGCTCGGCCAGGAGACGACGCGCGAGTCGATCCTGCGCTATTCGCCGAGCGCGAAATGCCCAGCCTTGATCGATGACGGGCTCGTCATCTGGGATTCGCTCGCGATTATCGAATATGTCGCTGAGCTCTATCCCGATCTCGGCGTCTGGCCGAAGGAGCGCGCTGCGCGCGCGACGGCGCGGGCGATCTCGGCCGAGATGCATTCGGGCTTCATGGGCGTTCGGTCGCACCTGCCGATGAATATGCGCCGCCCCGTGAAGATGCGCGAGCTGACGCCGGACGCGGCGGCCGATGTCGCGCGGATCGAAACCCTCTGGGCATCGGCGCGGCATGACTTCGGCAAGGGTGGCGATTTTCTATTCGGTGCTTTTTCGGCAGCGGATGCCATGTATGCGCCGGTCGTCAGCCGGCTGCGTAGCTATGATGTGCCGGTCACTCCCGAGAGCCGCGCCTATATGAATAAAGTGATGGCGCTGCCGGCCTGGCGCGATTGGCAAAACAGTGCGGCTGCCGAAGAGTGGCATATCGATAAATATGAGCAGATCTGATCGCGCACGCGGACTGCGAGTTGTGACGAGCGCCGCCAAGCCGGAGAGATAATGCCGGAGAGATTTGCTTTCGTGACAGGCGCGGGGTCCGGCATCGGCCGCGCCGCGGCGCTCGCTCTGATGGAAGCCGGTTGGACCGTCGCGCTCGGTGGCCGGCGGCGCGATGCGCTCGAAGAGACGGCGTGCGGCGCTCCCGGCAAAGCGCTGTGCCTCACCTGCGATGTCGCTGATCCCGAGCAGGTGGCATCGACCTTCGCCGCGATCAAGACTGCTTTCGGCCGCCTCGATCTTCTCTTTAATAATGCCGGCGCCGCCGCCCGCTCCGTACCGATGGAAGATCTCACTTTCGCCGAATGGAAGACTGTGGTCGACGTCAATCTGACTGGCGCCTTCCTTTGTACCCAGCAGGCGATGAAGCTGATGAAGGCGCAGAGCCCGCATGGCGGCCGCATCATCAATAATGGCTCCGTATCTGCCCACGCGCCGCGACCGAATTCAGCGCCCTATACGGCGACTAAACACGCCATCACCGGCCTCACCAAAGCGACATCGCTCGACGGCCGGGCCTTCGATATCGCCTGCGGTCAAATCGATGTCGGCAATGCCGGAACCGAGCTCTTGCGCCCCATGCTGGAGGGCAAGAATCCGGAACCGGTGATCGATGTTGCGCTCGTCGGCGCTGCGATCGTCCAGATGGCGAATTTGCCGCTCGATGCCAATATTCAGTTCATGACGCTGATGGCGACGAAAATGCCGTTCATCGGCCGCGGCTGATTTTCGAGCTTGGTCGCTGCTTGGTCTGACGTGGGGCGGTTCGCCAGTGTTGCCGCGGGGTGACGCGCGACGCCTGCGCAATTTTGAGGGCAGATCATCCACCGAAAGCCATCGACTCGCGCGGACGATTAATCCTAAACTTTCGGGGATCGGGCGTGGGGCGCTGATGGCAGCAGATTGATCCGTTTGGCGCATGGGGGCGGGCGCATGCGCTGACGGAGCGAGGACGGCGATGCCTTATATATTGGCTGGGTTTCTCGTCTTGTGGCTGGCGCTCTATGCGCTTCGCGCCTTCACGCGCGCCAATCCCGCGGCGCTTGTCCATGTCTTCAGCTTCGGAGCGGCTTTTGCGACGCTCGGTCTCGCGCTTCTTCTGGCGCTGCGCGGCCGGATCGATCTAACCGTCGGCTTGGGCATTCTCGGGCTTTGGCTGCTGGCTGTCGCCAAGAGCAAATATAGCCACGGGGCCGGGGCACCAAAGCGACTTGAGGACAAACCACCCGCACGCCCCGCCACCGGCCCAAGGGCGAGTGGTCTGTCGCGCGTGCGCTCCGCCGTGATCGAGATGGAACTCGATCATGCGACCGGCATCATCAGCGGAACGATTCTGGCCGGTCCCGACGAAGGCAAATCGCTCGACCGGCTGAGCCGGCTGCAATGCGAGACGCTGCATCGGCTGTGTCTGCGTGACGATACGGAAGGAGCGCGCTTTCTAGAGGCGTATCTCGACCGCAGGTTTCCCGGATGGCGTGCTGCAAGCGATGACGAGCCGGACACGCGGGGACGCGGTCCGGCCATGGCGGCGCGTCTTGGGGCGATGACGGAGGATGAAGCTTATGAAGTCCTGGGCCTGCGCAAAGGGGCGACGCGGGACGATGTCATGCGTTCGCACCGTTCGCTGATCAAGAAGCTCCACCCCGATCAAGGGGGTTCGACCGATCTCGCCGCTCGCGTAAACGAGGCGAAGGACGTACTCATGCGCCGGCACAACTGAACTCCATATACGCAACTCGGGCGCTTCCGCGCGATCTCAATTTTTGGTGGCGAAACAGGCGAAACCCGACCGCTTCAGTGATTTGCACGCAGCCGTGGCGGTATCCTCTTCAAGGCCGGCAAAGCGCGCCCGATAGAGCGTTTCGGAGCCTTTCTGAACCTTCTCGGTGAAAGGCTTGGCCTTGCCGAGCGAATGCGGGCCCTGGGCCTTGGCGCGGGCGAGAAGCTCGCTCGCCTTGGCCATGTCATCGGTCGCGCCGATCTGAATCATCCAGCCGGTGTGGGCGATGGCGGGGCGGTCGGGATCCGCATCGACGACGGCACCGGTTGCTTCCGGTGCGCGGGCCACTTCCACCGAGTGGACGGTTTCCGTCGCGCGGGTTTCGATCTTGGCGGTGCGCTTTGGCTCGCCGTCGCGCACGGGGGCCGGGCCGACTACCCAGCGCAGGCTCGAAGGCGTTGCGGTCGCGACCGTCGAACGGCCGGTGCTGCCGTCGAAAGCCGGGCGCTTCACCGGGACCACTTCGGCTTCGGTCTCGACGGCAGGCATGGGCGCCGGCTTCGGCGCGGCGGAGACAAAGGCGGGGCGCGGCCGCTCGATCGGCATCGGCGGTTCGGGCTGCGTGGAGTCGGCCAGAGCCCGTTCTTCCTTGGCGCGCTCTTCCTGCGTGCGCTCCAAAGCGATCCCGCCGGAAAGCGGCATTGGCTTCGCCGCAGCTTCGACCGGGGTGACTTTCACCGGCGCGACCGGATGCGGCGCGGGCGCGGCGTCCGCTGCCTCTTCGTCTTCCGGATCCTTGCCCGAATCCTTACCGTTATCGGCCTGATCCGATGCTTTATCGGCAGCCTGATCCTCCTCGGGCGCCTTTTCGGCAATCATCGGCGCATGGCTACCGGTGACGCCGTCATCGATATGCTCTTCGATCAGATTGGCCATGAGGCGGTCACGGCTCGCCGAGCTCGCGCCGCCGAGGACCACGGCGATGATGAAATGGCCGTCGCGCTTCACCGAGGTCATCAGATTGAAGCCGGACGCCCGCGTGTAGCCGGTCTTAATGCCGTCGACGCCCTCGACATGGCCGAGGAGATGGTTGTGATTGTGATAGTGGACGCCGTGATAGTCGAAGCCGCGGGTCGAGAAGTAGCGATAATATTGGGGGAACCGCTCCTGGACCGCGCGGCCGAGGATGGCGAGATCATGCGCCGTGGTGAGCTGCTCGTCGTTCGGCAGGCCCGAGGCATTGGCGTAATGGGTCCGCGTCATGCCGAGCGCATGCGCCTTGGCGGTCATCATCTCGGCGAAATGGTCTTCGTCGCCGCCGATCGCTTCGGCGACAGCGACGGCGATGTCGTTGGCCGATTGGGTTACGATTGCCTTGATCGCGTCGTCGACTTCGATCGTCTGGCCGGGACGCAGGCCGATCTTGGTCGGCGCCTGGATCGAGGCGTGCTCGGAGATCGGAATGCGCGAATCGAGATGCAGGCGCCCCTTCTGCAGCTGCTCGAACAGAAGATAGAGCGTCATCACCTTGGTGATCGACGCGGGATGGCGCAGGGCGTTCTCGTCGCGGCCGTAAATCTCGCGGCCGCTGTTGCCGTCCACGACGATCGCCGCGAATTTCGACGTCTCCGCCGCGCCCGGCCGCATATGGCGGATGTGATAGGCGACCCGGATGTGATGGTGACGGGCGGCATAATGGCGGAAATGGTGGCGGTGCCGGGCCTCGGCGGGCGAAACCGCAACCGCGGTGAGAGCACAGACACCTGCCAAAAGTCCGATAATAAACTTGGCGGTAGCGGCGGGACGATGAAACGGCATGCAACGCTTGGACATACTGAGCGACCCCCGATGCCTCGCCCGGTCCTGCGCGGCCGTAGGCGAGGGCCCCAAGTCTTTGATAATGCGCTGGATCCGACCCGCCGTTGAAACTGCGGCGGCAGGGACTTGGCCCGTTGGACTGCCAACACTCTTGGGCCAGACGCTAGGCTGGCCCGGTTACCGTGCGGTTAACCGCTTTGGCAAAATCTTCAGCTTGAGTGCCAAGACGACACGCCAAATTGCCTATTGTGCGTTGCAAAAAATGTTGACTCCTATTGTGCAATGCGGTATATGATGCTTGCTGGGTCGCCATAAGGCCTTGCGCCGCGTGGGCTCAATCGGATGTCCAGATCTGAGCGGCACGCATCCCGTCGGAGGAGTAAATCATGCCCAATAATTTCGATGAGTTCCAAAAATTCGGCAAAGAGCAGCTCGACGCGACGACCGCCGTAGCCGCGTCTCTTGCCAAGGGCTTCCAGACGATTGCCGCTGAGGCCACCGACTATTCGAAGAAGACCCTCGAGAGCAATTCGGCCTATGTCGAGAAGCTGCTCGGCGCCAAGTCGCTCGACAACGCCATCCAGATCCAGTCGGACTACGCCAAGTCCGCCTACGAAGGTTTCGTCGCTCAGGCGACCAAGATCGGCGAGCTCTACACCAGCCTTGCCAAGGAAGCCTTCAAGCCGCTCGAGAACGCGATCTCGAAGGTCCAGGCTGCCGCGACTGATAAGTAAGCACGGCATCCAGGCTCGAGTCCGGGGTTCTTTGCGAATCCTCCGGTTTGCGCCTCAAGCGACGGGGAAGGCTCGACTTGTTGTCGAGCCTTTATTTTTTCCAATTCAAAGTTTTTTCTCCGATTTTTTATTGCTTCGATTTCTTGCCGCGTTGAGCTTGGGACGCCTTGCTTGCTCGAATTTTACGCATCCCATTCGATAAGCGCGCGTCAGCGCTTTATATATTTGGTGAAAGGGCGGCTTTGGGCGCCGCGCTTGCGAAATCTCCATAAAGTCCTGCTTTAAGTCCCGCCGGGCCTCGGCGTGCTCTGCGGATGCTTGGCTGATGCGTCCTAAAGCCTCAGCGCATTGCGAAATCCGAAATAGCCTCGATCTTGCATAGACGGCTTTCGCCATAGGGAAACCTTTGGGGGAGACCTTGTGGCGAGAGGATCGGCAGGTGGCATGAACGCATCTGCGGATTGCTCAAAATCGAGGTAGTCGATCTCGAGGAGGCGGGATTATCATCTTGTCCTTGCGTCGCGTCGGATTAGCCGAGCTGGCGCTCAAAAGGTCGATTGCTGCGAAGAAGTGGCGAGCCGATAAATCTCTGGTGACCAACGGAGCCGATGCTCTGGCACCGCGTTAAGCGGAGCGCGGTCTACCTAAAGTGCAGCGGCTTGCGGGCGGGAAGATGCCGCCCCATGTGACAAAGGTGGAGACGGAAGCATGCCGTTGAGGGCGTCGAACGACCAGCAAAAAGGCGGCGACCAAGGGTCGGGTGCCGGGACGGCGGTCATAACGCGGCCCAAAACGCAGACGCGGCGGCCCAATATGTACCGCGTCCTACTGCTGAACGATGACTACACGCCAATGGAGTTCGTCGTCACAGTCTTGCGGAAGTATTTCAACAAAGGGCCGGAAGAAGCGACGCGCATCATGCTTCACGTTCACCAGCATGGCGTCGGAGAATGCGGTGTCTTCACTTACGAAGTCGCCGAGACCAAAGTCACGCAAGTGATGGATTATGCCAGGAAGCATCAGCACCCGTTGCAATGCATCATGGAAAAGAAATGAGATCGGAGTTGCCATGCCCTCCTTTTCGCGCAATCTCGAACAAACACTGCATCGGGCACTCGCTGTCGCCAATGAGCGCCATCACGAATATGCGACGCTCGAACATCTCCTGTTGAGTCTCACGGAAGACAGCGAAGCGGCCGCGGTTCTCCGCGCCTGTTCCGTCGACCTCGAGTTGCTGCGAAAAAATCTCCGCGACTACATTGATCAAGAGCTCGACAATCTTGTCAGCGACGGTCGTGAAGACGCCAAGCCGACCGCCGGCTTCCAGCGCGTCATCCAGCGCGCGGTCATTCATGTGCAGTCTTCCGGGCGCGAGGAAGTGACCGGCGCCAATGTGCTCGTCGCGATCTTCGCCGAGCGCGAGAGCCATGCCGCCTATTTCCTGCAAGAGCAGGACATGACCCGCTACGACGCGGTCAACTACATCAGCCACGGCATCGCCAAGCGGCCGGGCCTCTCCGATCCTTCGAAGTCGCCGCGCGGCGCCGAGGATGAGGAGGGCCGTGACGCCAAGGATAAAGAGGCCGGCGACTCGAAGAAGAAAGAGGGTGCGCTCGAAGCCTATTGCGTCAACCTCAACAAGAAGGCGCGCGAAGGCAAGGTCGATCCGCTCATCGGCCGCGAGGCCGAGGTGACGCGCACCATTCAGGTGCTCTGTCGTCGCCATAAGAACAATCCGCTGCTCGTCGGCGATCCCGGCGTCGGCAAGACGGCGATCGCCGAAGGCCTCGCCCGCAAGATCGTCAAGAACGAAGTGCCGGAAGTTCTGTCCGACGCGACGGTCTTCGCGCTCGACATGGGCACGCTGCTCGCCGGCACCCGCTATCGTGGCGATTTCGAAGAGCGCCTGAAGCAGGTGATGAAGGAGATCGAGAATCACAAGAAGGCGATTCTCTTCATCGACGAGATCCACACCGTCATCGGCGCCGGTGCGACGTCGGGCGGCGCGATGGATGCGTCGAACCTCCTGAAGCCGGCTTTGGCGCAGGGCACGCTGCGTTGCATTGGCTCGACGACCTATAAGGAATATCGCCAATACTTCGAGAAGGATCGGGCCTTGGTTCGCCGCTTCCAGAAGATCGACGTCAACGAGCCGTCGATTGAGGATGCGATCGAGATCATGAAAGGCCTGAAGCCTTACTTCGAGGAATTCCACAAGGTCCGCTACACCAATGAAGCGGTGAAGGCCGCGGTGGAGCTCTCCGCCCGCTACATCAATGACCGCAAGCTGCCGGACAAAGCGATCGACGTGATCGACGAGACCGGCGCGAGCCAGATGCTGCTGCCGGAGAACAAGCGCAAGAAGACGATCGGTCTCAAGGAGATCGAGACGACGATTGCGACCATGGCGCGGATTCCCCCGAAGACCGTGTCGAAGGACGATGCCGAAGTGCTCGAGCATCTGACCGAGACGCTGGAACGTGTCGTCTACGGCCAGAACAAGGCCATCGACGCGCTGACCGCGGCGATCAAGCTCGCCCGCGCGGGTCTCCGCGACGGCGAGAAGCCGATCGGCTCCTATCTCTTCTCCGGCCCGACCGGTGTCGGCAAGACCGAGGTGGCGCGTCAGCTCGCAACGGCGCTCGGCGTCGAGCTCGTGCGCTTCGACATGTCGGAATATATGGAGCGCCACACGGTGTCGCGCCTGCTCGGCGCGCCTCCCGGCTATGTGGGCTTCGATCAGGGCGGCCTCCTGACCGATGCAATCGACCAGCATCCGCATTGCGTGCTGCTGCTCGATGAGATCGAGAAGGCGCATCCGGATCTCTACAACATCCTGTTGCAGGTGATGGATCACGGCAAACTGACTGACCATAGCGGCAAGCAGGTCGACTTCCGCAACGTCATCCTGATCATGACGACCAATGCCGGCGCCGCCGACATGCAGCGGGCCTCGTTCGGCTTTACGCGCGGCAAACGCGAAGGCGAGGACGTCGAGGCGATCAACCGGATGTTCGCCCCCGAGTTCCGCAATCGTCTCGACGCCGTCGTGACCTTCGGCCACCTGCCGCATGACGTCATCATCAAGGTCGTCGACAAGTTCATCATGCAGCTTGAGGCGCAGCTCGCGGATCGCAACGTCACCATCGAACTGGCCGACGAAGCCCGCGCGTGGCTGGTCGAACACGGCTATGACGAGCAGATGGGCGCGCGGCCGATGGCGCGCGTGATCCAGCAGGAGATCAAGACGCCGCTCGCCGACGAGGTTCTGTTCGGGCGCCTCAAGAATGGCGGCGCGGTGCGGGTGGTCGTCATCGAGGAGGATGGCGAGACGAAGCTCGGCTTTGTCTTCCCCGAAGGTCCGATCCTGCCGCGTCTGGAGCGCGATATCGTCGAGGCCAGCAAGAAGCGCGTCAGGGCGGAGCCGGAAGTGCGCCGCGCCAAGGCCCGCCGCCTGAAAGGCGGCGAGGGCGATATCGAG
>JBKQRA010000189.1:0-11482 GCA_052144065.1 Methylovirgula sp. | reverse complement strand
AACCGCATCCCTTACGAAATCGTGGCCATCTTCGAGCGTCACGGCTTCATATGGGGCGGCAAATGGGGCCATTTCGACACGATGCATTTTGAATATCGGCCGGAATTGCTTCCCAAGCCGAACGGCTCATGACCGCATGTTTATGTGGCAGCATGACGTGGCGCAGTGCAGACCCCAAAAGGGAAAGTTTTGACGTGCATCAACGAGCCGGATTTGATTTGCCCGATGCTGCGTTCGTTACCAAGGGAGTTGAAACAATGCATTTGCCCAAACTTGCCACGCGATTCTTTTTGAGCGCAATTGCGGCCGGCACCATTCTCACAAGCGGCCTGATCGCGACAGCGCAGGCACAGGAATCGGCCATGTCCTGCTATGATTTATGGTACGCGCGCAATGCGATCTACGCGCGCAAAGGCTATTGCTTCAAGACCGAGCGGGCACGCTCCGTCTTCGGTCCAGGCTGTTTTCCACCCTATGGCGCCTTGAGCGGCAGCGAACAAGATCGCGTCAACGCGCTGCAGTATTGGGAGCGGGAAAAAGGCTGCCCGATGTAATGCGCCCTCGCGTCAGGTGTCGGCGCGAGCGCCGGCGCCGCTGCGCGCCCCTCTCCGCTGGCAGCGGCGCGCTGAAGGATAATTTTTTCGATGTCATGCGCGACATCGGCCCAAATTCGCAACGGCGCTGCTGCGATTTTCGCTTCCCAACTCTGCCGCACGGCGGGATCGAGCAAGAGGCGTATTGCAGCTTTCATCTCTTCCGGCTTCTCCGGCGAAAAATAGACGCAGAGATCACGACCGACCGTCGGGATCGAGCTCGTGTTCGAAGCCGCGCACGCCTTGCCGAACCAAAAGCTCTCGCCGACTGGCAGCCCCCAGCCTTCGAAGAGACTGGGAAAGACCGTGAAATCTGCCGCTGAATAGAGCCAGCGCAGATCGCAATCATCCGGTCCTTCGACGAAGACCACACGGCTGCCGGGCGTCTCGCAGGCCGCATCGAGCTTGCGCAGCACGGCATCTACCTTCCAGCCGCGCCGTCCCGCGATGACGAGAATCGGCAAAGCGTCACCGAGCTCCGCCGTCAACTCATTCCAGACCGCGAGCAGCAAAAGATGGTTCTTGCGGATTTCGACCGTGCCGACACAGAGCGCAAAAGGCCGCCCCGCCAACTTTTCGAGCCGCTTCGATACCGGCACGCCGCGCTCATTGCGTTTGGCGCCGGGAAATTCATGCGCGAGCAGCACCACCGAAACGGAGGTCTGTGCGCCCGGCACGATCTCGGCCCGTACCCGCTCGAGTTCCGCCTGATTGAACGGCGTCGTGACAATGAAATGAGCCGGCAGGCGCAGCATATCGGCATAGCGTCCGGAAAAATCATGTCCGGTGAACTGCGGATGCGTCAGCGGGATGAGGTCATGAAACAGGACGATCAGATTGGTGCCTTGCGCCGCGGCGCGTTCGCAAAGCTTCATGACGTCGCGATTCATCCAAAAGGCGCCGCCGATGAACAGCGTGTCGTCCTGCGTGAGAAGCGGCCGGCGCGCCATCAGGCCTTTGAGCCAGGTCCCGACATGGCCTTTCGCGAGCCTGAAGAGCTGCCGCAGATCGTGCCAGCACGGATATTCCCGCATATAGGCCGAGCGCTCATGCAGATTGAGGAACAGACTGTCGCTGTCGCCCGCCGCCGCCTTGATCGAGGATCGCAGATCGCGCCAGACATTCTTATGCAGGCTGAAAGGAATGACATTCGGATTGGACCGCACGAGCGCGCTGGCGACCTCGAGCTGCACGCGCGGAATACCCGCACAGGTTGTATGCCAAATTGCGTGCTCATAGACGTCGGTGAGATCGATGAAAATGCGCGAAACCGGGCTGCCGCTGGCAGGCGTATGTTCGGCGGAACGGCTGGTCACAGACCCCCTCATGGATTTTCTTCACCATTCCACTGACATTGGAAGGTGCAGTCGTCCAGAGCCGCCGCGAACGATAAAGCGCGCGCAGGCCTTGGCGAAGGCGCAAGCCTTAGTCAAAGAGGTGCCGTCTCACAACAAAGTGTTTGAGATGAAGGGTTTGAAATGAAAGACGCCGGACGATCGCCCGGCGTCTTTGCCGAAAATCCCTGACTCGGACATGGGCTATTCCGCCGCTGTCGCCAATTGCGCCGCATATTCCGGGGCGAGATCGAGGCCACGGAAAATCGAGCAGCGGATGAACACCTCCGCCTCCGGCTTCATATTCTTCTGATTGCAGAATTTTGCCGTCAGCTTGGTCAGGCCCTTGATGTCGCGGCCGGACGCATTGGGGAACATATAGACCAGTTCGTCCTTGAGCTTCGCATCGACGTCGAGTTCGAACTGATCGGTCATCACTTCCCAGATGCGGCGGCGCGCATCCGGCGTCGGCGGATTGAATTTGATCATGGCGATGCAGCGCGACACGATCGCTTCGTCGATGTCGTCGACGCGGTTCGTCGTCATAAACAACAGGCCGTTGAAATATTCGAGCACGCGCAAGAACACGCCGACAACCGCATTGGTCGCGATATTGTCGTCGCGCTTCTTGATGTAGACGTCGGCCTCGTCGATCAGCATGACCGCGCCCCAGCGCTGGGCGCGGGTCAGAACGTCCTTCAACGCCTGTTCCATCTGCGCGACATTGAGGCCGAGCTGGCCGGAATGGACGCGATAGAGCGGCCGCCGGATGATCTCCGAATAGACTTCCGCGGTCAGCGTCTTGCCGACGCCGGGCGGGCCGGCGCACAGCACCGTCGTACCGCCCGATTTGCCGGCGACAATATCGTCCATCAGCACGTCCATCTCGGCGGTCAGAATGTCGATAAGGTCGGTCTGCTCCTGCGGCAGCACGAGCTTTTCCTTCAGCTCTGGATGATATTCGTAGAGCTGCATATCTTCGACATGCACCCAGAGATAATGGTGCAGATCGAGATGGAACATCAGAATGAAGGGATGCACTGGAAGCTGGGTGAAGAGGCCCTTCGGAATATCCTTCAGCGAATCTTCGACCTCGTCCTCGGCTTCATATTTGTCGCTCTTCTTGGCCTTGCGCAGATATTGGCCAAGAATGTCGCCGGTCGCATCCATGGTGAGCTGGCGCGCGGTCAATATGCTCTCGTCATTGACGAGGCGGGCGGCGGAGCCGGAGGTGGAGAGCACCACCACGTCCTTGCGCGTCCAATCCGTGTCGCGATGCGTCGAATTCGGATCTTCGGCATAAAAGCCCGTGCCCATGCCCGAGAACTGGGCACCATACTGCGAGCGCCAATCGAAGTATTTTTCGACGGTGCGATCATATTCGGAGATGAGCTCGGGCGTCTCCTTGAGAAAGCCCTTCGTCGCGAAGATTTCAGCGACCGTGCGGCCGGTGATCTCGGGCTGCGAAATGCGCACGACCTGGGTCGTGACGGAGCCTTTCACATTGGCCTTCAATTCCAGGAAGATCTTGCCGGCGGCATCATCGGCCGGCGGCGTGTAGTCGAGGCGCGTCAGCACATAGGGCAGCGGCCGGTTGGTGATATTGGTGGTGAACAGCCAGCCGCGAATGCCGCCGACCGCGAGATAGCGGGCGATCGCCGGAACGACCTGCTCGAGGTCTTCGGCGCCGTAGCGCTCGCCTTCATATTCGAGCGCCGTCAGCAGCGCCGAAAGCTGCGCCGCGCGGGGCTTCAGCGCCGGCCCGGCATTCTCGAACAAGCGCAACACACAATGCAGCGCCGGTTTCGGCAGTTGATGGAATGGGACTTCGACTTTATTGCCGAATTTGAGCTGGTCACGCAGCGCGGCAAGTTGAGGAAATTCGGCAATAAGTGGCTCGACGAACGGCCGCTCGATCAGAAGATTCATCATTTGCTCCAATCAGGGCCGCGATCCGCCGAGGTGGGCCAGGGAGCACGGGAAGCCCGCGGCCGCCGCCTCGGCGATCGGGAGAGACACGCAACGCGTCTCCTGCGACTAGACCCTACGCGACAGGACCTGTCCCGTGGCGCCGATGGCCGGAACCGGACGAATAGGTCAGATCCGTCAGATACCGAACCATCAGCGCACACAATCCCTCGAACAAACGCTCGCGCACGGGAACGCACGAGTCTCATCCGTCAGGACCGGAGGACGTCTGAATTGAAGCAATCGACATGCCGGGTACCGCGCTCATCTTGGATCGCGCTTGGATTAACCCACAGCGCGCGCCAGCGATGTAAATTGGTCACAGATCGCTTGCCCAACAGATTGAAAAACCGGACATTCGTTCGCTAAGAAGGCTCATGCGCAACGGCATGGCCGATCGCACCATAGAAGTCGTGCATCATGCCGGCGACACGGACGCCGGACTCAGGCTTTAGCGGAACTGATGAGGCGCGCCGATTGCCTCGCCAAAAGACTGCATCGGACAAAAGTCAGGCATTGCTGCCGGTCTGTGCCCAGCTTGTGACTGAGATGGCAGCCCTGCAAGGAGATGAACAAAGATGCGCGAGCAGCGCGCCTGGGTGAGACTGTTGTCGGGCAAGCGCCTGGATCTTCTCAATCCCACGCCTTTCGATTGGGACGATGAGGATCTGGCGCTCGGGCTCGCCCGCACCTACCGCTGGGGCGGCCATTCGGCGTGGCCCCTGCCGCTGTCGGTCGCCCAGCATTCGCTCTTCGTCCTGCAGCTGCGCCGCCTCGCCTTTCCCGACGCGAAGGATCGCCGCGCCGATCTGCGCGAACTGCTGCACGATGCCGATGAAGGCCTGCTCGGCTTCGACTGCATCTCGGTGCTGAAACCGTTTCTGGGCGATGCCTATCGCGACCTCGCAGCCCGGCTCGCGACCGTCATCGCCATTCGCTACAATCTGCCGGCCTGGACCGAGAAAGATCGGCGGCCGCATAAAAAGGCGGACCGCATCGCCGCCGCCAGCGAAGCCGTGCATGTCGTCGGCTGGACCGAGGCGGAAGTCCGCAATGTCTTGCATATCCCGTTCAAGCCGCTCACCGAAGATCCACTTGTCCCCATCTATGGCGGCAAGCCCTGGGAGCCTTGGCCGCCGCGCCTCGCCGCCGAGCGCTTTCTGGCCGAACTCAAATCCCTGACGAACGACGGCCCAGCGGCCAAGACGCCGCTTCTTGCGAAGCCGCGCTCCCCTGTGGCATGAAATCGCCAAGAAAAGCGCAGAAAGCTTTGCTCTCAGCCGTTCGTCCAGCTGCCCTGCAGTGCGATCTTCATTGCGCGCTGCATCGGTCATGAAGCCGACGAACAAAGCTCTTGGTCACGCTGCCCAATCCGCTGCGCAAGCGAGTCGTCTTCGAGAAAGTTCGCCATTGTCCAAGATTCACGTCTGTTCGATCTTTAAAATTGCCGATATCGCGGCGGCCTCCGGCGCCCGCTCGCTCGTCACGCTTATCAATCGCGACATCATCGTCCATCGTCCCGAGGCGATCACGCCCGACCGGCATCTCTTCGTCGCCATCTCCGACATCACGATTGAAACGGAAGGCCACACGCTGCCGGGTGAAGCGCATGTCGCGAGCCTTCTCGAATTCGTGAAGCTGTGGGATCGCGAACATCCGCTGCTGATCCATTGCTTCGCCGGTGTAAGCCGCTCGACCGCGGCCGCCTTCATCTCCGCTTGTGCGCTACGGCCCGATCGCGACGAGGCCGAGTTCGCTCAGGCGATCCGGCAAGCCTCGCCCACCGCAACGCCGAACAGCCGGCTCGTCGCCGTGGCCGACACCATGCTCGGCCGCAACGGCCGCATGATCGCGGCCGTCGAAAAGATCGGCCGCGGCGAAGATTGCGTCGAGGGCGTGCCTTTCGCGATCGATGTCTTCTAAGACTGTTTCGCTGCGCCGGATATTGGTCGGCATCGGCATTGTGATATAAACGCCATCAATCCTCAAAGCCACGAGAGCCGTTCTTGACCGACACTTCAGAAGACATCGGCGCCATGCCATTCGAGCGGGCGCTCGCCGAGCTTGAAATCGTCGTCGACAAACTCGAAAAGGGCGCCGTGTCGCTCGAAGAATCGATCGCGATCTATGCGCGCGGCGAAGCGCTGAAGAAGCGCTGCGAAGATCTCTTGAAAAACGCCGAGCAGAAGATCGAGAAGATCACGCTTGGCGCGAACGGCAAGCCGACCGGCACAGAGCCGCTCGATGTGGAGTGAGGCGGCGCCAATCGTCGGTTAGCGGCCACGCTGGCATGCAGTTTGCCTTAATTTTGTGCCGACACCGGTATGTGAAGCGAAGGGGCGAGGTCTGATCCCATGGGCAATTATGCAGTCGCCGAGCCGCAAGTCGTCTCGCTGCTCTCCATGTCGACGCGGCCTTTCCCGGTGCGCCGCATCTATTGCGTCGGCCGCAATTATGCCGATCACGTCAAGGAGATGGGCGGCGATCCGACGAAGGATGAGCCTTTCTTCTTCATGAAGCCGGCGGACGCCATTCTGCAGAATGGCGAGACCATGCCCTACCCGCCCGGCACCAATGATCTGCAGCCGGAAGTCGAACTCGTCGTCGCGATGAATATCGGCGGCAAGAACATTCCGCCGGAGAAGGTCAACGACATGATCTTCGGCTATGCGGTCGGTCTCGACATGACGAAGCGCGATGTGCAGGCGCAATTCAAGGCCAAGGGCCAACCCTGGGAAATGTCGAAGTCCTTCGACTTCTCCGCCCCCTGCTCCTCGATCTCGCCGGAAATGTATACGGGCGTCGTCGCCAAAGGTCCGATCCAGCTGAAGGTCAACGGGCAATTGCGCCAAAGCGCCGATCTCTCCGACATGATCTGGGGCGTGCCGGAACTCATCAGCAAGCTCTCGCATATGGTCGAGATCGTGCCCGGCGATCTGATCTTCACCGGCACGCCGGCCGGCGTCGGACCCGTCGTCAAGGGCGACAAGATCGAGGCGACCATCGCCGGCCTCGAGCCGCTGATCATCGACATCGGCTGATCAACCGCCTCAATCCGGCTGCGTCCAGCTGACCCGCGTCAGATCCGCGACCGTGCGGCCAGATTTGTCGATGCCGAGCGCATCGGCATAGCGGCGCCCGAACAGAATATCGGCGGGGCCGTAATCCTTCATGTCATAGACGCGCGCCGCGAGCGCCGGATCGCGCGCCTCGACCGACAGGAACAACCGCACGATGAGCTCATTGATCTTCGCCTGATCGCAGCCGTGGAGCGGGCTTGCCTCGTCGATCTCGTGCCGCAAGGTCCACGTTAGGGCGAACAGAGGAATATGCGAGCGGTTGAGCGTTAGATCGACGATCCGGCGATAGAACTGGCCTTCGCTTGTCCATTCATTGACGAGAGCGCCAAGCCGCGCCGTCGCATCGGTCAGCGGCAGGCCGCGGCCGTTGCCGATGCGGATCATCAATGTGGGCTTGCCGTTGAAGCGTCCGACGACCGGATTGGCCGCATAGAGAATGCGGGCATGCGGCCGCGAGAAGCGGACGAAGACGAGGCCCGTCATGATCGCCATGAAGGCCATGCCGCATAAAATCTCGGTCGAGGCGACGAGATGGCCGTAGAGATTGGCCGGCGCCATCACGCCATAGCCGACGGTCGCCAGCGTCTCCAGGCTGAAGAAGAAGCAGTCGGCGAGCGAGCCCGGATGCGCGTTGGCGATCGAGCCAGGCTGCGCGAAATAGGCCAAAGCGAAGATCAGATTGAGGGTGAGGTCGAGCACGACGAAGAGGCAGATGAACATCGGCCAGCTGAGCGAGAGCGCGACATGATAGGGATCGCGCCAATCGTAGCGGCGGGCACCGCGCGGCGTCAGCTCGAAGGCGCCGCTGCGGACACTCATGCCGGGCGAGGCTTCGCCCTTCTCGACAAGACCTTCTGCAGCCGGGTCGATTTCAGCCTGCCCGGCTTCAACCTGATCAACTTGGCTAACTTCAACTTGGCCTTTTTCTACAGGGCCGTCACGCGTTTCAGCCATTCCCGCTCCCGATCACTCGCCGGGCCTTGGTAGCGAAACGATCGGGAAAGGTCGAGTTCAGAAACGACTTGGCCGATAGAGCGATGGCGCGCCGACAGAGAGATCGAGATCGATAGGGCGGTCGGCGAATTCGATCGCCTCGGGATCGCCGCCGCTCTCTTCTTTTGCGTAGCGAAGCGCGGAAGCTTCGTCGCAGAAATAACCGCCGCAGCGGCCATGGATTTCGGTGACCACCCAGCCAGCCCGCTGCGCGCGGCCGACGAGGAAATGCGGCGCGTCGTCAAGGCGCCGCGACAAAGCCGCTTCAGCCAAGGGCGCCACCCGCATGAAGAACGGCTGCGTGCGCCGTCAATACATCGATGGCCCGCACGAGACCGATCAGCAAAATGACGAAGACGATCAAAACGGCAAAAACGAAATCCGGGCGTTTGCCCGATCGATGCCTTACGGCTAGTCGCGATCTCATTTCAATCTCCCACGCCGAAACCTCGGCTGCGGGATGAATCTGGCGTAAAGCCCATAAAGGTTCGAGACGGGCCGAAAGCCCGAGAAATAAATCCGCCATATAGAAATCGCAGCCTGAGACCGCCTGGATTCGCCACCACCTCAGCGCTAGTCTGGCGCCCTTTCATCCATATCTTTCGGGCCGCCCGGCGGCCAAACAGCAAATGAGGGAGTTTTCCCATGCGGCCCAGCGCGCATCCGCTGACAGTCGATCTCGCCGCCTACCCCGACCTCGTCGTCATCTATCTTGGCATGCGGGTAAACGCCTTCGCCGGCATTAAAACGCTGCTTGGGCTTGGTCCGCAGATCGACCAGGCAGGCGCCGCAGCACCCGACGGTCTTCTGCTTTACGAGAACAACATCATCTTCAAATTCTATCCATTGCACGTCGGGATGCGGTGGTATTGGCGCGATTTCGAGTCGATGGAACGCTGGACCCGGTCCGAACCGCACCGCAAATGGTGGAAGGATTTCGTCCGCGACAGCGGCGGCACGGGATTTTGGCATGAAGTCTATGCCGTCCGCGGCGGAATGGAGGGCATTTACAGCGAGATGACGGGAGTGGGCTTTGCTGCTTTCGCGCCGACGCAGCCCGCACAGGGCTCGCTTCTTTCCGCCCGCCGGCGCCTCGGCCTCACAGGCGACGCTCCGCCGCCGCCGACCGATGCGGCGGCCTAATTAGCCCGCGATTTTGGAGAAATCCGCGACCTTATGGACAGCGGCGCGCAGCCCGTTCAGAAGCCGAAGCCGGTTAAGCCGCAGCGCTCTGTCTTCGGCGTTGACCGTCACCTTGTCGAAAAAGGCATCAACGGGTGCGCGCAGGTCCGAAAGCGCCTGCATGGCCGCCTCGAAATTCTCTTCCGCGACGGCATGAATGGCGGCGGTCGCCGCCGCCAAAAGCGCCGCGGCAAGATCGCGCTCTTCCTCGGCGACGAAAATCTCCGGCGCAAAAGCCTCCTGATAGGATGCCGCCTCTGCGGCGCCCGCCTTCTTCTCTTCGGCCTTCAAGATGTTCGCGGCACGGCGATAGCCGGCGAGCAGATTGGCGCCGTCATCCGTATCCAGAAAACGGCCGAGCGCCTCGACCCGCCGCACGATCAGCAAAAGATCGTCCTGCGAGCCGAGACCGAAGACCGCGTCGATGAGATCATGCCGCGCGCCCTGGTCGCGCAAATAGACTTTGAGGCGATCGCCGAAGAAGGCGAGGATCTGCTCCAGCACGGGCGCCGACGCGACAGCAAAAGATTCGCGCGCCGCTTGAAGAGATGCCGTCGATGAATTTGAAATGTCGTTGCTTTTTTCGCCATCGGCCATCAGCTGCAAATCGCGCAGCTGCTGATAAGGCGCGAGCACGGCAAAGAGCTCATCAAAGGCTTTAAGATCAGCCTCCTCTGCCTCGCCCTCGCCGGAGAAACGCGCCGCGAGATAGCGCTTCGCGGCGGCGAGCGCCTCGGCCGGCGCACCTTGCAAGAATTCCCAAGCCCAGGGGCCACCCGCGATCAGCGCGGCGAGATCGGCGTCTTCCGTGTCTTCATTGTCGATGAGTGTCCGCAAACGATGCGCGGGATTGGCCTCGCTGACTCGCGCGAAATTCGCCAGCGCCTCCCCCGCAACTGTCAGGATCGGCAGCCGCAAACCGTTTTCGAGAATCAGGCGGATGATGCCGAGCGCGGCGCGGCGCAGCGCGAAGGGGTCCTTGCTGCCGGTCGGACGCTCGTCGATGGCGAAGAAGCCGGTGAGCGTGTCGAATTTATCGGCGAGCGCGACAGTGGTGGCGATCGGATCTGTCGGAATGCGGTCGCTCGGTCCCTGCGGCTTGTAGTGATCCTCGATGGCCGCCGCGATGGCCTCCGGTTCGCCCTGCGCCAGCGCGTAATATTTGCCCATCAAGCCTTGGAGCTCGGGAAATTCGCCGACCATTTCGGAGGTGAGATCGGCCTTGGCGAGCTTCGCCGCGCGGGCGGCGGCGGTCGCATCGGCCTCGAGGCGCGGCGCCAAATCTACCGCCAGAAGGATGAGCCGCTTCACCCGCTCGCCCTGCGAGCCGAGCTTTTCATGAAAGACGATGTCGTCGAGCTTGCCGAGCCGATCTTCAAGTTTCACGAGAAGATCAGTGTCGTAGAAGAATTTTGCATCCGACAGGCGGGCCCGCACAACGCGGCCATTGCCGGCGGCGATCGCGGCCCCGCCGTCCGGCGCGGCGATATTCGCCGTCAGGATGAATTTATTGGCGAGGCCATGCGTCTGCGGATCGCGCAGCACGAAACATTTCTGGTTCGCCCGGATCGTCGCGCGGATTACCTCCGGCGGGATGGCAAGGAAATCCGCATCGAACTCGCCGATCAGCACCACCGGCCATTCGACGAGGCCTGCGACCTCTTCGAGCAGCGCCATATCGACGACGAGCTCGAGCCCTTGCGCATAGGCAAGGCTCTGCGCATCGAAGAGAATGATGTCGCGGCGGCGCTCCGGATCGAGCACCACTTTCGCCTTTTCGAGCTGGCTCACATAATCGTCGAAGCGGCGCACGGTGATCGCATCCGGCGCCATGAACCGATGGCCGAAGGTCGTGTTTCCCGCCTGTATGCCGTCGAGCGCGAAAGCGACGATTTCGGGCTCTTCCGTCTCGGGGCCGAAGGTCGCCAGGATCGAGTGCAGCGGCCGGACCCAGCGCAGCGCGTCCGGCGCGGCCGAGCCCGCGCCCCAGCGCATCGATTTCGGCCAGGGAAAGCTCTTCAAAATGCCGGGCAGGATCTCGGCCAGAAGCTCCGCGGTGCCGCGGCCCGGCTTTTCGATGACGGCGACATAGAACTCGCCCTTCTTCGGCTCGACCTCGATCTTGGCCTCGGCAATCGAGGCAAGTCCGGCGCTTTTCAGAAAACCCTGCACGGCGGCATCGGGCGCGCCGACGCGCGGGCCCTTTTTTACCTCGCGGCGGTCCTGCTGGCGCTCCGGCAGGCCGGCGATATGGAGCGCGAGCCGCCGCGGCGGCGCTCCGGATCGAGCACCACTTTCGCCTTTTCGAGCTGGCTCACATAATCGTCGAAGC
>JBKQRA010000188.1:0-9046 GCA_052144065.1 Methylovirgula sp. | reverse complement strand
AATCGCCAGACACTTGCGCAAAACCATGACACCCCAGGAAGTCAAACTGTGGGTCCATCTCCGCGCATTGAGGGGCCAAGGCTTTCATTTCCGCCGGCAGGTGCCGCGCGAAGGTTTTATCGCCGATTTCGCTTGCTTAAAGTCGAAGCTCATCATTGAGATCGATGGCGCCCAGCACGCCGAGCCCATCAATATGCGGCATGATGCCGAACGCGATGCGAGGCTTACAATCGCGGGATTCAAGGTGCTCCGATTTTGGAACCATGAGGTGAATGAAAATCTCGCAAGCGTCATCGAGACGATTTATCGAGAAGCCGAAACGCGGCGTCCAAAGGAGCACGAGGGATGAGGCGCCGATCCTTCCCCTTCAGGGGAAGGTGTCATGCGCAGCATGACGGATGGGGTTTCCTAGGCCGCCACCCCGCCCGGCCGCTACGCGGCCACCCTCCCCTAAAGGGGAGGGATTGCGCCCGACGATCTGCTCTCATGACGCGCGATCTGAAATTAGACGAAGCACTGGGGCTCAATTGCGCCTGGTATGCGGATATTTTGATGACGCTGACCCAGGGGTGAGGGGCTATTTTTCCCGCGAGAGAAATCTTCAGAGTTGCGGTAATAGCCAGGCCACCCAATATCTTATGCCGTGACAAAAAGGATTGGCAAGGCACTCTTTGATCTTCACGCCATCGGTACGCGCCGCGCGTACGTGAGGTTCATTTCCCATGAGCTTTCGTGGTGGTCCGATCTTGACGGCGATGTGATCGGGGCGGTCGTTCTCGACAAAATCGACAGTGATTATGGATGGGTGATGCTTGCGCGCGATCTTGTCGGTCGCTTTCGGTGCATCGACGTGGACACAAGCTTAGCTTCCGAAAGACTGGCGACAGCCCGCCTACGCATTGCGATGAGCGCGCAAAGCCGCGCCCACGATTTCCATGGGCGGGTCGGTCAAGGAGATGAACCAAATGTTCTTCTAGACCTTTTTGAAGATCGTGGAGTACCTGATTGCGACCTTCACGAGTATTATCTCAGGCTCAGAGATCATCTGGCCCGGCAACCCGCTCGGCGTGTGTTCGAACTGATATCGCCATGGCTTGTTAGCTCTGATCCACATTTAGTCAAAGAGTTCCAACAAAGTCAGTTCGATCAGAGGCTGTGGGAGATTTACCTCTGGGTCATGTTCCGCAACGAGGGGTTTGACGTCGAACACCAAACCGCCCCCGATTTGAAGGTCAGCCTGCCTGACTTTCAATTCACTGTTGAAGCAACCACTGTCGCTCCCTCAACATCCGGTCCACTGGCCGTTCACCCTGAGCCCGAAACGCCGCAGGAACTGGAGGCTTTTTTAGCCGACTACATGCCTATGAAGTATGGGTCGCCGCTGGTCTCCAAACTCAATAAGATCGACACCCACGGACGACATTATTGGCAGATGCCCGGTGCTGAAAATATCCCGTTTGTCATTGCTATCGCCGACTTCCATAAGAAGGCGGATGGAAACTCGCTAGGATCTATGACCTACAGCCAGGGTGCTCTCTATCAATATCTCTATGGAACACGAGTCAGTGCGGAAATCGAAGAAGGCAAACTGATCTTTCGCCACACTTCAATTGGAAGCCATTCCTATAATGGCAAAACCGTGCCCTCGGGATTTTTCGACCTACCAGACGCTGAAAACGTTTCCGCTGTGCTTTTTTCAAATGCCGCGACTCTAGCAAAGTTTGATCGCATGGGGGTCCTCGCGGGCTTCGCCCCTCCTCGGCACAAATACATCCGTATTGGATACCTCTTTAATCCTGATCCTGAAGCGCTCATGGGCATCCCTTTTAAGGCTGATGTGAGCGATCCAAGCTATGACGAGGGCTGGGGTGACGAGGTTCAAGTCTTCCACAACCCGCGAGCAATTCATCCTATCCCGCCACCCCTCTTACCCGAGGCAGCTCACTTCTTCTATCAAGATGGCATGCTCAAAACACTTGACAGGGGCGGGCGTGTCCTAAGTTCAATTACTTTCATAGGCCACGCTATGAAAGAGTCCGCGGAATTGGACCCCACTACCGGACTGCCTCTCCCGCCGCTTTCACCAGCGCCTTCGTAAATTCATCCTGCGGATTGGCGATCACCGCTTCCGTCGCGCCCCGCTCGACGATGCGGCCGGATTTCATCACCGCGACCGCATCCGCCATGGCGCGCACGACCGCGAGATCATGGCTGATGAAGACATAGGTCAGCCCATGTTTCTCCTGCAGCCGGCGCAAAAGCTTTAAAAGATCGACCGCAATCGCCCGGTCGAGCGCCGACGTCGGCTCATCGAGCACCACAAGCTTCGGCTTCAGGATCAGTGCGCGCGCGATCGCGATGCGCTGGCGCTGGCCGCCGGAAAATTCCGCCGGATAGCGAAACCGCGCATCGGCCGGAATGCCGACTTCGGCGAGCGCTTCGATGGCGTGTTTGTCGCGCTCTTTGGCGGAGAGCTGCGGCGCATGAATGCGCAATCCTTCGCTCACGATCTCGCCGATCTTCATCCGGGGCGAGAGCGCGCCATAAGGATTTTGAAAGACGAGCTGCAAGCGCGCACGCAGCGGCCGCATCTCCTGCCGCGTCAGCGGGGTGAGGTCCCGGCCCTCGAAGGAGATGAGGCCCGACGCCGGCACAAGCTTTAGGAGCGCGCGGCCGAGCGTCGATTTGCCGGAGCCGGATTCGCCGACAAGCCCGAGCGTGCGGCCTTGATGGAGCAAGAGGCTCACATCATCGACCGCCTTGATCTCCTGTTTCTTCTGCAGAAACTCGCCGCGCAGCCGATAGGTGACATTAATGTGCTGCGCTTCGAGCAGCACGGGCGGTGCAGCGTCTGCGCGCGCATGGCGCGGCGGCGGCAGCGATTCGAGCAGGCTCTTCGTATAGGGATGCGACGGGCTTTTGAGAATCTTTTCCGCCGGCCCGCTTTCGACGACCGCGCCCGCCTGCATCACATAGACGCTGTCGGCGAAACGCCCGACGAGATTCAGATCGTGGCTGATGAAGATCATCGCCATGCCGAGCCGCGCTTTCAGCTCCGCCAACAGATCCAATATGCGCGCCGCGACCGTGACATCGAGCGCCGTCGTCGGCTCGTCGGCGATGAGGATTTCGGGATCGCAGGCGATCGCCATGGCAATGGCGATGCGCTGGCATTGGCCGCCCGACAACTCATGCGGATAAGAGCGCCAGCGCCGCGCCGGCTGATCGATGCCGACCATGTCGATGAGTTCGAGGCTTCGCGTCTTCGCTGCACCGTTGGCAAGACCAGCACGCAGATGCAGCACATCGGCGATCTGCCGCCCGACCGGATAGAGCGGATCGAGCGCCGCCGTCGGCTCCTGAAAGATCATCGCGATGCGCCGGCCCCGCACCGCATCGAGCACGCGCGCCGGCGCGTTCAGAAGCTCCATGCCATCGAAAGCGATTGCGCCCCGCGCCTTGGCGCCCTCCGGCAGAAGACCAAGGATCGACGCCGCCGTGAGGCTTTTGCCCGAGCCGGATTCGCCGATCAGCGCCAGCGTTTCGCCGCGCGCGAGATCGAAGGACAGCGATTTGACCGCAGCGCGGTCGCCGAAAGCAATCGCGAGATCGCGGATGGAGAGCAGCGCGTCGCTCACTGCGAGCGGCCCTCCGCGGCTTGCGTCAGTGCATCGCCCAATATGTTGAGCACCGCGAGCGCGACGGCGAGAACGACGGCGGGGAAGATCAGAAGATAGGGCGCGCTCTGGATCATGTTCGCGCCATCGGAGATCAGCAGGCCGAGGCTCGTCAGAGGCTCCTGCACGCCGAGACCGAGAAAGGAAACGAAGCTTTCCGCCATGATGACGCGTGGCACGAGCAGCGTGAGGAAAGCGGCAATCGGCGCCAGCATGTTCGGCAGCACATGGCGGAAGAAGATGGCGCCGGGCGCCGCGCCCAAGGCTTCCGCCGCGGCGACATAGTCGCGCCGCTTCACGGCAAGCGTCTCGCCGCGCACGATACGCGCCATGTCGAGCCATTCGACGACGCCGATGGCGATGAAGATCAGCACGAAATTGCGGCCGATGAAGACGGTGAGCAGAATGACGAAGAAGATGAAGGGCAGCGCATAGAGGATTTCGACGAAACGCATCATCGCGAGATCGAGCCTGCCGCCGACAAAGCCCGCGATGCCGCCGAAGGTGACGCCGAGCGACAAAGCCACGAGCGTCGCGAGCAGGCCGACGGCGAGCGAGATGCGCAGCGCGATGAAGATGCGGGCGAGAAGATCACGGCCGTTCGCATCGGTGCCGAAAGGAAAGACGAGATGATTGACCGGAATGGCGATGGTCAATTGCCTTGCGTCATCACTCTTAGCGGTGATGCGCGGCTGCCCGAAGATTTCGGATTGCGAGAAATAGCGCAGCACGCGTTGATCGATCGGCGTCGCGGCGGAAAGGCCGAGCGTCACCGCATCCTTGCCGATTGAGGATTGGACGACCGGCACATGCATGCGCTTGGAAAAGTCGTTCACCGTCGTGATCGTCTCGCCGAGCGAGGGATGCGGCGTGAGCGACGGCGGCGCCAGCACGAAATCGCGATAGACGCGATCATAGCCGTGCGGATAGACGAGCGGCCCGATCAGCGCCGCGAGCGTCAGTGCGAAGAGGCAGATGAGGCTCAAGATCGCGGCCGGCTGGCGCAGCAGCTTGCGCAGGAAGCCGGGCGGTGCCTGGGCTGCGGCCGGATCGATCAGCCGGCCCATGATCGGCTCGGGCTCGAAGCGCGCCTCAGCCATGCCGCACCCGCGGATCGATGACGCCATAGAGAAGATCGACGAAGAGGTTGAAGGCGATCACCAGCGCGGCGACGACAATCACTGTGCCGAGCACGAGCGTATAGTCGCGCCCGAGCGCCGCGGTGACGAAATAGCGGCCGATGCCAGGAATGCCGAAGACGCTTTCGACGACGACGGAGCCGGTCAGGAGATTGGCCGCCATCGGGCCGAGATAGGACAGCACGGGCGGAAAGGCGCCGCGCAGCGCATGCGCATAGAGAAGGCGCGACGGCATGCCGAAGGCGCGCAGCGTCCGCACCGAGGGCGCCGCCAGCACATCGCCCAAGGAGGCCGATAACAGCCGCGCAATCACCGCGATCTGCGGCAAAGCCAGCGTCGCGACGGGCAGAATCTGATTGGGCACCGCACCGTCATTCCAGCCGCCGACCGGCAATTGCCGAAGCGCAAGGCCGAAGACGAGCTGCAGCAAAGGCGCGACAACGAAGCTCGGCACGGCGATCGCCAAAAGCGCGAAAAGACCGACGGCATGCGCTGCAAGCCCTTTGCGGCGTGCCGCTGCGACAAGGCCGAGCCCGATGCCGGCAAGGAGAGCGACGATCAGCGCCTCAATGCCGAGCGTCAGGGAGACGGGCAGAGCGCGGCCAAAAAGCTGCGCCACGGTGAAATCGCGCCAGCGCAGGCTGGGCCCAAGATCGCCGTGCAGCAGCCCAAAAGCATAGTGCGCATATTGCTGCGGTAGGGGCTTATCGAGGCCATAGAGCGCTTTGAGATGCTGCAACGTCGCCGGATCGATACCGCGTTCGCTTTCGAACGGGCCGCCCGGCGCCAGATGCATCAGGAAGAAAGCGATGGTGATGACCGCGAAGAGCGCCGCAAATGATGCCAAAAGCCGCGCCAGACCATAGCGCATGCGTCACCTCTCTCCGCCGGGATATCGCCTCGGGCTGGCGACATTACCGGCGCCGGTCTCTCACCCGCAAGACTCCCGCCAAAGAAGAGTCCCGCCAGTGCGGCAGAGGAAAAAACTTTCCCGCAAGGACAGCGCACTTACGCTCAACGTGAGCGGGGGGCGCCGAGGATCAGAAGATGATCGTCGTGCGCAGGCCGAAGACGGCGGCGTCGGGGATCGTCTGCGTCGGCATCAAGGGATTGGGGATCGATCCCTGCGGATGGATGACATATTGGAAATCCGGCTGCAGCGCCCACCAGGGCGCGAGCTGGATCTGATAGGTCGTTTCGATGACGGTCTCCGCATCGCGGATCGGATAGGACGGCGTGCCAGTGAAGAAGCGGGTGTTTTGATCGAGTTGGCTCGTGGCGTCGCTCGCCTTCGCATAGATGACCGCGGCGCCAGCCGTATCGTCCGGCCGGCCGGGGATGAGGCCCTTATAGGTCACACCTGCATCGATGAAGAAGTCGATGACATTGCGGTCGTCGGGCGAGCCCATGATGCGGGCAAAGACCGCGAGGCCCTGATCCTTCGTCCCCGGAACCTTATAGATCAGCTGATCGGCGGCGGCATAAAGGCTCCAGTCACCGCGATGCGGAATCGGCATCCCATTGCTCGCCGGATCGGCGAGCGAGAGACCGTCGGTGCCATAGTGCTGATCAAGGAAAGTATTCGAATTGTACCAGGCGCCGACCTTATAGGTGCCGGGCAGGCCGACCGGATGATCGCCGCCGTTGACGGCATATTGCAGCTCCGCCATCGCGAAGGCGCCCTTATTGACGCGGAACGAGGTGTCGGTCCCATTGTCATCCGGGTCGCCGTTGAATAGCGCCGCCAGCACGGTGATCTCATCCGTCGGCTGGCCCTTGAAGCGAATGCCAGGGGTCGCGCGCGGGTAGGCCGGGCCGCCGCCCGGCAGAACCGTTGCCGGCAGCGTCGGCCAGCCAAAAGCGGAGTTGATGAAGAAGGTCGCATATTGGTCGATCAAGAACTCCTGATCCGCCGCCAATTGGCCGATGCGGACCGAAGCCTTGTCGTTGAACAGCGACTGTTCGTACCAAAGCTCGAACAGGCGAACGCCGTCCGGAGCCTCGATATTGCTCAGGACATTCCAATTATTGACATTGTTGGCGCTCAAGCCACGACCGCGAATGTCGAAGCCGCTGGCGTTGAATTTGCCGCCCTGCCAACCCACGAGCTTGCTGGTGTCGACCGTCAATATGACCTGCAGCGCGCCTTCATAGGTCGCACCCTGCTTGATGCCGCCCGACACATTGCCCAGTACTTCGCTGGTTTCGATCGCATTGAGCTGAATGCCCAATTTGTCGAGCTGGGTGCGCACACCGCTCAAATCGCCGAGCAGCTTGTCGCGTTCCCAAATGCTGGGGGTTTTGTCCGCCCCGGAAGGCGCTGCAGCCGAGTCCGCCGGATTGGGCTTGGCGGCGCCTGAGGCGGGAGTGCCTTGGTCGTCTTGCGCCCAGGCGGAGGCAACGGGAAAGGCCGCAACGAATGAGCCCGCGAGCACCGACGCAAAGACACCGTGCCGCACCCATTTCACGGATGTGACGTCGTTTAAACGCGGCATACGCTCCCCCTCGAGAGACAATCAGCACCCTACGCAGCTGCGATTTGGATAGCGATGATTCGATGGCTAGCCAATTGAAAAGCGGCGAATTTATACGTAGTTCAAAATCGTTTCCGACAATGCGTGGGCGAAATGCCACTGATTGATCGAAATTCGTTGGAGATGCCTGATTAAGCGGTGCTTCGTCTATGGTCCGACAGGTCGAACGATCGCTCCGTCAGCACCCCGAACAACAAGCCGATCGCCGTCCAGAGCACGAGCTGCAAACCCAGCGCAGCGAGGCGAAACCGCCAGAGCACGACGGCGGAAAATTGTCTTGGAACCTCATTCACATCGGGCAGCCGCGCTATCTTTTCCTGTCAAGCGATGCTGAAACGAGCCCGCGTGCCGCACCGTCGAAGCCAGCCCCAAGATCAGCAAAGCGCTGAGCGCGATCGGCGCAAAGCCCATGATCGGCAGATGCGTCCACTCCCATAGGAGCCCGCTGACGAGCGACAGCGCCATCGCGCAACTGTAGCTGATCGTAAACATGCCGGCCGATGTGCGATGCACGTCGTGCGCGGGACTCAAGATCGACGGCAGAGCGAGAGCGAGAATCAGCGTCGTCGCATTGGCAAAGCCGAGAACTCCGGCCCAGAAGACGATCCAGCCGCCGTTCATGCTCATGATGCCGATCAGGCTCAAAAGCGACAGCGCGCCGGTCGCGACATAGGCCAAGGGTTTCGTCGCTAGACGGCCCGCGAACAGCAGCATGAGGGCCGAGGCGGGAAGCTGGCAGAGATTGAGCGCCGTCAGCGCCGCGCCGATCAGCTCTTTGTGCCCCATCGCGATCATGTAATCGGGCAGAAAGGCGTTGGCGACGAAATAAAGCGCATTGACGGCGCCAAGCAGGCCACCGAGCCGCCAGATGATCGGTTGGCGCCAATCCGGCCACCAGGATGATTTATCGGCCAATAGGCCGACCGGCAGCGCTTTCTTTGATGCCGCCATCGACTCGCCGCTGAAGACGATGAGGAGGCCCGTTGCAACGACCGGCAGCGACCAAAGCAGAAAACTTCCCTGCCAGCTGTCGTGCACGAGCGGCAGCACGAAGGGAATGGTGAGCCCCACCACGATGATCTCGCCGAGCAGCAGGCCGTTGGTATAGACCGCGGTGGCAAAGCCAATGCGCTTTGGAAACCAGGTCCGCACCAGAGGTGGCATGGCCGGCTGCATGATCGAGACGCCGGCCGACATCAATATCGTCGCGGCATAAAGACAAAACACATTGGGAACGGCGCCGCGCAGCGCCGAGCCGGCGGCGTTCAGCACCAGGCCGACGAGCAACGCCGATTTGATCCCGAAGCGGGCGATCAGCAGCGCGCCGGGAATGGCCGCAAGCGAAAACAAAAGCGGCGGCAGGCTCGCGAGCAGGCCGATTTCGGATTCCGACAGATGCAGCTTGGCGTGGAGCAGCGGAACGACCGGCGGCACCGCCAGAACCGTGATCCGCAGACAGGCGCCGGCGAGCCATAAGATCGCAAAAGCGAGCAGAGTTCGGCCGGAAGACTGCGGCGGATCGGCGTCGCGGCTCAAGCGATCATTTCCTCACATTCGCGGGACCGGCCAGCGGCCATTGAACCGGACGCCAATGCCCGACGTTGGGAAATGATTGCGGCAACGACTTCGAATAAATTCGAAGATCTTGGAAGAAATTCGAAAAACTGGAGCGGGCGAAGGGATTCGAACCCTCGAC
>JBKQRA010000187.1:0-26306 GCA_052144065.1 Methylovirgula sp. | reverse complement strand
TTTTTCGTTTCTAAGCGTCCACCTTCAAAAGGTGAGCGATCATGCGGCTTCTTCGATGTCGCCCTCTTCGCTCTCGACCGCCGCATCGGCGTCTTCCGCTTCCGCCTTGCCGCGGCGCGGACCCTTCTGCAATTGCTGGTCGATCAGCTTGAGCGATTCCGTCTCGGTCAGCTTCTGCACGACCGCGATTTCGCGCGCGACGCGATCGAGCGCGGCTTCGTAGAGCTGCCGCTCCGAATAAGACTGCTCGGGCTGCGCGTCGGAGCGATAGAGATCGCGCACGACTTCGGCGATGGCGACGAGATCGCCGGAATTGATCTTCGCCTCATACTCCTGCGCCCGGCGCGACCACATGGTCCGCTTGATCCGAGCTCGGCCCGTCAGCGTGTCGAGGGCGCGCTTGACGACCTCCGGCGGGGCGAGCTTGCGCATGCCGACGCTGACCGACTTGGGCGTCGGCACTTTGAGGATCATCTTGTCCTTGATGAAGGAGATCACATAAAGCTCGAGCTTGAAGCCGGCGACTTCCTGCTCTTCGATGGCGACGATCTGGCCGACGCCATGCGACGGATAGACGATGAACTCCGCCGTCTTGAAACCAGGCTTAGGCGCTGCGGGCTTCGGCGCAGGCTTAGGGGCCGCCAGAGTTTTATCCACAGGCTTGGCTTCACCTGCTTTGGTGTCCGCGACCTTGCTATCAGCTGGTTTCATTTCGACCGGTTTCACTTCTGTTTTGACGGGTTCGGCCACCTTCGGCTCCTTGCCGAGAGGCAGCGGCTTACCGGCCACGACGGGTTTGACGGCCTCGACGCGGCTAGGAGCGGCACCTTTCGATGCCGCAGACGCGGCGGAAGCCGCAGAACTCTTTCGCTGATTCTGAATCTTCTCGGCAAGAGCCCGCAGCGGCAGACGCGCATCCAGATTGGCGGCCGGCGGGGCGGCAACAACCGGCGCCGCGACCTTTGTCTCATCGGGAGCAGCTACAGCCGCCGTCTCAACGACCGGCTTCACCGGCTTGGCAGCCACGGCCTTGACCGGAGCCACCGGCTTGGCAGCCGCAGCCTTCGGAGCTACAGCCTTCGTGACGGGGGTCTTTACGACCGGGGCCTTGGCAACAGCCGGCTTCTTCGCCGGAGCGGCCGGACGCGCCGCGCTCTTGCCGGCAGTCTTGGCTGCCGTCGCCTTGCTCGGCCGGGCGGCGGTCGCCGTGGTCTTGCCGACCTTTGCCTTGGCAGAGGCCGTCGCCTTGGCGAGCCGCGCCCGCGCGGTCTTCGCCGTTGGCGCCTTGACAGCAGCAGCGGTAGCGCGCGATTTCGTCGTTACCTTTGCCGGCGTTTTGGATTTGGAGGTCGTGGTCGTTTTGGTCACCGTCTTGGCTTGCGTCGGCTTGCGGGCCGGAGTGGCGGCCGTCTTCACCGCGCGCTTGCTCGCAGCGGTCTTCGAGGCCGAGGATTTGGTCGTGGCGGTCTTCGGCCGAGCGGCGCTGCTGCGCACTGTGCTCAAACGCGTCTTTTTCGTGCCCGGTTCGGCATTGCGTTTGCTTGCCCTGCTACGCGGCTCTGCTTTGGATCCAGAAGCCTTGGCCTTGGGGGATTTTACAATCTTCTTGACGGAGGACATACGCGGCGCACTCCTGTTTGGCTCCGCTTTGGAGACGGAGCCTTAGGGCTACGACAAGGAGAACGGCACCTCGTCGCACGACAAATAGCTCTTAACCGTACCAACTAGTACGGATATGGCTCAAGCCTCAAACGAAGATCGTCCCATTGCGGATAGGGTGCCCCCGACCGCCGCCGCCTCGCAGGAAGGAATCATGGCCTCCAAGGCAACTGCCCGGAGACAAATTGCTTAGAGAACAGGCTGATTCCGGGATAATCGAAATTTGGCCGTCAGTTAAAATAGCATGAAAAGTCGCGAAAATCAAAAAAACTGCGCGGCCAACCCCTGCGACGCCGCCGGGGATGCGCCGCATCTTCAGTTTTCCTTAATTTTTGCCCGCGATCGGCCGGTCAGTCGCCGGCGCCGGGCTCGCGCGAGAGCAGCGGCAATTTCCCTTTTTGACCGTTAAATTCTTGCGCCTCGGGAAGCGGCTTACGCTTCTTCGTGATGTTCGGCCAAACTTTGGAGAGCTCGCGATTGAGCTGAAGCCACTCTTCCAAATTCTTCTTTGTATCCGGCTTGATCGCCGCGGCGGGGCATTCCGGCTCGCAGACGCCGCAGTCGATGCATTCGTCCGGATGGATCACGAGAAAGTTCTCGCCCTCGTAGAAGCAATCCACCGGGCAGACTTCGACACAATCCGTATATTTGCACTTGATGCAATTCTCGACGACGACGAAAGTCATTCTCTTTCCTCCGCGGCCGGTTCTCAACTTACGAGACCAGCCTTAACGCTGACAGTTTTGCTAGCGCCTTTGCTGTGCTTAGGCAAGGTGATCACAGCTGCACGCCAATGCGAAGCTCAATTTTTGGCCACGTCACGCGTCTCGCCCTTGGGACTGAGATCTTCATAGAGGTGCGAGGCCTCGCTGAACGGGCCGCGCCGCGTCCCGGTGCCGAGGATCCGCAAGACGGCGACCCGGCTTTCGAGGCCGATCGTCAAGACATCGCCGGGGCCGACACCCTTGGCCGGCACCTCGACGCGCTGCCCATTGACCCGGACGTGGCCGTCCTGCACGAGTTTCGCCGCGAGGCTACGCGTCTTCACAACCCGCGCAAACCAAAGCCATTTGTCGAGCCGCTGCTTATCGACCATCCGCCCTCGCCGGAGCGCGTGCACTGCCGCATCGAAATATGATTGTTGAAGGCTGAAACAAGGCGCCTGCGGCACTCTGGCAATAAGCCCGCATTTCGCGGTACCGCTTCGCTAAAGAATTGGCCGCGCTTTTGCCCGAAAATGGCCGCGCAAGCAGGCCACCATAGTAAAAAGGCGCCAGAGAAGTAGCTTTACAAAAAGCCTCTTGGCGCACGGCGGGCGGTGCTGTCCTTGCCCTTACTTTTCCTGTCACCAGTAGCGTGTACCCGAGGGCGTGACGCCGGCCGCTTTGAGCTAGGCAGGAACGCAGCGTCTGACTATCCTCTTCGTGGCCGCGAAGGACCCCAATGTCCGTAGCACAAATTTCCGAACCCGCCCTGCGTGCCGTCGCCGGTCTCGGCGCTGTTCTGCTGTTTGCCGCATGTCTCGAGACCGGTTTGACGACCGCCCATCCGGTGACGCCGCTTTTAACCGGCCTGCTCGCCGCGGCGGCGCTAGCCCTGGCGCAATCGAGCCTCACCGGCCGTATCGCGACGCTCCGCGATTTCCTAATGGATGCCGTTGTAATCACCGCGCTTGCCGCGGCCCGCGATCCGGCCATGGCGGTCTGGCAAATCCCCGGACAATGGATCGAGCTGCTGCGGCTTTCCACGCCAGGTGCCGCCATCTCCGTGTCGATCTATCTCATCAGCAACATCGTCATCCTGATGCGCGAGGATCGCCATCTTAATTGGCATGAATCGCTGCCGCTCCTCCTGATACCGCTGCTGTTCAACCTGCTTTTGTTGCTTGCCGCAGGCGGTCTCCTGAGGCAGCTCGGCGGCTTTGTCAGCGGCCATCTGCTGCAAGGCGACGCCGCCACGACGCTCGGGCGGGCGCTCATCCTTTATGCCTTTGTTGAATTGCTCGTCGGCACGCTTGGCTTTTCGATCAGCGGACGCCTATCGCGCGACCGCCGCCTGCATGGGCTGCTTGCCGCCTGTTCCATCCATGCGGTTCTCACCATCCATTTTGCCGGCCTGCCGCAGCTCGCCGCACAGTCGGTCTGGCCGCTGCAGGCGGCCGTCGCCGTCATTGCGGCGGCAGCGGCGCAATCCGGCCTCTGGGCCTTCGTCTATGTCGCAACCGGCGTCGCGATCGAAGCTGTCGCCGGGCGGCCACCGACCTATGCGGCAGCCCGCAGCCATTGGCGCAAGGGGCTCGGCAAAGGTGCCATGTTCGGTGCGCTCTTTGCCGCACTGACGCTCATCTGGGGCGTGCTGCTTGCCATCGGACCGTATCTGCCGAGTGCGCCGATCGTCCAGGCGCTGATCGCAACGCTTGCCGGGGCGCTTGCCTTTCCCTTCATCGAAACGCTCGTCGGCAGCGCCGACGAGACGCCGCCCTTCGTCGGCCGCCTCCTCACGCGGTATCGCGTACCGACCGGCTTCCTGCGCGGCGCGATCTGCGGCTTCGGCATTTTTCTCGCCATTCATTACGATCTGCCGCATCGCGACGGCTGGACCCGTTTCGTCACGGCTTTCGCGATCGGCGCCCTTGTCTATGGCGGCGCCGATCTGATCGGCCACAGCATCACCATTCTGCGCGGACGGCGCCACAAGCTCGCATCCTGGCAGGTTTATGCGCTCGGCGTCTTGCTCGGCGGCCTCGTTGGCGGCGCCCTCGGCTGGTATTTCGATCAGCCGCAGCTCGACGTCGTCGCCGCCAAGCTGCGCGCCTATGCCGATCTCGCCTATGGCAACGGCGAGCACCCAATTACCCATTATGTGATCTATCCACTGTTCAGCAAATGGGGAACGATCGATCTGGGCGCCGTCGATGGCGGCATCAAGCTCTTCTTTACGGAGTCCCTGTCGGGCGTCATCAACTGGTCACTTGCCGCGCCGCTCTTCGGCATCAATTACGTCATCCTCGCCGCGCTGATCGAGCGGAGCCTGCGGCCGCTCCGCCAGCTGCTGAGTCAGGAAGGCCTCGACGGTCTCGTGGTGCAGACGGTGCGCGTGCTGCGCTGGGGCCTCTGGATGGCGCCGGTTATCTTCACCTTCCTCAAGGCCTCGCCCGATCCCGCTTGGTACAATCAAGATGGCGCGGTGCGCTCGCTGGCTGCCGCCTTCCATAGCATCGTCATGCCGGCGCATGATTTCCGCATGTGGAGCCTTGTCGTCTTCACTGGCTTACTTGCCTATGACTGGCTGCGCATCCTCATCTGGTTCGATCATATGGGTCTGCGCGTCGCGACCCTCGTCAATCTGACCTTTATTGGCGGCGACAAGGCCGATGAAGCGGCCGCCCGGGTCGCCGGTTATGCCGCGCCGACGCATTTCATGCCGGACGGCATTCGCCGCTTTGCGACCTGGATGCCCCTGCTCATTCCTTTCTACATTCCGCGCGGCGCCGAATGGGATCAGGCCTGGACCGGCGCCGAGCGCCTACAAAATCAGCCGATGCCCAGCGAGGTCTCGGCGCTGCTCGGCAATTATGCGCTGGCCGGCGTCTGGACCATCGCCGTCTGCCTGCTCGTCGCACAGCATTGGACGAGGCTGCGCACCGCACCTGGCGCCCTGATGCCCGGCGTGCCGCGCAGTCTGACCCGAGGCCGCACGCGCTTCAGCCTCTCGAATGGCGCCATCGGCCTGCAGCTCCTCGCCGATGGACGCGGCTATCGGCATATCTATGAGACAGCGCGGCCCGGCGCGCCGATCGATCTCACACCTCGGCCGACCGATCCGCGCCAGGCGCGCGGCCTCTTCTTCTATATTGCCGACCGGCAGACCCATGCTCTCTTCAGCCTCGGCTATGAGCCCTGTCATGTCGCGGCACCTGATTACCGCGTGAGTGAGACCAGGCCCGGCATCCTCACCATCACCAACCGCAGCGGCGGCATCAGAGCCGAGGCGGAAATCCGGCTTGCCGAAGAAGATTGCGTCGAACTCTGGAGCGTGCGCCTCGTCAATCTCGGCGATCAACCGCGCCAGCTCAGCCTGACGAGCTTTCAGGAATTGGCGCTCGCCGAATTTCCCGCATATGAACGCGATCGCGATTTCCAGGCGCTGCATGTCGCGACCTGGTTCTTAGAACCGCTCAACGCGATCTTCGCCCGCAATCGCCTGCTGCGCGATGGCGCTGCGACACAATCCGCCCAGCGCATGTCGCGGGAAATCTTCTTTCATGCGGTGCAGCTGCCGGCCGCGGGCGCAGAGCTTCGCGGCTATGAGGATTCGCGTACGCGATTCATCGGCGACGGCGACATCCGCCGCCCCCAGGGCATCGCAGCCGACCGGCCGCGCGCAATCGACGACGAAGGCCTGCTCTACAGTTTCGATCCGGCCGCCAGCCTCTCGATCAATATCGATCTAGCGCCCGGCGCAAGCTGCGAGCTTATCTTCGTCAACGGGCATGCCGGCGATGAGCGGCAAGCTGCAAAGCTCGCCGCCAAATATGTCGGTAAGCCCGTGCCGGAAGAATGGAGCCTGGCGGCGCTGCTGCGCCAGCCACGCAGCCTCAGACTGGAGACGCCGACGACTGCTTGGCCCTTCGCCTTTTCAGCCGCGGGCGATGCGCTGACTTTGACCGAAGCGACGCCGCGGCCCTGGGCGCATGTGCTTGCCAATCGGCTCGGCTATGGCGCGATTGTCTCGAACGACGGCGAGATCCATTCCTTCTCGGGCAATGAGCGGCAAAATGCGCTGACGCCCTATACATTCGAACCGGTTCCGAATTCCGTGCCCGGCCAGATCATTTATGTCGTCGATATCGACCGCGACGAAATTTTTTCGCCGAGCTTCGTGCCGCTCCGGCGCGAAGATACGCGTTACGAGATCATCTATGAGAAAGGCGTCGCGACCTTCAGAAGCTTCGGTCCCGACACCGATCTGGAAATGACCTTCTTCGTGCCGCATGATCAGCCGGCTGACGTGCGGCTCCTCAAGATCCACAACAATGCCGCCGTGGCGCGGCGCTTCCGCATCGTGCCCTATTTCGATCTCGCGCTTGCCGAATCGCCGATCGAAAGCGCCGGGCGGATCGAGACGGCGCATGACGCGAAAACCGGCGTTCTGCTCTTCAACAATCCGGCCAACGGCTTCTATAAAGGTGTCGGCTTTGCCGCGACCAATCTCGACATCGCGCATCGCGAGCGCATCCGCACCCGCTTCATCGGCGCGGTCGGCCGCGATCTCACACGACCGGTTATGGCCGCGACGGGCGCCGCCGATCCGCATGCCGGCGACGACGGGCGCCGCGTCGCCGCCTGCACGAGCCTCATCGACATCGAAGCCGACAGCGAGGTCGAAGTCTCCATCGTCTTTGGCCAAGCGGCGCATAAGAACGAGGCGCTGGCGATCGCCGAGACGCTGCGCGATCCGCACAATGCCCGCAAAGCGCTCGCCGACACAAAGGATTATTGGGCAGATAACGGTCCGGTGATCGAGATCGAGACCAACCACCCGCATTTCGATCGTCTGGTCAATCATTGGCTGCATTACGAGGCGGTCGCCTGCCGGCTCTATGCGCGCGGCGGTCCGAACCAGCGCAGCGGCGCTTTCGGTTTCCGCGATCAGCTGCAGGATGTCCTGCCGTTGTTCTACAGCGATCCGGCCTTTGCCCGCCGCCAGATCCTTCTGCACGCGAGCCAGCAATTCCTCGAAGGCGATGTCCTCAAATGGTGGCATCCGACGCGCGACGGCCGCACCGGCCTTGGCCAGCGCAGCCGCGCCTCCGATCCGCATCTCTGGCTGCCCTATGTCGTCGCCCGCTATGTCGCCTCAACCGGCGATCATGTGATCTTGGGTGAGCGCACGTGCTATCTCTATGGCCCGAAAGTGCCGGCCGATACGGATTCGCTCGCCTTCGTGCCGCGCATCTCGCGCGAGGACGGCGATCTTTATGCGCATTGCCGGCTAGCCATCGACTATGCGCTGGCACGCTTCGGCAGCCACGGCCTGCCGCTCTTCGGCACCGGCGATTGGAATGACGGCATCGATCATGCGGGCTTCCACGGCCGCGGCGAAAGCGTCTGGATGGGCTTTTTCCTGCACGGCATTCTGCACGACTTCGCGCCGATCATCGCCGGACGCGAAGGGCAAGCGACGGCCGCGCGCTATCTCGCCCGCGCCGATGTCTTGAAGAGCGCGCTCGACGAGACCTGGGCCGGCGATCATTACATCATCGGCTATGCCGATTCCGGGGCCGTGCTCGACCGCTATGGCTCGATGAACGCGGCCTGGCCGATCCTCACCGGCGCGGTGTCGCCGGAGCGCGGCCGCGCGGCGCTCGAAGGCAGCCTCGCCCATATCGAGAAAGCCGATCGCATCCTGCTGTTCGATCGGCCCTTCGACGAATTGTCCTCGCCCTTCCCCGGACGCATCGCCGATTATCCGCCGGGCCTGCGCGAAAACGCCGGCCAATATTCGCATGGCGCGTCCTGGTCGGTCGATGCCTATATGCGGCTCGCCGATCATGCCGACAAGGCCGGCGACCTGCGCGCCGTTGCGTTCTACAAGGCGCGCGCCTTCGACGTCTGGAAGAAGATTTCGCCAATCGACAAGCTCGATCCCGAAAAGCTCGCCATCTATGGACTGGCGCCGCATCAGCAGGCAGCCGACATCAATGAAGGCCTCGGCCATTCCGGTCGTGGCGGCTGGAGCTGGTACACGGGCGCCGCGGGGCGCATGCTGTCCGCTGCCTATGCCATCCTGGGACTGCGCTTAGAGGATGGCGAAATTTTCGTGCCGGATGATATCTATGAGCCGAAAGGCAAGCTCATCGTCAAATCGCTGCGGGTCCGTGGTGAGCGCATCGCCCCGGCGCCAGTCAGCCAAGCGAAGGTCCAGTGATGTCCGTTGATGTCTCATGTCCGCCGCCACTTATGATGCGCTGATCATCGGCGGCGGCCACAATGGGCTCGTCTGCGGCTTCTATCTCTCCGCAGCGGGGTTGAAGACGCTGATCCTGGAGCGCCGCGAGCAGGTCGGCGGCGCCGCGGTCACGGAAGAGTTTCATCCGGGCTTCCGCAATTCGCTCGCCTCCTACACGGTCTCGCTGCTCAACCCGAAGATCATCCGCGATCTCGAACTCGCCCGTCACGGCTTGCAGATCGTGCCGCGCCGGCTCGATAATTTCCTGCCGCTCGACGACGGCCGCTATCTCGCATTGGGCCGCGGCCGGACGAAAGCCGAAGTCGCGAAATTTTCGGCCCGCGACGCCGAACGCCTCGATGCTTATAGCGCAAGGCTCGAAGCGCTCGCCGATGTCTTGCGCGGCCTTGTCTTGGAAACGCCGCCGAATGCCTTGGAACACGATCTCTTCGGCAGCCTGCGCGAGCTTTTAAAAGCCGGCGGTCTCGCCAATCGGCTGCGCAAGCTCGGCCTCGAAGGCGACCGCGATCTCCTCGAGATCTTCACCGCCTCGGCGGGCGATTTTCTCGACCATTGGTTCGAAAGCGCGCCGATCAAGGCAGCCTATGGCTTTGACGGCATCGTCGGCCATTATGCGAGCCCCTATGCGCCGGGCTCCGCCTATGTGCTGCTGCATCATTGCTTCGGCGAGGTGAATGGCGAAAAGGGCCGCTGGGGCCATGCGATCGGCGGCATGGGCGCGATCACCCAGGCGCTGGCAAAGGCCGCGCGCGAAAAAGGTGCCGATATTCGTGTCGGCAGCGCCGTCAAGGAAGTGCTCTTCGAGAAGGATCGCGCCGTCGGCGTCGTCACCGCGCAAGGCGAGACGTTTCGCGCGAAGGCCATCATCGCCAATGTCAATCCGAAGCTGCTCTATCAGACGCTCATCGATCAAAGCGCGTTGCCAAAACTTTTCGTCGACCGCATCGGCAAATGGCGCTGCGGCTCCGGCACGTTTCGGATGAATGTCGCATTATCGGAGTTGCCGGATTTCACCGCTCTGCCCGGGCGCACTCTGGCCGATCATCACACGGCCGGCATCGTGATCGCGCCGAGCCTCGCCTATATGGAGCAGGCCTATTTCGATGCCCGGACCTACGGCTGGGCGAAGAAGCCCATCGTCGAAATGGTCATTTCCTCGACGCTCGATCCGACGCTTGCGCCTGAAGGCCAACATGTCGCAAGCCTCTTCTGCCAGCATGTCGCGCCGCAATTGCCCAACGGCGCGAGCTGGGACGATCATCGCGACGCCGTCGCCGATCTGATGATCGCAACGGTCGATCGACATGCGCCAAACTTCAAATCCTCCGTCATCGCACGCCAGATCCTCAGTCCGCTCGATCTCGAACGGACGCTTGGCCTCATCGGCGGCGACATCTTTCACGGGCAGCTCGATCTCGGGCAGATGTTTTCCGCCCGCCCGATGCTCGGCCATGCCGATTATCGCGGACCTTTGCCGGGGCTTTATATGTGCGGGTCGGGAACCCATCCGGGCGGCGGCGTGACGGGCGCGCCGGGTCATAACGCAGCCCGCGAGATCTTGAGCGATTTCCGGCGAAAGAGACTTTAAGCGCGCTTTACACATCGAGCTTGACATATATTCATATATACGTATATTTGTTTATATGAATATAAACAGTAAATCGATGTTGTCGAAGGCAGACGATGCGGCAGAACTCCTCAAAGCGCTCGCCAATCGGCATCGACTCATGATCGTCTGCCAGCTCATCGGCGGCGAACGCAGCGTCGGCGAACTCGCAGAGTTTCTCGGCATCCGCGATTCGACCGTCTCGCAGCATCTGGCGCTTCTGCGCAAGGATGGGATCGTCGCAACACGGCGTGACGCACAGACGATCTACTATTCAATCGGCAGCGCGCCGGCACGCGCGGTTCTCGAGACGCTTTACGGAATTTATTGCGCGCCGGGCCGCCGCTGATGCTCGAACCAAAGGAGTTGAACATGAGCAAGGACTTCAAATCCATCACAAGCGACATCAGCACCTCGACGGCGGAGCTGCGCAAGCTCATTCCCGAAACGATGGCGGGCTTCGGCGCGATGAGCAAGGCCGCGACGCAAACCAAGGCCCTGGAAGAGAAGACGAAGGAGCTGATCGCGCTCGCCTTGGGCGTCGCCGCCCATTGCGACGGCTGCATCGGCTTTCACACCCGCTCGCTCGCCCGCCTTGGCGCCACGCGCGAAGAGATCGGAGAGACGCTCGGCATGGCGATCTATATGGGCGGCGGGCCCTCCCTCATGTATGCCGCGGAGGCCTTGCGCGCCTTCGATCAATTTGCGCCGCCTGCGCGCGATGCGACAGTCGCTTAACCAACTGAAGTCAAAGGTTGCTTGCGACAAAAGGCGCGGCTGCGGCCTTGCGCCGTCGTGGCGGCGCGCGCGTTCGCCGGCGCTCAGCACGATTTTTGCCTGCTTCTTGGGCGTCCAACCTGGAGCATCGCGCCAGGCCCCGCCCCAGCCGATGTGCCGCCCTAGAGAAAGAAAAGTCGTGCCCAATACGATCTATTGGCTGAATTTCCGCATCGAAGACGACGATCAAGTCCGTAAGCCCAATCATAAGGCGCGGTATGAGGCGCTTGTCGAAATCGTCGAGGAATATGCGCTGACCTGGTGGCGGCAATCGCCGTCGCTTTATATTTTCGACACAAATATCGCGATCGGCAACATCGCGCCGCTGTTCAAGAAATGCATCAATCCGGAATTGGATTATGTCATTCTCGGCCAGCTCGACGCAAAGGAGGCGCGCATATCCGGTCGGTACAACGACAAGGATATTTTTCAGATCGTGCCGTTTTTGAAGGAAATGTAGCGGCTGGGCCGCGCGTTTTTCCATCTGTCTCAGGTAATCGCAGAGCGCCGTTTCGGCGCTTTGTCGTTTGTCCGACAAGCTTGACGGTTTTGCGCTGAGTCAAACCGCCCGCAGGCAGAACAAATAAGGTCTCGCTTGTTTCATACGAATGAGGCCTTTCATGACAATTCATCGCCGCCACTTATTGCAGCTCGCTTGCGTCACAATGCTGACAGCACCAGCCATCACTTGCGCCACCGCTCAGGACTATTTCGATTTAGGCCACGTCTGGCTGGTTCACGAGCAGACGGCCGACGGCCAAAGCTGGGACGGCGAGTGGCGCCGGCGCGGCGATACCAACACGTTCGATGCCGAATGGCGCAACAATCAGAATGGCGCCATTGTTACCGATGTTATCGAATTTCAAAGCATCAAAGGAAATTCGATCGTCCTTTATCGCCGGGGAAACCAGGGCAAGTATTTCGGCGATCTCGCGCCGGGCGCGCATCGAACCGTCCGCGGTACTGCCAGTTGGTACAGTCCGGGTTCCTATTGGACAGCGCGGATCCGCGGACATTAAGGCCTGAACGACGGATCACGCGCTCGGAGCTTCGCCGTCATCGGTTGAGCGGGGCAGGTTGCGCAGTCGCTCCCGGAACTCTTCGAGCCGGGCGCGATAACCGTCGGCATCGCCATATTCGAGAAATTGATAATAGCGCAGATGCGGGTCGGTGACCCGCAAGGCATGTTTGATCGGGCACCAATATTGTTCGGTCCGGCTGCCGATCTCGCGCGCATAGGCGATGACCCCATTGGCATAGCCGCAATAGAGACAGTTGAGCGCCTCGATCCAGTTCAGATAGGCGAGATGCTGCCGGTCGAAGACCATATAGTCGCTGCGGCGAACCCGCGCGATGCGATAGGCGCGAAAGCAGATCGCCTGATAGAGGCTGATCCAGCCGTCCAAGATCACAAAAGGGACGATCAGCGAATAGATTATCGGCGTCGTTAGAGTGATGCTGGGCGGAGAATGGGCGAGATAGCTCGCGGCGCTCGTGCGCAGACGCCGATGTTCGGTGGCAATGCCCTGTTCGAATGCGACGAAGTGCTCTTTGAGATCCCAGCCGAGCGACTTGCGGCGTTTTTCAATTTCGCTGTCCAATTCGGACTGCAGGCGCAGAATGCCGTCAACCAACTCCTGCATGCGCTGCGTCATTTGACAGTCTTCTCCGGGCTCGGGACGGACGCCATGCGGCATCGCAGCGGCAAACGCGCTGGTCCGTCATAAGCGAGGAGAATCTTGGTTTAGGCAAGCCGCTTGTCAGCGGCCCCAATGACGGGCCGGGACTCTTGTCACGGCGTGTCTATTCCGCCGCGGTTTCCTGCGGCCGTCGTTTCTTTGGCAGTCGGGGAAAAGGGACGATGCCGATTCGATGCGCCGCTGCCGGCAAGACCGGTAGATGCGGCTGCGTCTGCAACAGCGCATCGACGGCGCTAGAGCGCGCCACCGCGCCTTGGTGGACGAAGCTCTCGTGATTGATCTCGATGAAATCGGGATCGTAGAGATAGTTCACCATCATGCCGAAGGATTCGGCGATGCCGCGCGGCGCGATATTGCCGAGCCAATTGATGCGCTCCAAACGTGCGCCATTGCCGAGATGGAACCGTGCGACCGGGTCGCTCGGCCCCTTGCCGTCGCGCGTCTCCGTCAGATAGGCGGCGCAGAGCCGCGTCAAGATCGGCTGCATCACGCCGGCAAGAGCCGCATCGCGCCACCAACCGTCTCTGTCGAGCACGATGCGCAAGGCCGCCGCAGCGTCCCCGTCTGGCAGTTCCGCCGCGGCGCGCAGCGCCTGCTCGTCCTCGGACCGCAGCAAACCTGCGGGCGTAGCTTCGCCATCCAGCCGCCTGCCCAGCCATTTCGAGAAACCGGGAATCGGAGAGAGCGTCGCGAAGCGCTTGAGGCTGCGCAGCTCCGTCTTCAATTCCTCGACGACTTGCTTGATTAGGAAATTGCCGAAGGAAATGCCGCGCAAGCCCTCTTGGCAATTCGAAATCGAATAGAAAATCGCCGTGTCGGGCTCGACTGCGGGCTTTGCTTCGGTTTCGCTGCGCTCGAGTAGCGGCGCGATGGCGCCCGACATGCCTTTGACGAGCGCGACTTCGACGAAGATCAAGGGTTCGCCGGGCAAGGTCGGATGGAAAAAGCCGAAACAGCGGCGGTCGGGCGCGAGGCGTCGACGCAGGTCGTCCCAGCCTTCGATCTGGTGCACCGCCTCATAAGCTATCAGCTTTTCAAGAATGACCGCTGGCGTATTCCAGTCGATCCGCTGCAGCTGCAGGAAGCCGCGATTGAACCATGAGCCGAGCACATGATGCAGATCGGCTTCGAACGGTTTGAGCGCCGGTTCGCTCGCCATATGGCTGATCAGTTCCTTGCGGATGGCGATCAACGACGCGGTCGCGCCCGGCGCCATATTCATCCGGCGCAGCAGCTCCTGCCGCGGCGGCTCGGCCGCGGCCGCGAGCTCCATCGCCTGTTGCGTGTTGGGCTCGACGAGATAGGCCTTGGCGGCGGCGGTCAGCCGCGCCTCATCCGGGCTGAAATGACTGGCGACGAAGGCGAAGAAGGCTTTGCGGTCCGCGGCGTCCAAAACGGCATAGGAGGTGAGCAGCGCCTGCGCCAGCGCCGCGCCCGAGGCTTCGCCGCGTTCGGAAACCAGCGCCTCGGCGAGCTGGCAGCAGCGCTCAAGCGGCGGCACATTGGCGGCCGGCAAGCGAATGAGTTCACGCCCGCGTTCGGCGACCGTCGACCAGATACGATCAAGCCACGACAGATGAACCGTGCCCCAGTTTCCCAACATAGCGCCTCGCAACGGTGTATTCGTAGCTTTTGTACCAATCTAGGAAAGGTACAGCTTTCTCGCCACCCTGTCTTTGAGCATAAATTATTGCGATTCAATCCTGCTAATATGTAAAAGCTGGATGACAGTCGCGGTCGGAGACAGAGACGATGAAGAGTTCGAAGCCGGAAGAATTCCATGCGGCAGAACAAGCAAAGGCGCCGCTTGGTTCCCAGCTTCCCGGCCCGCTGAACGGGATCGTCATCCTCGATCTCTCGCGGGTCCTCGCCGGTCCCTATTGCACCATGCTGCTCGCCGAACTTGGCGCAAGGGTCATCAAGATCGAACCGCCGAGCGGCGATGATTCCCGCGGCTATGGACCGTTTCGTAATGGCGCCTCGCTCTATTTCGCGGCGCTCAACCGCGGCAAGGAATCAATCGTCCTCGATCTCAAGCATGAAGACGATCGCACCGTCTTCGCGGAGCTGCTCGATGTCGCCGATGTGCTGGTCGAGAATTTCCGGCCGGGCACGATGGAAAAGCTCGGCTTCGGCTGGGAGGACGTGCATCGCAAACATAAGCATCTGATCTATGCATCAGCCTCTGGCTTCGGCCACACGGGGCCTTGGGCGCCGCGGCCTGCCTATGACATGATCGTGCAGGGCCTCGGCGGCATCATCTCGGTGACAGGTCATAAGGATGCGCCGCCCGCGCGGATCGGCATTTCGATCGGCGATCTTGCCGCCGGCCTTTACGCGACGATCGGCATCAATGCGGCGCTCTATCATCGCGAGAAGACGGGCGAAGCGACCAAGGTCGATATTTCGATGTTCGACTGCCAGCTGTCGCTGATGGAAAATCCGGCGATGCGCTATCTCGCGACGCATGAGGTGCCGGGCAAGCTCGGCGGCCGCCATTCGAGCATCTCGCCCTTCGCGATTTTTGCGACAGCCGATGCGCCGATCGTCATCGCCGCCGGCAATGACAGCCTCTACCGCAAGCTCTGCGAAGCGCTGGAGCTGATGCCGCTTGCCGATGATCCGCGCTTTACGACCAATGCACTGCGCTGCACGAATTTCGATGCGCTGAAACAGGCGATCGACGCGGCGCTTTCAACCCATCCCGCCGCGCATTGGCTCGCGGTTCTCGAAAAGGCGGGCGTCCCCGCCGGCCCGATCAATACTATCGCCGATGCGCTTCAGCATCCGCAGGTTGCGGCGCGCCATATGCTCGTCGAGAGCGAAGATCCGCTGCTCGGCGAGGTGCAGATGATCGGCAATCCGATCAAGATCGAGCCGTTCGCGGCGCAGGAGTCCGGCCATCGGCGGGCGGCGCCCATGCTCGATGCGGATCGCGGCACGGTTCTCGCCGAATTGGCGGAGCGGGCGAAGGTCCGAGGTCGCTAAACCGGCTGATGCCCGCCAGCACCGCGCGATGGTCATCTTTTCGATCTGAGCTTTGCACGCACAGCCGCGTCATTGGATGTGAGGGCGCATGTTCGCCGTGATCTTCGAAGTCCACCCAAAGCCCGCGCAATGGGACGCCTATCTCGGCTATGCCAAGCTGCTGCGGCCAGAATTGCTGAAGATCGACGGCTTCATCGACAACATCCGCTATCGCAGTCTCACGCGCGACGGCTGGCTTCTGTCGCTCTCGAACTGGCGCGACGAGAAAGCGCTCATCCGCTGGCGCACGCTCGCCGTTCATCACGAGGTGCAGGAGAAAGGCCGGGCGGATGTCTTCCGCGACTATCATCTGCGCGTCGGCGAAATCACCGCCGACACCCGCCTGCCTGAGGGTTCTGCGCTCGCGGACCAGCGCCGCGACAAGACGCAAACGGGCGACGCCACCACCGTGACGCTGATCGACGCCAAACGCCCCGCGGATTGGGTGAAGGCAGCAATGGCGGATGACGTCGCCAATTGGCTCGGCCTCGCGCCGGATGCGCCGGGCCTCGTCGCCTGGGATGTGTTCGACGCCGTTCTCGAGCCCGGCGCGCTCATCCTGGCTCTATCCTGGCGCGATGATTTGGCGGCGGAAGCCTTCGAAGAAGGCCTGGCACTTAAGGAAGGCGCGCGCCTGCGGCGCATCCGCATCGTACGCGACTACGGCATGTTCGATCGCCGCGAGGCCCCGCAATATTATCCGGAGGTGGGAGCGCGGGCCTAAGGTAGAGACCCAGCAATTCAGGCTGGCGGGCGAGAACAATGAAGATGGGAACTACGTCTGCGCTATAGTCACCTAGGACGCGCCACGGCTCTCCTTTGCCATAAGCAAGCCCTCTCAAATTGGATGGAATTGGATAAATCATTGGGCGGCGACCTCGTCCGAGGCGGTCGGCGGCAACGGAAATATAGCAGCCTCAATCTGGCAGCCAAGGATTAGCTTGACAGATTTTCTTGAGCAATTATTCTAGAATTAACAATCAACAAAGATGCGCTATGGGTCGAACTCGTTCCTATGATGAAGACGCCGTTTTGGGCGGCGCTATGCACGCCTTCCGCCGCAAGGGGTATCAGGCCGTATCCATCCGCGATCTGGAGGCCGCAACTGGGCTGAAGGTCGGTAGCATCTATCACAGCTTCGGCGACAAAGCGGGGCTCTTTGACGCGGCCTTTGCACACTACAACCGCGTCGTTCTGCGTGGGCGGATCGAGCGCTTTGCTCGCCTTGAGGCAGGGATGGATGGTCTGCGGGCGCTCTTCATTTCGGTGCTCCACGAGCCGAACGATGAAAGCCTTGGCTGCCTAATTACTAATTCTGCAGTTGAACTCGGCGGAGAGGAGCGTCCGCACCGATGCACCGTCGAGGGGTTGCAAGTGCTGACCGGGACGTTCGCTGAACGGCTTTCGCTGGCGCAGCGTCGGGGAACGCTACGCGCCGACGTTAGTCCCGAGACCACAGCGTTGAGGCTGCTGGCCCTTTATCAGGGCATCCTCGTCCTGATCCGCGCCGGCCACGATAAACAGGCGCTCGAGAACCTCATCCAGGACGAATTCAACCAGTTAGAGGCCAAATATGTCTCCTGATGAGTTATGGACGCGATATTCCGCGATTTGGTCGCTTTCCGATGCTGCCGAACGCGGCAACGAACTCTCCGTCTGTCTCGCCGACGACGCCACATACTGCGATCCGAATGGTCTGTTGACCGGCCGTGACGCCCTTTCGAGTTACATGGCGCAGTTTCAGGCAAGCGTGCCCGGTGGGCAGTTCCACATCCGATCCGTCCTTCACCATCACGACCGATCACTTGCCCAATGGTCATTGATCGGCGCCAATGGCTCTGTTCTCCAGAGGGGAACTAGCTTCGGCGCGCTTAGCGATGATGGGAGGCTTCTGGCGATCAGCGGCTTCTTCCATCCAGCGGGTAGCAGCGTCGCAGCATGAGCAAGGTAGCAACTCGCGATTTGGCCCTGGATCTTGCCACACGCATTGAAGGTTTGGGCGCGATCAGCGTCAAGCGTTTCTTCGGCGGGACGGCCCTAGTCGTGGATGGTATTCAGGTCGGATTCGTCATGAAGGGATCGTTCTATCTTCGGGTCGATGACGCGAGCCGTACAAGGTTCGAAGCGTTGGGAATGAGTCCGTTCACCTATCCTGGACGCCGGAAGACGGTGACTGTATCCAGCTACTACGCAGCCCCAGACGATATATTTGACGATAACGAACAGCTTCGGGATTGGGCTATCGACGCTTACCGGGCCGCTTTGGGAGCGCCCTCCATAAAAGCTCAAGAACTGCTGGCGCGAGAAAACCCGGACCATGAAGCAAGTTCAATTCCACCAACTAGGCGTTCCGACCGACCGATGTCGTAATCTGCGTTGAAGTCCCCAAGCCGGTCGCCACGGCTCCAGATGATGTTCTGGTCGCCATCAACGTCTTTCCGATCAATCCCGCCAACCTTCTGACGCAGCCCTGCCGAAGGCGTCCGTCAGCACGCGGCATAAGAAGCGCCAATTCTACGCTGCACTAGCCGGCCCCACGCCACACTACGCTGGGCTTTGATAAACATCTAATTGTAATAAAAAAACTAATTTTACAGTTGCCGGGATCGTTCCCCAGCACCTTCCCTAAAAGCGCGAGATGGATTGCAGTGGCCTTCTTCGATCTCGCGCGAACCCAAACACACAGAAGCTATGACTGCCACTATTTTTCAAGTCTGATAGCGCTGGGAATCGTCATTCCCACCGCACTGCTCCATGACCAGAATGGGCCGGAAGCTGCCGATCGGCTTTGGATCATCGGAACTCAGAAGCGGCCGTTCATGTGATTTGGCCAAACGGCCTTGGTTTGACCCGAAGCGGACCGTATTGGGCTTAGCAAACTAAATCGTCGATGCCAGAGTCTGATTAGAACAAAAGCAGGAATACAGAGTTCTTGATCAATCACTCGAAAGCTAGTCGCGCATTATAATTCCCGCGGCCGTGGAACCAACAAAATACCAAAGAGTTTAATTGCAAGCAGTTCTACACCCTATACCTATTGATTTTATACACTGCCTCTCATCCCTCAATTAAAGGGAGACGGAATATGCAGACCTATTTCCGATGGATTTTCAGCGGACTCTTCGCTCTTTTGCTTTTATCAACTTTGCCGGAACTGGCTGATACTGCGAAAGCCCAAACGCAAAAGCCCAACATCATCGTCATCATGGGCGATGATGTCGGCTGGGAGAATATCGGCGCCTATCACCAGGGTCTTATGTATTCGACGACACCCAATTTAGACACGTTCGCCGCGGGGGGCATGCGATTCACCGACTATTACGCAGAACCGAGCTGTACCGCCGGCCGCGCGAATTTCATCACCGGGGAATTGCCGATCCGAACCGGCATGACCACAGTCGGACAGGCCGGCGCCAAGATAGGCATTCCCGACGAGGCGGTCACCATCGCAACCGCGTTGAAGACGATGGGCTATACGACCGGGCAGTTCGGCAAAAACCATTTGGGCGATCTGAACCAGTATCTGCCCACCGTGCACGGGTTCGACGAGTTTTTCGGCTATCTCTATCACCTCGATGCGATGGAGGACCCGTTCTGGCACTCCTATCCGCCGCAGTTGATCAACGTCGTCGGGCCGCGCAATCTGATCCACAGCTTTGCGACCACCAGCGACGATCCGACGGTGCAGCCCCGTTGGGGCAAGATCGGCAAGCAGAGGATCGTCGATGAAGGGCCATTGCCGCCGCATCCCATGCCTGGCATCAAATATAATATGGAAACGATCGATGAAGACATTCTCGATTATTCCGTGAAGTTCATCGACAAGGCCAAGGCAGAAGGCAAGCCATTCTTCATGTGGGTTAATCCAACCCGCGTGCATGTCATCTCGCATCTGTCGCCGAAATATTCCGCGAAGCTGACCGGCGAAAACCAATGGTATTTGGAAGAAGGCGTCATGTCCCAGCTCGACGATGTCGTCGGCGGCTTGATGGCGAAGTTGAAAGCCGAAGGGCTCGACAATAACACCATCGTCGTATTCACGACCGACAACGGGACCGAAAACTTTACCTGGCCAGATGGCGGCAACACGCCTTTCGCAGGAGGCAAGGGGACGATCCTAGAGGGCGGCATGCGCGTGCCGATGATCATCCGCTGGCCGGGCCACGTCCCGGCCGGAAAGGTCGAGAATGGCATCATGTCGGGTCTGGACTTCTTCCCGACATTTGTCGCCGTGGCGGGCGATCCGAACATCAAGGAAGAGCTGCTGAAAGGCAAGGAGCTCGGCGGCACGACTTACAAGGTTCATCTCGACGGCTACGACCAGACGAACATGCTCCTCGGTAAAGGGCCTTCCAATCGGCATGAGATCTTCTATTTCGCCGAAGGAACTCTCGGCGCGGTTCGTCTCGACGATTGGAAATTTAGGCTGATCGACCAGCCCGACGGTTGGACGGGCGGAACGGTGCATCTCGATATGCCAATTCTCACCAATCTGCGGATGGATCCGTTCGAGCGGATGGGGTTCCAGAAGGGCAACATGGGCTCCTTCGAATACATGGGGGATTTCTACATCCATGAGTTCTGGCGCTTCGTCTTCTTGCAACAAAAGGTCGGCGAATATGCGCAGACCTTCATCGACTTCCCGCCAATGCAAAAGGGTGCGAGCTTTAATCTCGAAGCGCTCAAGGCCCAACTCCAAGAGCGGATACGGGAGATGAAAGGAAAGATGGAATAGCCAGCGGGAAATTGTCGCCGCTCGCCCGATCATAGCAGCGTGGCGCAGCTTAATGCTTCAATGGCAGACGTGCGTCGCGGCCTGGCTTTCAGCCGGAGCGCCGTAGAGTTTCCGGGCCGAGGCTTTCCTGCTTTGCGCGATCCCACTGATCTTGGCTACCGCCGAGATCAGTACCGATAGCTAAATCGGGCAGGCCCGATTTAGCTATCGGCTGCACTGAGATTCGCGGCCGTTAATCGCGACGACTGTGCAAGTCGGCGCCGCAACGCGGATTAATCCGAGCCTGCCTTTGAAGGAGCATTCCAATGAAAACCATAATCCTATCCGGGTTCGCGGCCCTGCTCGTGATCGGAGGTCTAGTGATCTCAGTCGACGAGGCAAACGCCGTCACTTGCGTCCGCGGTGTCTATCGCGCTGGCTGCGTCGGTGTCCACGGAGCGGTTGTCCATCGCGGTGTCGTTTATCCGCACCACGGCGTCGTGCACCGTCGCGTGTATGTTAGATAAAGGGGTCAATACCCTTGGAAGCATGTCGCGATTCAACGGGCGGTCGAAGATTGATCTGTAATCTCCGGCTTGCCCCCGCAAACATCCTCGAACATTTGTTGCGGCCGGTTGACGACCGCGCCATCATATTGAGCGTTTGATGCAAACCCTCTTTTGAATATGCGAAAAGCCGCTGCGCTAGACAGAATGTGCCGCAACAGCGGAGCCTGAAATGAGGCTAAAAATGCAAAAAGCGTTTTCAACACTTTCTGCCACTATTCTCATCGGAATTGTCGGAGCAATGTGCGGGCAACCTATTGTCGCGCAAGCTGCCGTTCCAAATCTCACTGAGGAACAGGCGCACGCCATAGCTGTTGACGCCTATATTTATCTTTACCCCCTCGTCATGATGGATATCACGCGCAAGCAATTCACGAACACGGACAAAGAGTTTGGCCGCGGTCCAATGAATGCGTTCAGCAATGTTCCGGCCTATCCTCCGCCCAGCGATAAGACAGTCGTCCGCACAAATTACGACACGCTCTATTCGATCGCCTATCTCGATTTACGCAAAGAGCCGGTTGTCGTTTCGGTGCCGGACACTGCGGGACGCTATTATCTCTTGCCGATGCTCGACATGTGGACGGATGTCTTCGCATCTCCCGGCTCGCGCACCACTGGCACGCAGGCGGTAAACTTCCTCGTGACGCCGCCTGGATGGACAGGAACGGTCTCGGCCGATTTCACGAAGATTGATGCGCCCACACCCTATGTCTGGATCATCGGGCGCACGAAGACCGATGGACCAGCCGATTATGAAACGGTGTGGAAAATTCAGGCCGGCTATAAAATCACTTTGCTCTCGGAATGGGGCATGACGCCTAAGCCGCCCCAACTCAAAGTCGATCCTTCCGTCGACATGAAAACGCCGCCGCGCGAGCAGGTCGACACGATGCCGGCTGGACGTTTTTTTACCTATGCGGCTGAGCTGATGGGCGTGCAGCCGCCTCACATCACGGATCAACCGATCCTTGCACAAATGAAAAAATTGGGAATCGAGCCCGGCAAGCCATTCGATATTGCCAAGGTCGATCCCACCCTCGCCAAAGCGCTCGCAACGGCGCCTCAGGATGGGCAGAAGCTCATGGATTGGAAGGTCCCGACGCTGGCGCGGGTCGTCAACGGGTGGTCGATGAATACCGACACCATGGGCGTTTATGGCAATTATTATCTCAAGCGGGCGATCGTCGCGCGTGTTGGTCTCGGAGCGAACCTGCCTGAAGATGCGATCTATCCGCTCAATCTCGCCGATGCATCCGGTAATCCGCTCGACGGGTCGAACAGATACACGATCCATTTCGACAAATCGTCCTTGCCACCTGTGAATGCGTTCTGGTCGATCACCATGTATGATCCGGCCGGGTTTGCTTATCCCAATAGTCTCGGCCGGCAGGCGGTCAGTTCCTGGATGCCTTTCAGATACAATGCTGACGGGTCGCTGGACCTCTATTTCCAGAACGAGAGCCCCGGCAAGGACAAGGAAGCGAATTGGCTGCCCTCGCCGAAGGGAGAATTTAACGTGACCATGCGGCTCTATAGCCCCAAGGCCGAGGCGCTTACAGGCAAGTGGAGTCCCCCACCGATCGCCAAAAGCGCACAGTGACAAGCCTTGGAAGCACCGGCTCCTTGGGAGTCGCGTTTCCGCGAGAAGGTCTCTCGTCGGGTCGGCTTCGTTTGAGTGTCGATCAATCCAGGAGAAGTTCGGTGCGACATGTGGTGGGCTTTTTGCCAACGAGCATTGTCGACGGAAGATTACATTGACGCGAAGGCGACGCAAATCTTCAACGAGAGCCTTGACTAGCAAGCGACCAACGAAGGGCACTTTGGTTTCGCAGCCAACTCAATCTTCGGCACCCGAGGCTGCAGTTCGTGCGCTGGGCAAGCCGATGGTCTGGATCGGCGCGTTGTTGTCGGCCATGTTGGTCATTGTCGGAGGTCTCGCTTTCGAATATTTCGGCAGCGGCTTGAACGCGGCGCCCGCCCTCCGCGCAACCCCCGCTTTTGTCGGCAGCGAGACATGTGCCAGTTGTCATCAGAAAGAGGCGCAGCTCTGGCAGTCGTCGCAGCATCAACACGCGATGCAACACGCGACCGAGACATCGGTGCTCGGCGATTTCAACGACGCCGGATTCGACTATTTCGGCGTGCATTCACGCTTCTTCCGCAAGAACGGCAAATTCCTCGTCGAGACCGACGGGGCTGACGGAAAGCTCGCCACTTTCGAAGTCAAATATACTTTCGGGATCAATCCTTTGCAGCAATATCTCGTCGAATTTCCCGACGGGCGGTTGCAAGCTTTGCCGATCGCTTGGGACACGCGGCCGAAGGAGAAGGGCGGCCAACGCTGGTTCCACCTCTATCCAAATGAAAAGATCGGCCACGACGACATTCTGCATTGGACCAAGTTAAACCAGAATTGGAACTTCATGTGCGCCGAATGTCATTCGACGGGCGTGCGCAAAAATTACGACGCAGCCCAGAATCGCTTTGCCACGCGTTTCGCCGAGATCAGCGTCGGTTGCGAGGCATGTCACGGCCAGGGGTCTCGTCATGTCGCCTGGGCAAGTGCGCAGCGGAGTTGGGGGCCGTTTGCAAAGCACGACGATGATCCAGACAAGGGACTTCTCGTGCGCTTTGATGAGCGAAGCGGAGTGACATGGTTGCATGATCCAGCGACCAGCCAACCCCGACGCAGCGTCGCGCCTGCAATCTTGCGCAAGGAGGTCGAGACCTGCGGTCTATGCCATGCAAGGCGCGGCATAATTTCGGAGGATTGGGTGCCCGGCCGATGGCTTTCCGACACGCATGTCGTTTCCCTCCTCGGCCACGGACTTTTTCAGGCCGACGGGCAGATGCTCGACGAGGTCTATAATTACGGCTCGTTCAAGCAGAGTAAGATGTTTGCTGCCGGCGTTACCTGCAGCGACTGCCATGAACCGCATAGCGAGAAGCTGCGCGTGGCCGGCGACGGCGTATGTCTGCAATGTCATTCGGCCAATCGATACGAAACCACGGCGCATCACCATCATGAAGGGGTAACGCCAGCGCTTGCCTGCGCCTCCTGCCATATGCCGAAGCGCACCTATATGGTCGTCGACCAGCGTCACGATCACAGTTTCCGAATTCCGCGCCCGGATCTATCGGCGAAGCTGGGCACCACCAACGCCTGTAACGATTGCCACACAGGCCAATCGGCCGAATGGGCGGCTGCCGCGATCGAGCAATGGTATGGACCCAAGCGCGAAGGCTTCCAAAATTACGCTGAGGCCTTTCATGCCGCATGGGTTGATGCGCCTGACGCTGCCGCGCTGCTTGCCGAGGTCGTCGCAGATCGCGAGGTTCCGGCATTTGCGCGCGCAAGCGCATTGACCGAGCTCTCCGGGCGTGTCTCAGCCTCGAACATCGATCTGGCTCGCAAAGACCTCGGAGATCCAGATCCGATGGTGCGGATCGGGGCGCTCGAGATGTTGGAGGGCCTGCCGGGCGTACAGATCTGGCCGCTCGCGGCACCGCTACTGTCGGATGAGATCCGCGGCGTGAGGATCAGGGCCGCTTCGCTGCTCGCCTCTGTTCCGACTATGCGCCAACCGCTCGCTGATCGCGAGCGCTTTGAGCGCGCCGCCGCAGAGTTCATCGCCGCGCGCCGGCTCAATGATGATCGGCCCGAGGCGCGCGGCATGCTCGGCGAATTCTTTGCGCGACGCGACCGCCTCCCGGAAGCGGAGATCGAGTACAAGGCAGCTCTGCGGATCAGCCCGGCCTATGTGACGGCGGCAATCAATCTTGCGGACCTTTACCGGCGGCTCGGGCGTGATGCCGAGGGCGAGACGGTGCTGCGCGAAGCTGTGGTAACCTCCCCGAAGGACGCGGCGGCCCATTACGCGCTGGGTTTGACGCTGGTGCGCCTGAAGCGTGGAGATGAAGCGCTCACGGAGTTTCGTCACGCGGCGGAACTTGCGCCGGATCGGGCACGATTTGCCTATGTCTACGCCATCGCGTTGCATGCGATGGGCCGCGGCGATGAAGCTCTCGTCATTCTCAAGGGAGCTTTAACACGGCATGCAAATGATCGTGAGCTTTTGTCAGCAGCAGTCAATTTCGCTCGCGATGCCGGAGATATTCCGACTGCGCTTCAATATGCCGAGCAACTTGCACGGCTGTTGCCGAACGATGGCAATCTCGCGCATCTGATCGAGGAATTGAAACGGCACCGCGACGCGACCACAAAGTGATCCGCAGTCTGTCCGGATGCTCGCGACCTTATTTCTTAACCATCAGCTCTGGGGACGATTGCGCCGGTGGGGTTGGGGAGATCACGATTGTCGCCCAGACATTCCAGCCGGCCGGCCGGTCTTGCGCGGCGAATTCCTTATAGCCTTTGATGTTGATATAAGCCTGCACTTCGCCGATCGGGATAACATATCCTGCCTGCGGGCCAGCGCCAAAAACTTGCGACTGGAAGCATCCGACCCGATCGCCGGCGCCGCTGTCACAACCGAGCTCTTTGTAAGCATAGCCGACGAGACCCACCTGAACCTGTTTGGTCAAGAACTGCGATGCACCCCAATCGAAATGCATGTCGACGCCGCTCTGGTATTGAGTCGAAGGATTGAGAAAATTATAGGTGAAGCCGAGCACGCCAGAGAATTCATGGCCGGTTTTCGGATCGAAGTAGGTGTAGCCGCCGCCGGCATCAATCGCGCCGTGGCCTAATCCGATATTTGAAAGACTTTGCGAGTTGTAAGTCCCCACCGGAATGTCGCCGGTTAAATAAGTCATGAAATTGTTCACGCCGCTGTTCCAACGCAGCGACGCTTGCGGATAAAGATCACCAAAGCCTTGAGCCGTGTCGCTCAAATTAACCGCGCGACTAAACGGAACGCTGCCGAACGGCGTTCCGACTGTGCCGGAAACGGTGCCGGCTATGGAGGTGCTTGACCCGCCGACGACGGACATCAGACCGACCGCAGCCTGACCGCCAAATACAGTCGTTGGGAAGACATAGGTTGGAATGATCAAGCTAAGATCGGCATCGGCCTTTACCGTAGCGCTCGCTTTTCCGGTTAATGTCGCTGGCAATTGTCCGATTGAGAAATCGCGCGCAAGCGCCACATCTCCGCCTGCCGAGACGCTGGTGTGATAGTAAGTCATCAACAAATTGAACCCCGGCTGCTGGGGAACGGCCGCCAAACTTCCAAAGAGGCCGGGAAGCCACATGCTGACGCCATTTTCATCAGCGAAAGTTGGGCTTGGTGCGAGCGCAAGGGACAGGCAGCCGAGAAGGC
>JBKQRA010000186.1:0-3983 GCA_052144065.1 Methylovirgula sp. | reverse complement strand
CCACCACTTCCGGCTTCATGCCCATGCCGGTGTCGGTGATCGCGATCAGCACATATTGTCCGGGGCTGATCTCGCCATGCTGGCGGCAATAGGCTTCGTCGAGATAGGCGTTGGCTGTCTCGATCGTCAGCCTTCCATTATCGCCCATCGCGTCGCGGGCATTGATCGAAATATTGAGGATGGCGTTTTCGAGCTGCAGCGCATCGGCCTTGGTGCGCCAGAGGCCCGCGGCCGATACCGTCTCGATGCTGATATGCTCGCCCAGCGTCGAGCGCAGCAGATCCGACATATTGGTGATCATCTTATTGGCGTCGAGCGGCTGCGGTGACAGTGGCTGCTGGCGGGCGAAGGCGAGCAGGCGATGGGTGAGCGCCGCGGCGCGGTCGGCGGCCTTGGTTGCAGCCTCCATGAAGCGCTCGACCGCGAAGTCGCCCTTTTTGATGCGGCGCGTGACGAGATCGAGACTGCCGGAAATAACGCCCAGCATATTGTTGAAGTCGTGCGCGATGCCGCCGGTGAGCTGGCCGATGGCTTCCATCTTATGCACTTGCCGCAGATGCTCTTCGGCCGTCTCGCGCAGATTGATCTGCTCGACAAGCTCGCGATTGGCCGCCATGAGCTCGTCGCGCGCGGCGGACAGCGCGACAAAGGACTGCCGCGTTGCGATGCTGACGAGCACCCCGACCACGCAGATCAAAAGAAAGGAGGCGCCGGCGCCGATCTGCAGAAGCATGCTGAAGGTCAGCGAACTCGTCTGGCGCAGCGCCAGCAGCCGGTCCTCTTCGCCCGTCATCATATCGATTAGATTGCGGAAGTTTTGAATCGTCTGCAATTCAGCCGAGACTTGTTCAGACGGCAACGGGCCCGTGTGGCCGGGCGTCTCCTCGGCCATGAATTGGTGCAGTTCGGCGAGCTTTTCGGCGATGATCGGACGCAGCCGCTCGATCGCTTGTTTCTGCACCGGATTGTCGATGATAAGCGTCGAGAGCTTGTCGACGGCTTCGGGGAGTTCTGCGACCGCCGACTGATAGGCCTTGAAATAAGTCGGGTTATTGGTCAGCAGATAGCCGCGGGCATTGGAATCCGAGCGCTGCACGACGATGAGGATTTCGGCGATTTGCGCGCGCACCGCGAGTGTGTGGCGCACCCATTCGTCTTCGGAATGCGTGCGGGCCGCGAGCCAGATGGTGCCGACCACCAGCAGAGCCGCCAATGTCGTGGTGACAAAGAGGCTCCAATAGAGGAAAGTTAGCGGCTTGGGTCGGGCAGGGGGCACGGGCCTGAGGGGATCAGCGTTTACTTTTTCGCGATTATTGTTTCACGCTTGCATGGGTTTGGCCACAGCGACAAAACGCAACTTCATGCGATGTCTTACATTTGCCCCAAAAGGCGCGGCTTCCGCCATCCTCGCAGTCTGAATCCGATGCTTAATGGATTGACCGCAGCTGGACTGCGCACATTTCTGTCGAAATCTGTCAAAAATTTTAGGTTGTTGAAGGCCTTGGCCAACGAATTCATTGGCAATTCGCGTGGCTTTTCTTGAGAATATAAATTCGCGAACTATTCTCGTCCATTTGGGACAATCTAGGTCTGAGCGGTGCTGCCGCCGCTCCAAGATGAAGCGAGTCGCTGATGCCCGAAGCCAATACGACCACTCTGGAGGCTGCGATCCTGCGGTCGGCCGAAATCGCGCTCGACCGCGTTGCCGCCGCCCGCGCGGCGATAGGCACCGTCATCTTCGGCCAGGGGCAGGTCGTCGAGGAAGCGCTCGTCACTTTGCTGTCGGGCGGGCATGGGCTGCTCGTCGGCGTGCCGGGCCTTGCCAAGACAAAGCTCGTCGAAACGCTCGGCACAGTGCTCGGCCTCAATGCGCGGCGCGTGCAATTCACGCCGGATCTGATGCCCGCAGACATTCTCGGCTCCGAGGTTCTGGAAGAATCGATCGATCATCGCCGCGCCTTCCGCTTCGTGCATGGGCCGATCTTCGCGCAGCTTCTGATGGCCGATGAGATCAATCGTGCGAGCCCGCGTACCCAGTCGGCACTGCTGCAGGCGATGCAGGAGCAGCATGTGTCGGTCGCGGGCGAGCGTTATGATCTGCCGCAGCCTTTCCACGTGCTCGCGACGCAAAATCCGCTGGAGCAGGAAGGCACCTATCCTTTGCCTGAGGCGCAGCTCGATCGCTTTCTGATGCAGATCGATGTCGCCTATCCCGACCGCGACGCCGAAAAGCGTATTCTCATCGAGACGACGGGCGACAAGGACACGACGCCGAAGGAAGCAATGACGGCGGATGAGCTCATCGCGACGCAGCGCCTCGTGCGGCGCCTGCCGGTCGGCGATTCCGTCGTCGAGGCGATCCTCGATCTCGTTCGCGGCGCCCGTCCGGAAGAGGGCGATCCGGTCATCACCAAACATATCGCCTGGGGTCCGGGCCCGCGCGCCGCGCAGGCTCTGATGCTGGCGACCCGCGCCCGCGCGCTCGTCGACGGCCGTCTCTCGCCGTCGCGCGATGATGTTGCAGCGCTTGCGATCCCCATTCTCAAACACCGCATGGCATTGACCTTCGCGGCGCGCGCCGAGGGCGAGACCTTGCCGGGTCTCATCGGCCGGCTGACCGAGCGTCTGGGTTGATCGATGGAGGATGCGCGGCTTCTCGAAGCCTCTGAACGGCAGATCGGCAAGATCACGCAGGGCGGCGCCGAAGATTTGGCGCGGCGCCTGCCGAGCCTCATCGTTGCTGCGAAAGAGATCGCTTCGAGCGTGATGCATGGCATGCACGGCCGCCGCCGCGCTGGCATTGGCGAGACATTCTGGCAGTTTCGTCCCTTTGTCGCAGGCGAGCCCGCCGCCAATGTCGATTGGCGCCGCTCGGCGCGCGATGACAGACTCTATGTGCGCGAGCGCGAATGGGAAGCCGCGCATACGATCTGGATCTGGATCGATCGCTCCGCCTCTATGGGTTTCATCTCGAAGCTCGCGATGCAGTCGAAAGTCGATCGGGCGCTGGTGATCGGTCTCGCCGCCGCCGATCTTCTCGTGCAGGGCGGCGAGCGCATCGGCCTCATGGGCCTCACGCGGCCGCTGGCGATGCGCAATATCATCGAGCGCTTTGCCGAGGCGATGTTGGCGCAGGAAAAGACGGCCAATTATGTGCCGGAAGAATTGCCGCCCGATGCGCCTTTGCAGGCGCGCGCGCAATTGATCTGGATTTCGGATTTTCTGAGCGATGCCGCGACGATCGCGGCGAAGATCCAGGCGCTGGCCAGTGCCGGCGCGCGCGGTCATCTCGTTATGATCGCCGATCCGATCGAAGAGACCTTTCCCTTCACCGGCCATATGGAATTCGTCGATGCGGATTCCGCCGCACGGCTGCGGGTTGGGCGGGCGGAGGCCTTTCGCGACGACTATATGCTGCGGCTTGCCGCGCATCGCGATGCTGTCCGCGCCGCGGCGGCCAAGCACGGCTGGACCTTGCTGCTGCATCGCTCCGATCGGCCGGCGTCGGAAGCTCTGCTTGCCTTGCGCATGCGGCTTGAATTGAGCGGCGAACTCCAGAGCGCGCGAGTGGCGAGTTGATGTTCGGATTGCCGCTCGCCTTTACGGTTCCCGCCGTTCTGATCGCTTTGGCCGGCCTGCCGGTGCTTTATTATCTGCTGCGCGTGACGCCGCCGCGGCCCAGGCGCGTGCCTTTCCCGCCGCTGCGCCTCATCCTCGATCTGCGGCCGCGCGAGGAGACGCCTGCCTTCACGCCCTGGTGGCTGCTGCTGCTGCGTCTCGCGATTGCCGCGGCGCTGATCCTTGCCGTCGCCGGTCCGATCCTCAATCCGCTGCCGGCGGGCGAAGCTGGCCAAGGGCCGCTGCTCGTCATCCTCGACGATGGCTGGGCGGCGGCACCGAATTGGGATCAACGCCTCAATGCGGCGACACAATGGGTCGAGGCGGCGGGCCATAGCGGGAGAACCGTTGCCGTTGCCGCGACC
>JBKQRA010000185.1:0-38527 GCA_052144065.1 Methylovirgula sp. | reverse complement strand
CGGGCGAAGGTCGCGCGTGAGCCTGCGCGATGGCTCAATTCAAAATGGTCGCAGCCGATGTTGCGGTGATCGTCGCATTCGGCAGATGCAGCAGCGACACGAGCGGCTTCCACGTATAGGTTGCGGTGATCGTCACCTTGCTGCCAGGGTTGTTGTTGGGCGAGAAGCTTGCCGTCGCGGTCACCGATCCGGAATTGATGAGGATGAGTTTCGTGCCCACCATCGTCTGCAGGGTGGTGATGCTGGCCGGCGCGCTGCTGCTCGATCCATGCACGATCGCGTAACGTCCCGTCGCATGCACCGCGGACATGAGATCTTGCCGATCGGCGACGTAGCGGGCGACTTCGGCGATGCCGAGCAGAATGGTGGCATAGCCGGTGGCGAGGAGGGCGAATTCGACTGCCGCCGCGCCGCTCTTGTCACGCAATCGTCTGCGCCAAAGCATCGCTCGAAATCCTATCATCCTGTGCGAACTTGCCCGGTCGAACGGACCGTTATCGAACTGCCGAGATAAGGCACGGTGAAAGGAATCGTCACGGTCTTGCTGACCGTGATGGTCATGAACTGTTCAAGATCATTGCCGGTGCCGCAGCTGCTGCCGCAGGTGACGCTGGTCGGCGCCGTCGCCGTCGTCGTGCCCGTCTGTACGCAATAGCAAACCGTGCTTGTCGAGACGGTGACGGAATTTCCATAGGCCGATTGCGCGGCCGTGGTGATCCCCGATGTGCCTGTATTGCCCGCCGCGACATAGGTCATTGCATCTTGCAGCGCTTCCTGCACTTGGGATTGGCCGAAGCCGATCTGCGCCACATCCCACAGCCCAAGCATCATCGGAACGAGGATGAAACTCATCACCAGCGCCGTCTCGACGCTAAGGCTGCCGCCCTCGGCTTTGGCGAAACGATGAAACACGGAGCGCATCAATTGGTCAGGACGACGGAGCCGCTCCCGCTGCTGCTTGCGGCCGGGGTGATCGACCAGCTGTTCGGACTGTTGCTGTCGAAGATGAGCTGGTTCACCACCAGGGTGAAAGCATCGGCGGTGCCGCTGTAGGTGGAGTTGAAGGTGATGTTGCGGCTCGGCAGATAGACGAGCCCTTGCAGTGCGTGGCCGGAACTCGACGTGCCGTCGATCGCGAAACTGCTGGTCGAGAGCCCGTCCGGCTCGAACATCAGCACATTCGCATAGGTGCCCGAGGTCGGCGCGGTGAGCGACACGGTCACGCCGGAATTGAACTGCACATAGGACGAGCTGTTAACGAAATAGAGCGTCACGCCAGTGCCGGTGATCGTCCAGCCGCTGTTGATGTTCCAGGTCGTCCCGTTGAAGATGTAAGTGCCGGCGGAGAGGTTGACCGTGCCGGAGCCGTTGAAGTTGAAATTGCCGCAATAGGTCCCGGGGCTCAGATAGACCGAGCCGGAATAGTTCGCGCTATTGACCGTGCAGCTGCCGACCGTCGGCGCGGTGATCGTGTTTTTATAAGGATTGGCGTGGGTGGTGCAGCCGGTCGTCAGCCCGCCGACCGTGCCGCCATTGTTGATCACGCTGCCGGCGATGCAGGTCTTCTTGACCGTCAGAGTCGAGCCGGAATTGAAGATCGCCGCCGGCGAGGCGGTTGAGGCGACATCGATCTCGCATTGCGCGGCGTTCAAATTGAAGCCGCTGTTAACGAGCAGCGTCTGCGAGCCGGTGCCAAGCACATAGATGCAGACGCCGGGGCCGCCGCTGTTCGAGGCTGTCGCGGACGCCGAGATCGACGGCGCACTCCTCATGAACAGGGCTGAAAAGATCAAGGGCACGGTGCGCTTGACGGTGACGGTCACGGTCGTCGCATTGGGCGGCGTTTTGCCGGATGGGCCGAAGGCGACCGTGAGGGTGTCCGACGAGGCCGTGAAGCCGTTCAGCATCGCGTCGTTCTTGGCGACGGCGGTGATTGTCGAGCTTGTCTGGCTCGAGTCTGAAAGGAGCCGTCCGGCGCTCAAGGCGGTCATCTCGGCCATGGTCTGGACGCGCCGCGCGTTCGAGTACCAGACGGAGGTATCAACGCCGAGACCGATCAGGCCGCACAGCACGAGCAGCATCAGCGCCGTGATCGAGCCCATCGAGCCGCGCCGATCGCTCAGCAACGCGAGCGCGCGGCGTTTCGAAAAGGGAGATCGGAGGACAGGCATCACAGGATCCGCGTTATCTCGCCGGATCGTCGCATTTAAGGGTTAAAACTCTTGCTTTGGGGCATTGCGAACTTCGGTGTTTTGCATGGCTTTTTACAAAGACATTAAGAAAATGCTGCCGGTGTGAGGGGCCGGCTGCGGTTGATCAAAGGCGAGAGATCTTGGGTCGCGGCATTTTTGCCGGATTTGAAGCCGCTGGCGCTGTCCAGCCGCCGGCCGGGGGCGTGACCTCATTGGCCGCCGGATCGGGCGTCTTGGCGTGGAAGGCCGCGACGACAGCTTTGGCGGCCGCGAGATCGGCGGCGCTCAGTCGGGCGGCGACATCATCGCGCTTCGTGCCGGCGTCGTCGTCGCCCTGGCTCGCTGCGATCGAGAGCCAGACATAGGCGAGCGTCAGATTCTGCGGCACGCCGAGGCCGCGGGCGAGCAGGATCGCGACGTTGAACTGGCTGTCGCGGACGCCGAATTCGGCGGCCTTGCGGAACCATTGCGCGGCGGTCGCATAATCGGGCTTGCCGGCCTCGCCGCCTTCCGCCGTCAGCACGGCGAGATTGTGCATGGCGCGCACATTGCCGTGGTCGGCGGCCTTGCGATACCAGGCCATGGCCTGATTGGTGTCGCGCTTCACGCCAAGCCCCTTTTCGTAGAAGGAGCCGAGGCGATATTGCGCCGGCGCGAGGCCCTGTTGCGCGGATTTCTCATACCATTGCGCGGCGAGGTGCAGATCGCGGGCGATGCCGCGCCCTATCGCATAATCGGTCGCGAGTTCATATTGCGCCTTGGCATTGCCGGCCTGCGCGACCTTCTGCAAGACAGCTGGGGCGGCGGATTGCGGCTCGGCATCCGGATGCGCCTCGGCGGCCGGTGCGGCTGCGGATGCTGGAGCGGGCGCCGCCTCCGCCTGGGCGGGTTTGGCGCCGAGCGAACTCGTCATGATCGGATCGGTGACGGGCATCGACTGCACGGCCATCGGCATTTGATTGACCGGCGACAGATCGGCGGCCGGTTTCGGCGCCGCAGCGGCGGGCGTCGCGGAGGGGAGCGAGACGGCGCCATGCGCGGCCGGAGCCGGAGCATGCGCCGGAGGAACCTGACCGGTCGGTGCCGGCTTGGGAGCCGCGGGAATCTCGATCGGCGGATGCACGACGGTTTTCACCACTGCGTAAGCGCCCATGGCGAGAAACAGAGCGGCGACCGACAGAACGACAGGGCGCTTGTGATTGTTGATGAAGGTACGGGTCTGCTCGACGAGGCCGGCGGTGCCCTCAGTGCTCAGGGCCGGACGGCTGATGGAGGCAACGGATTCCATCTGTGCTGCCTGCGCGGCGCGGCGTGCGGCAGCGATGAAACCGGCGCGGCCGGAGCTGGCTTCCGGAGCATCGAAAGAGTCTGACGCGGCGGGACGATTGCCGGCATCATTGTCGTCGGCCCGATCGCGCCCGCGCGGAAAACCGCGGCCCGGTTCGATCAGGAAATCTTCATCGGGACCGAGATCCGAGTCGACGGCGCCGACCGTCGCGAGTTCGGGCCGCATTTGCGCCCGCGACGCGACGAAAGGTTCGCGCGCGCGGCCCGAGGCCGGAGCGAAATTCGGTGCAGGGCCGGAGGCGAGAAGATCCGCCGGCCGTTGCGTGCGCACGTCGGCGATCTCGGTTTCGACCGTCGCGAGGCGGTCGACGACCCTCTCCAAGGTCTCGTGAACCGCATTCAATGTCGCCATCGTGCGGCGGCCGGCCTCGTCCTGCATCGAACGCAATTCGATGAGGTCATGTTCGAAGGCTTGCGGCTCGGGCGCGATGCCTTTGCGGTTCAGCGCTTCGTCGAGGACGTGGCGCGCGGCCCGTTCAGCCGCGGCAAATGAGCTATCGCGCGTGCGCTCGAGTTCGGCGAACAATTCGCCGATCGAATGTTCGAGCGACGCCAAGACGGGGACGCTGGTGTCGGTCCGATCGAGCCGGGCTGCGAATTCGCTGACCTGCCTCTGCAGGGCCTCGATGGCGCGATTGTCGGCTTCTGGCGCACGCACCGCATCGATCTTATCGGCGAGGCCGCGGACGAGGGATTCGAGCGCCCGCATGTCGAGCTGTGGCGCGGCTTGGGCTAGGCGCTCGGCGAGTTCGAGATGGACGTCGTTGATGCGATTGGCGAGCGCCGTATAGCGCGTCTCATCGCGGGCTTCCGCCAGCGCTTCATCGACCTTGGCGGTGATCGCCGCGAGTTGGTCTTCGATCTTGGCGAAGGCGCTGGCACCGCGTTCGCCCGTCAACAGGCGAAGCTCATTGGCGACGGCGGAAAGATCGCTGTCTTGGCGCACGGCTTCGAGCCGCGGTGCGTCGCGCAGATAATCGACGCGTTCGGTCAAGGCTTCGAGCTGCCGCCCGATGCGTTCGACCGGCGCCGATTGAAAAACATCGGCCGACAAAATATCCCGGATTTCGCGGGTGCGCGTGTCAATGACATTGAGCGCCGACGGATCGAAGCCGATCCGGCCGATGCTGTCGAGCTTGGTGCCGAGTTTTTTGACCTCGTTTTCGAGGCCGCGGAAAGTGGTGCGCGGATCTGCCTCGGCAAGCGCGAGGCGGAGATCGCCGACGAGACGCTCAAGCGGCTGCAGGACGGTTTCGCGAATGCCGTCGCTGCGCGAGGCTTCGATTTGCTGCGTCAAATTGCGGATCGCAGCTTCGAGCGGCGCGGTCGAGCCGCGCGCGGCGAGCTCGCGCAAAGCTTCCGACATCGTGGCGATTTCGCCGCGCAATTTGTCGAGATTGCAGGTGGGTGGTGGCAGCGCGTTATGTTCTGCTTGATCGCGGCGCAGGCCCTGAATTTGATTGGCGAGCACGGCGATGTCGCCGCGCAGCGTTTCCAAAGTGGCGCTGCCGGCAAGCGTATCGGCCATCGTGGCCATGTCCGGCTCGCGCGCAGCGTAGCTGCGAGCGGAAACGTCGGGCTCTCGCGCATAGCTGCGCGGGGCCACATCGGGTTCGCGGGCATGGATGCGAGCGGCCGCACCGACGGCGGCCTCTTCCAAAGCCCGCTGGTGGCGGGTGATTTCGGCGATTGCATTGCCGAGCGATGGGCGGGCGGCGGCCGACTGGCGCAGCGGCGCCTCGGGCTCAACGCGAGCGCGGCGCGGTGGCAGCTCGGGTTCGACGCTTCTGCGTCGGGGCGGCACATCGGTTTCCATGCGGGCGCGCCGCGGGGCGGGCGCCTCCAAACTGTCCTTATCGTCGTTGTGCTCGAGCCAGGCGAAAGCCCGTTCCAGCAGCCCGTCTTCGGCGGCGGCGTCGCGGGAGCGCGACCGCATCCCGCGGCTCGGCATGTCATCGGCACGGGCGAGGCGCGGCTTCGGCCGGGCGCGAACGGCAGCCGCGCGCCGCGCGTCCTGCGCCGTCAGCCGGTGCAGCTTTGCTGCGACCGCTTCGGCGTGATCGGCCTCGTCGAGGTCGGCGGGATCAATGCCCAGTCGCGCGGCATATTCTCCGACAGCCTGCGCGAACCATTCGTTCAGGCTCATCCGTTCGCGCCGTGCAGCATTGCGCGCGGCCTCGCGAATGTTGACCTCACCGCTGCCCCTGACACCCCAGGGAATCGCCTTATGCATGTTCTCTCCGACGGGATCCCGTAAATCCCGGGTTTGAACCCAATTGGTCTTCCGAGAGCAGAAAGCGCCGAATCATGATCCGGTCGCTCGAAACTGCCTCTGTCCACGAATTTCGTTAGCCGGGGTAAACACCGGGTTAACGCTGCTCAATTTTGGGACAGGCGCCCGGCCGACACAGCGCGCTCTAATACAAGTTATGGTTGTATTACGTCGCGTCATGCGCTTAAAATGATACATCGGTAAAATTGATTAGAGCGGGCCGAAAATGGAAACGAATCCAAATGGTGCCGTCGCCAATGATTTCGGCGGCGGCGAGGGGGATGTCCCGCCGCCGAACGAAGTCTTGTTTTCCATCGGCGAGATCGCGCGCGAGTTCGGCGTCACGCTGCGCACCCTGCGCTTCTACGAAGACCGCGGCTTGCTACGTCCGCAGAGGCGCGGCACCAAGCGTCTCTATTCCGAGCGCGACCGCGCGCATTTGCAAATGATCCTCAAGGGCAAGCAGCTTGGCTTCACCTTGACCGGCATTCAAGCGATCCTCGCCTCACGCGGCGAAGCGACAGGCAATTGGGCGCTGGAACTCAATCTCAATCCGGAGCAGATCAAGGCGCAGATCCGGCAATTGGAACGCCAGCGCGCCGATCTTGAACTCGCGCTCACGGAGCTGCGAGAGGCGCATCAGCGGGCCGAAAAGCTCGGCGAGAGCGTCGTCAATGCGGCTTGAGCGGGGCGGCCGCGATGGCCAAGCTGCATGAAACCGATTAAGACACCGGCGCCATGACAAGCGCCGGAAGGGTTCGATGCCGAAGTCGGTCGATTATTATTTCAGCTGCAGCAGCCCGTGGTCTTATCTCGGCCATGCCGCCTTTATCGCGGTCGCCAAAAAACATGCGCTGACGATCAATTACCGGCCCGTGCCGCTCGGCCGGCTGTTTCCGGAGACGGGCGGTCTGCCGCTGCCCAAGCGGCATCCGGCGCGACAAAACTATCGTCTCGTCGAATTGCAGCGCTGCCGCGCCGAGCATCAGATCGACCTCAAGCTGCATCCGAAATTCTGGCCCTTCGATCCGAGCCTCGCTGACCGCACCGTCATCGCGCTTGCCGACCAAGGCCGCGCCGAGGATTTTCTGCCGCGCGCCTATGCCGGCGTCTTTTCAGGCGAGATCAATCTCGCGGATGAAGCGGTCATCGCATCGCTGCTGACGCAGGCCGGTCTTGCGGCGCAGGACGTGCTGGCCGCAGCGAAAAGCGACGCGACGGCCGCCGCCTATGAGGCCAATCTCGAATCCGCCACGGCCGTCGGCGTCTTCGGCGCACCGAGCTATGTGCTTGATGGCGAGATTTTCTGGGGCCAGGATCGGGTCGCGAGCCTCGATGACGCATTGACCAGCGGCCGCGCGCCCTATCTAGCCGATGCGTAATCTGCTGCGGAGGCCCATGCCCGACCATGCCGGATCATCTTCTCCCGCGTAAAAGGCTTGGGATTCTGCTCGTCAATCTCGGCACGCCGGATGGCACCGATTATTGGTCGGTGCGTCGCTATCTGCGCGAGTTTCTGTCGGATCGCCGTGTCGTCGAGACGCCGCGGCTCATCTGGTGGCCGATTCTCAATCTCATCATCCTGTCGACGCGGCCAGGCAAGCGCGGCAAGGCCTATGAGCAGATTTGGAACAAGGCGGAAAATGAGAGCCCGCTGAGGACGATCACGCGTGCGCAGAGCGATGCGCTGACCGCTTGGATTGCCGGCGGCGGACTTCTGCCAACAGAAGATGCGAGACAAGATGGACCGGCTATCGCAGTCGACTGGGCGATGCGCTATGGCACGCCGTCGATCGCGGCGACGATCGACGGTCTCATCCGTTCCGGTTGCGAGCGCCTGTTAGTCGTGCCGCTCTATCCGCAATATTCGGCGGCGACGACCGCGACCGTCGGCGATGCGGTCTTTGCCGCTTTGCTGCCGCAGCGGTTTCAGCCGGCCTTGCGGATTGCGGCGCCCTATTACGATGCACCAGCCTATATCGATGCGCTCGCGGCATCCTTGCACAAAGCCGTCGCGCAACTGGCTTTCGCGCCGGACATGATCCTCGTTTCTTATCATGGCATTCCGCAAGACTATGCGGATAAGGGCGATCCCTATCCGCAGCAATGCGAAGCGACCTTTCGCCTCCTGATGAGGGCGCTCGGCCGCGACGAGGCGACGATGCGCATGAGCTATCAATCGCGATTCGGGCCGGCAGCGTGGCTCAAACCCTATACGGACGCGACAGTGACCGAATTGGCGAAATCGGGCGTCAAGAATCTCGTCGTCATAACTCCTGGTTTTTCAGCCGATTGCCTTGAAACGCTCGAAGAAATCGGGCTCGAAAACCGGGATTATTTTCTGCACAACGGCGGCACGCATTTTGCGGCTATCCCCTGTCTCAATGCGAGCTCCGAGGGAATGGCGGTCATTTATGATTGCATTGCGCGGGAACTTGCCGGCTGGCTCTAGAGTCGTGAACCAAATCCCGCCTGCTATGTTATTGCCATGCTCCGGCACTATATGATCTGTGCCGTCTTGCATCACGAAGTTTCAATGCAAACACATGGGCTGTCGAACAGCCTCAGGAGGCGATCATGAAAGTTGCGGCGCTAGTTTTCGGTCTTTCCATTCTCGGCCTGTCGGGCGCGGCTTTCCTTGCTGCCCCTGCGGCGGAAGCAAAGCCGGGCGGTTGCTTGAAATATGGCGCGGCGGGCGCGGTCGCGGGACATTATGCCCACCATCATGCCGTGAAGGGCTTCATCGCCGGCTGCGCGGTCGGCATGATCAAACGGCATGAATACAATAAGCAGCAGAAGATGCTGAAGGAGCATGGCACCGCTGGCGCCACGCCGCCGGCAGCGGCGCCGGACGCGCCCTCGAAAAACTACTGATTATGCATAGCCTTCAGTGAAGGCAGCTTGCGTTCCCATTCATAGGCCTGCCGGACGATTTCCGGCAGGTCGTCATAGGCGGGCTGCCAGCCGAGCAGCTTGCGGATTCGATCCGCACCGGCGGTCAGCGCCGCCGGATCGCCTGCGCGGCGGCCGCTGAGGCGCACTTCGAAATCGACGCCGCTCACTTTCTTCACGACATCGATCACTTCCCGCACCGAATGGCCATGGCCATAGCCGCAATTGAGCACCAGGCTCTTGCCGCCGCCGCGTAAATGCTTCAGCGCCAAGAGATGCGCGGCGATGAGATCGCTCACTTGAATATAATCGCGCACGCACGTGCCGTCGGGCGTCGGATAGTCGGTGCCGAAGACATCCATGCCAGGCCGCATGCCGAGCGCCGCCTGCACGGCGACCTTGATGAGATGCGTCGCATTCGGCGTCGATTGGCCGATGCGTCCGGCGGGGTCGGCGCCGGCGACGTTGAAATAGCGCAGCGCGACATAGGAAAACTCTTTCGCTTTCGCGACATCTTCCAAGATCCATTCGACCATCAGTTTCGAGCGGCCGTAAGGGTTGATCGGCTGCGGCGGCACGTCCTCGCTGATCGGATTGACGCTCGGCTCGCCGTAGACGGCGGCCGTCGAGGAAAAGATGAAATGCTTGATTCCCGCGGTGACAGCGGCCTCGATCAGATTGCGCGCTTTCGCCGTATTATTCGAATAATAAAGGAGGGGATCGGCAACCGACTCGGGGACGACGATTTTGGCGGCGAAATGCGCGATCGCTTCGATCTTGTGCTCGGCAAAGATCGACGCGAGTTTTTCCTTGTCGCCGATGTCGCCGAGAATGAGGGTCGCGGCTTGCGGCACCGCCCAGGCAAAACCAGTCGAGAGATCGTCAAGGACGACGACGGTTTCGCCAGCGTCGAGAAGTGCGAGAACCATATGGCTGCCGATATAGCCGGCGCCGCCCGTCACCAAAATGGCCATTCAGACTGTCCTTCGTTCCCGCGCTCAGCGTCCTGATTATCGGAACAGGCGTGCCGGAACGCGCGGTCCCGACCATGATTTGAACGCAATTCTTTAAACGCCGGAGTTCCCAGGAACTCAAGAACGAAGGGGGAAATTATGAGCCTAGCCCAGGCTGTCCACATCGAGTTGACGCGGTAGGGGGCGCCGTCTACTCAAATCCGCTCAGGATTGATCGAACGTCGGCCAGCTTGACGCATTTATGCAGGAATAGCCTATGCTTCCGCCCGTGCCCGGCCGCCAAGACACTTAGGCGTCGTCCCGGCGGCCGGCACCAAGAACGAGCCATCGCGCCCCATAACCGATGCGGATCGCCCTGGTCCGCTATTTTGGAATAGCCAATGAGCAAACGCATTCGCAAAGCAGTCTTTCCTGTCGCCGGCCTCGGCACCCGTTTTCTCCCCGCCACGAAATCCGTTCCCAAAGAGATGCTGACGGTGGTAGACCGCCCGGTCCTCCAGCATGTCGTGGAGGAAGCCCGCGAGGCCGGCATCGAGCATTGCATCTTCGTCACCGGCCGCAACAAGGCGGTGATCGAGGACTATTTCGATGCGGCTTACGAACTCGAAGACATTCTTGTGAAGCGCGGCAAGACCAAGGAATGGGAAGCCTTGATCGCCGAATTGCCGATACCCGGTTCGATGAGCTTCACAAGGCAGCAATCGCCGCTCGGTCTCGGCCATGCGATCTGGTGCGCGCGCGACATCGTCGGCGACGAGCCTTTCGCGGTCGTGCTGCCCGACATGCTGACAATGCCGTCGGACGGATCGTACCGCCGTTGCCTCTCGCAATGCATCGAAGCCTATGAGCAGCATGGCGGCAATGTCATCGCCGTCGAGGAAGTGCCGCCGGAAGAGACGCATAAATATGGCGTCGTCTCGGTCGGCAAGAATTTCGGCCAGGCTTTCGAGATCACTGGCATGGTGGAGAAGCCGGCCAAGGGCACGGCCCCGTCAAATCTCATCATCTCTGGGCGCTATATCCTTTCGCCGGAAATCTTTCAGATTCTTGAAAAGGTCGAAAAGGGTTCGGGCGGCGAGATCCAGCTGACGGATGGCATGCGCCTGCTCGCGAAGACGCAGCCCTTTCATGGCGTGCGCTTTCACGGCAAGACCTATGATTGCGGCTCGCGCCTCGGTTTCTTGACCGCGAATGTCGCCTTCGCGGTCGCCAATCCGGAGATCTCGACGGAATTCCGTGAAATGCTGAAGCAGCTCGTCGGCAAGCTCTGAGCGGCGCTGATCAGCGCTGGAATTTCAGGCCGACGAGAAACACATTGGCCGTGTAATCGTCATTCACGGTGTTGCTGCCGAGCCGTTCGCGCGTGAAGCTGCCGCGGATCACGATCGACCTTGTGAGATTGTAATCGACGCCGACGCCGAGCGTATAGAGATGCTCGGTGATCGGCACGCCCTCATATTGATTGATCTGATAGGCGGCGGTGCCGGTCAAAGTGAGATTGCGCAAAAGCTGATGCGTAATCTGGCCGCCGACGCGATAGCTCACCGCGCCCGATGCATAGGCAACCGTCGTTTCCGAAAGATCCGTCGAGGCAAGTAGGCTCAGCGTGGTCAACGGGGTCGCCGCATAGACGATCTTGGCGTCAATCGTCGGCGATTTCAGATGCGGCAGGCGCTGATCGACATAGGTGCGGTCGGCGTAGCCGACGCCGATGTCGCCCGTGATCAGGCGGCCGAGCTCGAATGTCGAACCGACCTTGCCGATGATGCCGGTCGAATTGCGGGCGAAGCCGTCGATCGCATCGTAGCTGTCGTAAATACGATCGTCGCCGCGCAGCTGGATATAAGGGATCAGTCCGGGCGTCAGCTCGTAAGACAGACGCCCGGTGAGGCCATAGGTGTTGTAATTGTCGAGCGAGAGCAGCAGCTCGGTGTTGTTGGATTGCTCTGCATTGCCGAAGACGACGCGGTCAAAGCTGCCGCGCAGATCGAGCCTCAGGCGATTGAACTGTTGGCTGACGCCGACGATCTGGCCGAATGTCGCGATCAGCGGGCGGTTGGTGATGAAGACGCTGCCCGGAATGGCGATCTGCGGCGATCCCGGCGACTGCGTCGACAAACCGAAGGTGCTGATCAGATTGAGCTGCGTCGTCCGCGTGATGTCGACCCGGCCCGTGATGGTGGCATTGCCTTCCGGCCGGCTGGCATTGGGCACGTTGAGATAGTCGTAATAGCCGGCGCGCAGATCGGCGGTCAGACTTTGCTGCGACCACTGCGATTCGACGCGCCCTCCGGCTTCGCCATGCAGGAAAATCGAGCCCTTCACGCCATCGGGCAGGCGGTTCGGATTGCTGTCATAGCCGGTGTCGCCTTCGACATAGGGGAAGAGCCGCAGGGAGCCGACATTGATGCCGACCGGATCATAGGGCTTTTCCTCGCGCTTCGGCTTCGGTGCGACGGGAAGGACGGGAATGACCGCGACCGTCGGCGGCGGATCGGCCGCTTGCTCCAGAGTGCCGGGCGCAGGCACAGGCTGCCTGGCGAGTTTCTTCTGCATGCCCGGCGCCGTCTTATAGGTCGTCAGCGGCGGCAGAGGCGGGAAGCCGCGCGGCTTCGGCTTTTGGAGCCGCGGCAATTGATAGAGCTTCGGCCGCTTCGGCCGCGGCTGGCCGTAAAAAGTCGGGTCGGCGGAATCGTTGAGCGAGCTCGGCGCATCGATGGGCGCCGTGTCTTCTTGCGGCACGATTCCATATTTCGGACCGGTCAAGGCCGTGGCCGGCGCGGCGCCGTTCGGCGAGGAGGCGTTGGGCGGCGCAAGACCGTTTGGATAATTGTTGTCGTCCGTATCGACGGGCGGCTGCGTCCGCAGCGCCGAGATCGGTGCGTCCTCAGTGCCGCGCAGCTGAAGGACGGGCGCTTGCGCGCGCGCGCCATCGCTCGAAGCGGCAATGAGAATCGCCGCCGCCGTCAGCCTCAACAGGCGGTCATGGGAAGAGACCGACACACGCTCCTCGCTCTGGAGCATGCCCGGAAAAGCCGCAGACTTTCCGCTTGGACATGCCCTGTCGTCGTCCGTCCATTCGGCGGCCGCTCGGAGCAAGGGTTAGGCAAACATGGTTAACGCGGACTTAGCGCAGCCCGCGTTCCGTCTCGAAATGGGGCGGCGGATTACTCCGCCGCGACCGACAGGGCCGGGTAGTCGGTGTAGCCCTTGGCGTCGCCGCCATACAATGTCGCCTGATCGAGCGGATTGAGCGGCGCATTGCGGCGCAGCCGTTCGACGAGATCGGGGTTCGAGATGAACGGACGTCCGAAGGCGATGAGATCGGCGCGGTTCTCTTTGAGCGCCTCGATCGCGAGCTCGAGCGTATAGCCGTTGTTGGCCATATAGGCGCCAGAAAACAGCTTGCGCAGACCGAGGTAGTCGAAGGGTCTTTCGTCGCGCGGGCCACCGGTCGATCCCTCGACCGCATGGAGATAGGAAAGGCCGCGCCGGCTCAGACCTTCCGCGAGATGGAAGAAGATCTTTTCCGGATCGCTGTCGACGGCGTCGTTGAACGGGCTCACCGGCGAAATGCGGATGCCGACGCGTTTCGGATCCCACACTTTGAGGATCGTATCGGTGACTTCGAAGGCGAAGCGGGCGCGGTTCTCGATCGATCCACCATAGGCGTCAGTGCGCTTATTGACCCCATTCTTCAAGAATTGGTCGATGAGATAGCCGTTTGCCGCATGGATCTCGACGCCGTCGAAACCGGCGGCCTTGGCATTTTCGGCGGCCGTCTGATAATCGCGCACGACGCCGGCGATCTCCTCGATCGTCAGCGCATGCGGTTCGGAGACTTCAACGAAGCCGCTCTCGATGAATGTCTGGGCGTTCGCCTTGATCGCCGACGACGAGACAGGCGCGGCGCCGTTCGGCTGCAGCGATGTGTGCGAGATGCGCCCGACATGCCAGAGCTGGATGACAATCCGGCCGCCGGCCGAATGGACGGCATTGGTCACCTTGCGCCAGCCTTCGACTTGCGCTGGGGTATAGATGCCCGGCGTCCAGGCATAGCCCTGGCCCTGCTGCGAGATTTGTGTCGCTTCGGTGATGAGGAGGCCGGCGGAAGCCCGCTGGCGGTAATATTCGGCATTGAGATCGTTGGGCGCACCCGTGCCGTGAGTGGCGCGGTTGCGGGTCAGCGGCGCCATGACGATCCGATTCGGCAGGTCGAGATCGCCCAATCGGAAGGGCGAGAACAGAAGACTGGCATCGAGCGTCATCGTCGATCCTCATTTCTGGGACAAGAAGAGCGAGCGGAAGACGCTCGCCTTCGCTTAAATAGGCAAGCCGGGCGGTGATTTTCAGCGTGGCCGGCAAGCTTCACCCTATCGTGAGGTGGCCGGAAAGGGCGGCCCAGCTACGGCTAAGGTCTGGATTGGCACAAACCATGCTCCCAGTTGGGCTTGCCTTGGGCCGACGAGCTTTGCCGGGCCCAGCGCAAGCGGGACGCAGAAGCATTTCGGCGAAAAGCCGGTCCGAGGTATTGGAAGAAGAGCAATAACCCTTGGAAATCACAGGAGAATCGTAATGGCTGCTCACACTCCGGAAGACAGCGCGAAGTATATACTGACGATCTTCAAACGGCTCCGCTGCATGACCGGCGGATCGGTTCTCGCAGGCAATCTGACATTACCCTTCCAGCAGGATGGCTGGCAGCTGTCCGATCTCGAGGAAGGCCAAAAATTTGGTATCGAGAAGGGCTGGATGGAGATGGGCAAGGAAAACAAGTTCATGAAGCTCACCGAGGCGGGCTACGGCCTGTATGACTCGGTCGCCGACTGACTCCGCCAGACCCTAAAGCAATCAAGTAAAGGCCGGGCTTTCGTCCCGGCCTTTGTGTTTGGCGCCTATTTCTTCCGATAGAGGGTTTTTGTGCAGCTGCAGCGCGTCCGTAAGCCGAAAATTTATGATTCCGACCCTATAGACGAGTCTCCTCTCCTATCAGGATCGTTCGATGTCTCTCTTCGATCGCGCTTCGGGCAACGCTGTATCCGGAACTCCCGAGATCCGTAATCCTCTTTGGCGGCGCGTTGCCGCGATCGGCTCGGGCACGGTGTTTTTCGCCTGCGCCGCAGTCGGCGGCCTCTCCTGGTACAAGCAGTCCGGCATGATCGAGCATTCGATCCAGACCGAGCTCAAGCGAGCGGGTAACGGAATTCTCCATGCGCTCGAGGCGCAAAGCCACAATGCAATGAGCGTCGCTGCGACGATCGCGGGAGAGCCGGGAATTGGTGAACTCGTGGCCTCCGGTGCTCGTGACGAGTTGATGCGGCACTACGTCAAATCCCTGCCGCTCCTCGAAAAAGACTCGAACATCCAGCTGATCACTTTTGCCAAGGCCCCTGGCATTGTCGTCGTTCGGGTACATGCGCCAAAGGACTTCGGCGATGACCTTACCCCGCGTCGCAAGATGGTCACCGAGGCGCTGGCGCGCGGTGAGCCGCAGGTCGGAATCGAGCCTGCTGCCAATGGCGCGCTCACCACTTTCGCGACGGTTCCGCTTGTCACCGACAAGGGTATTGTCGGGACCGTGGACATCGGGACCCATTTGGGCAACACCTATTTTGAACATCTGAAGAAGGACTACAACGTAGATCTCGCGATTCAACTCGATCACGGCGATCGTTTCGTTACGCAAAACGCGACATTCGAGGCCAAGACCTTGCTGACGGGTCCCGAGGATCGGGCCGCGCTCGATGGCCAAGCGATTCAGAAGATGGTCGATCAAGGCGGCCGCAGCCTTGCGGTGACGGCGCGTCCGCTAGAGGATTTCTCCGGCCATAAGATCGGCGTTCTCGAAATCGTCGATGATGTCACGCCGATCATTCAGCAAGGCCAGGCGACGCTCTGGGCAACGATTATCGGCTCGGGCATCATCGCCGCCCTCTCGCTCGTTCTCTTCATCTATTTCGCCTTCTCGCTGGCGCGGCCGATCCGCAAGCTCACGCTCGCCATGAACCGCCTCGCCTCGGGCGATCTTGCGACCGAGATCGAGGGCCAGGGCCGCACGGATGAAATCGGCGCCATGGCCGGCGCGGTGCAGATATTCAAGGACAATGCTTTGGCGCTCGCCAAGGCGACCGCCGATCGCCAGCGCATGGAAGCCGCCGCCGAGGTCGAACGCAATCGTAGCGAGGCCGAGCGGCAAAGGCTGGCGAAAGAGCAGGAAGACGTCGTGCAGGCGCTGGCCGCCGGTCTCGAGCGGCTGTCGGCCGGCGACCTCACACAACAGATCAGTGCGACCTTCGCCGCCGAATACAAAAAGCTGAAGGACGATTTCAACTCCGCTGTCACGAAGCTGCGGCAGACCATGACGGTCATTGCCGAGACGACGCAGGAGATCAAATCGGGCTCGGGCGAGATCACCCAGGCTTCCGACGATCTGTCGCGCCGGACCGAACAGCAGGCCGCAAGCCTCGAAGAGACCGCTGCGGCGCTTGATGAGATCACCGCGACGGTGCGCAAATCGGCGGAAGGCGCGACCTACGCCCGTCAGGTCGTGGCAACTGCCGATGATGACGCGAAGAAGAGCGCAGTCATCGTGCGTCAGGCGATCGATGCGATGGATGCCATCGCCAAATCGGCGCAGCAGATCAATCAGATCATCGGCGTCATCGACGAGATCGCGTTCCAGACCAATCTGCTTGCTCTCAATGCGGGCGTCGAGGCGGCGCGTGCCGGCGATGCCGGTCGCGGCTTTGCGGTCGTCGCCTCCGAAGTTCGCGCCTTGGCACAGCGCTCGGCCGAAGCCGCTAAGGAGATCAAGCGGCTCATCTCGACCTCAACCCAAGAGGTCGATCACGGCGTCGCGCTCGTCGGGGAGACCGGCAAGGCGCTGGAACGGATCATGAGCCAGGTCACCGAGATCAATACGATCGTGGCGCAGATCGCGACCGGCGCGAAAGAGCAGGCGACCGGCCTCGCCGAGATCAACACCGCCATCAATCAGATGGATCAGGTGACGCAGAAGAATGCCGCCATGGTCGAGGAATCGACGGCCGCCAGCCATTCGCTGGCGCAGGAGACCGAACAGCTCTCGAGCCTGATAGGCCAGTTCCGCGTCGGCGACGGCAACGAGGGGCAGATGCGCCGCGAATTGCAGAAGGTCGCGCCGCATGCCTTCCGTCAGGCGCCGCCGCGTGGCCAATCCCGCCAACAGGCCGATGCGCGGCCGGTGCGTGTCGTGAACGGCGGCGCAGCTAGCGACGATTCGGGCGGTGCCTGGGAAGAGTTCTAGGCCGACAAAAGCGTGCCGCTCTCGACGCGCGGCACGACATCCACTCTGACTTCGATTTCCTGATCGCCGGCACCCAGAAGGATACCGGACACAGGCGAAATATCGGCATAGTCGCGGCCGCGCGCGAGGCTGATGTGATCGTTGCCGACGAGCAGCGAATTGGTCGGATCGAGGCCGATGAAGCCGATGTCGTTGCCGCACCAGACCGCGACCCAGGCATGCATCGCATCGGCGCCTTCGAGCCGCTGCTTGCCCTCCGGCGGAATCGTGCGGATATAGCCGCTCACATAGGCAGCCGGCAGGCCAAGCCCACGCAGGCCGGCGATCATGATATGCGCGAAGTCCTGGCAGACGCCGCATTTCTTCTCGAAGGCCTCCGAGAGCGGTGTCGTGAGCACGGTGGCTTTCGGGTCATAGGCGAAATCCTTGCGCATGCGATGCATGAGATCAACGGCTGCCGCGAGCACCGGCCGGCCGGGCGTAAAGCTTTCCGCGGCATAGGCCACGGCCGGCCGATAGAGCGGCACGAAGCGGCTGGGATGCAGGAAATGCGCGGGCGAATCTGATTTCAGCGAATTGCTGGCGAAAGCTTGGTCCCGCACCTCTTCCCAGGGACTCGTCTCCTCCGGCGGCGGCGGTGGTTCATGTGCGACATCGACGCTTGCGAGCGCTTCGACCATCAGACGGTTATGCGCCGTCGCGATCGTGAGCGACGTCACCCGATTTCCGAAGAAGCAGAGCCGCTCGCTGATGTCGCGCGGCGCCGGATCGATCGTCAGCGAGGTTTCAAGGACATGCTGGCCCGGCTCGTCATGCGGCAGCAGCCTCAGCGCGCAATGGCTGAAGGTGACGAGCGAGGCATATTCATAAAGGGTCACATGGCGGATGTCGTAGATCACGCAAGACCACTCGATTTATCGGCGCGGACGGCATTGGGACCTTGGAGAAAATAGCGGGCCGCGATCGCGTCGGCGAGACTGAGCAGTGTCTGCTCAAAGGCAAGTATATTCGAATTGTCGAGCTGGCTTGCGACGCCGCTCGCGATGTCGGCGGCAAGCTTCATCGCTAGCCGGCGCGGCGGCTCCAGCATGCCGTCGTCGGAAAGGCTTGGCAGGTTCGACAGATGATCGTTCAGGCGCTCGATCTGGAAGGCGACGGAACGCGGATTATAGGGATCAAGCACCGCCATATCGCGCACGGGTGCGAGCGCGACGCCCATCATATAGCGCGAGCGGTAGGTGATCGGGGAATCGATCAGATCGAGCAGGAGATCGAGATCTTCGGCCGGCGCATTGGCCGGACCGAAATGGCGGGTGAAGCGGCAGGTGTTGATCGCCCGTTCGATACGCCGGCCAATCTCGAGGAAATGCCAGCCGGCGCCGCGGTTCATGTTTTCCTGGGCGAGACCGGCGATGGCGGCGATGGCCTGCAGCGCCAGATCGCTGCGCTCGATCGCTTCGGCCTCGGTACGCAGGCTCTCTTCCTCGCGGCCGAGCTGCGCGGCCAATTCATCGATGAGCCGCCAGGTGTCGGTGGACAGCCGCTCGCGGATGAAGGAAGCGGCGCGATGCGCATCGCGGACGAGCGAGCGGGCCGAGCCATATTCCGTTCCGTGCAATGCCATGGCGGCAAGCTTCATCGGTTCCGCGATGAGCTTTGCCGGCACAGCGCCCCAGGCCACGAAGAGACCGCCGATGCGCGCGACGACGCGTTGCGGATTGATCTGGCCATCGGTGTCGATCATGCGCCCGGCGAGGCAGCGGACGAGCCGCAGCGTCGCTTCAGCGCGTTCCAGGTAGCGGCCGAGCCAGAACAGATTGTCGGCGGCGCGGCTCGGCAGATTGCCCATCAGCCGGCGGATGCGGACGGATTCGTCTGTCGGCAGCAAAGTGATCGGTTCGACCGGCGCATCCGACATGACCCAGACGTCGGCGGAGCGCACGCCGATGCCCATCGACACGGCCCGCGCGTCGAGGCGATCGGAGATGCGGCAGAAGCCGCCCGGCATCACCATCCAGCCGTCTTCGGTGCGGGCCGCATAGACGCGCACGACGAAAGGGCGCGGCGTCAACGTGCCATTGTCCCAGACGGGTGTCGTCGAGAGCTTGACGACCTCCTGGCCGACGAAGTCGATGCCGCGGCGGCGGATGTCGGCGATCAGCTTTTTCTTTTCGGAAGGCGATAGAGCGGCGCCGACGGCCGGCTGATTGGGCTTGTAGTCGAGCACCGGATTGGCATAGGCGCCGGTGATCGCCATGCCGTCGAGATAGTCGATCACATCGTCCTGCTCGGCCTTTTGACCGCACCACCAGGTCGCGACATTGGGCAGCCGCAGCTCCTCGCCGAGAACGCGTTGGCAGAGTGTCGGCAGGAAGCTTAGCAAGGCGGGGGCTTCGAGAACGCCGGAGCCGAGCGCATTGGCGAGCACGACGCCGCCGGCGCGCAGCGCCGCGACGAGCCCCGGCACGCCGAGGTGAGAGCGGCCGTTGAGTTCGAGCGGATCGGCGAAATCCGAATCGATGCGGCGCCAGATCACATCGGCGCGCTTCAACCCGGCGATGGTGCGGACATGGATCTCATCGCCGCGCATGGTGAGATCGCCGCCCTCGACCAGCAGAAAGCCAAGATAGCGGGCGAGATAGGCCTGTTCGAAATAGGTCTCGTTATAGGGGCCAGGCGTCAGCAGGCAGATGCGCGGATCGGAGCGCGTCGCCATCGCTGTCAGGCCCCGCCGGAACCCTTGGAAGAAGGGGGCAAGCCGCTCGATATTCATGTCGCGGTAGAGCGCCGGGAAGGCGCGCGACATCACCAGCCGATTGGCGAGCGCATAGCCGGCGCCGGACGGTCCCTGCGTGCGGTCGCCGAGCACCCACCAGCGCCCGTCCGGACCGCGGCCGAGATCGGCGGCATAGAAATAGAGAAATTTGCCGCCGCGAGGCTTGATGCCCGACAGCGGATGCAGAAAATCCGGCGAGCCGGTGATCGCGGCCGCCGGCAGCGCGCCCTCGGCGATCAATTTGCCGTCGCCGTAAATATCGGAGAGCACCGCTTCGAGGAGCTCTGCGCGCTGGGAAATGCCGGCGGCGATCTCCTTCCATTCGGAGGCTTCGATCAGCAAAGGGAGATGGCTCAGCGGCCACGCCCGTTCGCTCGTATCGCCATAGGCGCGATAGGAGACGCCGGCATAACGGATATGCCGGTCGGCGGTGGCGAAGCGGCTGTCAATCTCGGCCGCGCCAAGACCGCACAGCGATTCGAGGAAGCGCACCCAATGCGGGCGCTGGCGTCCCTCCGCGTCGATGAACTCATCCGGAATATTCGGCAGCGGCCGATAATTCGCCGTCAGCGCCGCAAAGCGCTCTGCGGCGATATCGGCAGGAGAAGGGGACTTCGATGGCCGCATGTCTATTGCTTCGGCCTGAAGGCTTTGAGTTGCGTCGGATCGGTCTCGATGCGCGCCGCGCCGATGAGATCGAGGCAATAGGGCACCGCCGGGAATACTGCGTTGAGACAGACTTCGATCGACGCCGGCTTGCCGGGCAGATTGATGATGAGGCAAGGGCCCCGATGCGCCGCGATCTGGCGCGAAAGGATTGCAGTCGGTACTTGCTGCAGGCTGACTTGCCGCATCAATTCACCGAAACCTGGCAGAACGCGGGGCGCCGCCGCCTCGGTCGCCTCGGGGGTGAGATCGCGGGGGCCGGGACCGGTGCCGCCGGTCGTCAGGATCAGATCGCAGTGGTCCTTGTCGGCAAGCTCGATCAGCGTATCGCGGACCGACTCGAAGCCGTCCGGGATGATGCGCCGCAAAATCTCAAAAGGCGTGGTCAGAATGCGGGAAAGATAGGCAACGATGGCCGGCCCGCTCTCATCCTGATAGACGCCCGCCGAAGCACGATCCGAGGCGGTCACCACACCGATGATCGCCGCACGCGCTGCCGTCTCCGCCATGACTCACCCTGAACTTTCAAACGCCGGTGCGGTTTTAGGCGATCTGGCGCCAGAAGCCCAGCCGCCGACGCTGGCAGACCTTAAGATCCGCTAAGCGCCGTTTCTCCAGAAATATGAGAAAAAGAGGCGAAATCCATGCCGTGCGGTGCAGGGTCTGTTGAATTGCCTTGAACTTTATGGACGGCCGGAAGATCCGCCCCCGGCGTGACGCGCGCTAAAGCCGCAGTGGGGTCAAACCGCAGTCGAAGTCAAACCTTGGCTTTCATGGCGCCCGTCGGGCCACAGCCAAGCGTCACGAATGTTTCGCGATATGCCCGGCCAAATGGCCGGCCTCGTGATCTTTCACGAGCTTGCTCAGCGACGGCTCGTCGAGTTTCGCAAGAACATGCGCCAGAGTGTCGGTGTCCTTGAAGTCCGGCGCGAAGCTGGCACCGTAATGCTCGCGCAAAGTGCCGACATGCGTATTACCGTGCTTGCGGCTGATCTCGCCGTCCTTGTCGCGATGACGGTGATCAAGGCCTGGCTCTTTCATCGGCCGTCCCCTCTCCTGCAGATGACGCGTGATCTAGTGTCGCCAGTCCTGCTGTCCAGGCAGTTCGCCCGTCACATCCACATGGGCGCTGTCGGCGGAGGACTCCAGCTTCTTTTCGGAAAAGCGGATATCGAAAAGCCGCCCGTCATCGGTCTGCAGCTGAACGTCGAGCCGGCCGAACACGTCTTTCAGAGCGCTTGCGTCAAGCCGGATTTCGCCACAGCTCATGACACCGGTCTTCGGCCGCAGATAGCCGTCGAAATCATAAGCCGCGCGCGCCACGGACTTGCCATCGCACATCACCAAACCATGTCCTGAAACGCGACCGAGATAACGCATGAGTGACGTCCTTTGAGTGGGCGAAATATATCGCGCCCGTCAGATCGGGCTTCGTTCAGCCCTTCTTCTTTGCGGGCGCTGGCGCCGAGGCCAAAACGCCTTTGGTCATGCCGCTCGGCGCGGCCGCGGCCTGCTTCGGTTGTTTCGGCTTTTTGATTTCGCGATTGCTACGCTTTTGCCCTTTGGCCATTGAAGCTCTCCAAAGCTCGTCATCCAAACATCAGATCGAAATCGCCGTCCGAAAATCGCTGTCCAAAAAAAATCGAATTGATGCCGCCGAAAATAAAAAAGCCCCACCACCTTAGAAAGGCGCGGGGCCGTGCGGCATCGAATGGTAGGGCGCCAAGCGCCCCGCCTGGCTTAAACTCTCCACCACCACCCCAAACAAAGTCGCCAGTACATCCGTGGTCGGCTTTACCGGGGTGATGTTGGACGCGACAGGCTCAGGCAGCGCTCGTAAGCAACGCCGAGCCGTCACAATCATGCCAACGCTTTGAGCTTGTCGGCAGACATTTTACCGCTCTTGCGGTCGGAAACGAGCTCAAAGCCCACCCGCTGACCTTCGCGCAAACTGCCGAGGCCAGAGCGCTCCACGGCGCTGATATGGACAAAGGCATCAGTGCCGCCGTCGTCCGGCGCGATGAAGCCAAAGCCCTTCTGGGCGTTGAACCATTTCACGGTTCCCGTAGCCATGGGAAACCCTTTCTAGAGACAAAGATTTAGCTTGCCCACTGTACCGCAGGCCGTCGAATTCGCATTTTCGGGAGAGAGGATTTTCGGGCCGGGCGGGGAAAAATTCCGACGCGCCGCCAAGTCATCTGGCCGTCTATCGACTTAGCTAATATGCGCCATCTGGCGTCAAAATTCAAGGACGATTTGCAAAATACTTGGGCAGGCAAGTATCGCGCCGCAAAATACGTTCTTTGGAACGATTTCAGCGAAGAATATTTCGCCTGCGCTTTCCTAGAGACCGCCCAAAATTCTTGGCCAAAACTTGTAGCTAGCCGTCTTTGTCTTGCGGTGCAGCCAAAGCCAGGGCGGCGTCCTCCTTCAGCGCCGTCCCGGTCTCGCGCAGTTTGCGGGCGAGATGAGCGATCGCAAGGATGCGCCGGGCGGCATCGGCAAGCCGCCGCCCGCCGGGTCGGATGTTTGAGACGCAATTGCGTTCCGCGTCGCGCGTTGCGCCAGGCTTCGGCGCGAAAGTGATATAGGCGCCAAGCGAATCCGCGGCACTTAAGCCCGGCCGTTCGCCGATGAGCAGAATGACCATTTCGGCGCCCAGCGCTGCGGCGATCTCATCGCCGAGCGCGACGCGCGCCTGGCTCGCGATAACCGGCGGCGCAAAGCGCCAATCGGCGGCCTGTTGCAGCATTCGGCACAGCGCCGCGCCCTGGCTCTGCACGGCGACGGCGGAGAGGCCGTCGGCGAGGACGATGACGGCATCATAGGTGCCGCGATGCAGTGCAAGGCGCGAAGCATCGGCAAGCTTTCGGCCGAGATCCGGCCGCTGCAGATAGGTCCTGCGATCAGCGGACTGACTCGCGACAACGAGCGGCGTGAGATCGGCAAGCTCCGCGCAGAGCGCATCGACGTCGAGGCCTTTGTGAACGGCATCGCGGGCGCGGGCATGGGCGAGCGCAAATTCGAGCACGCGCGCCGTCGGCAGTCCGTCGCCTGTGCGTCCCAGCGCGACCCGCGCCGAGGTCTTCTTCCGTATAAAGGCCCAGGGATCGGATGGTGGATCGTTGGCGGGGCCGGAAGGGGTATCGCTCATGACGCTAGGAGTTCTTTCCAAGCGATCCTACAGCGCGGTGTATCGAACGAAACCCTTTGTCCAAACAATTCGCCCTAGGTCGTCAATTTTCCAAAATACCATAGCCGTTAGCGGAGAGAGCCCGCCATGTTGTTCGAACTCGGCTGACTTAATGAATTGATCCTTCTGACAAGCGGGAAGCATCCGAAATCCCTGGTGGGAGAGCATCTCCGTCAAATGCTTTTCATTTGAGCCAATTGGAATTGCCTCCGCTAGGCGATGATTGAACTCTGGAGAGATCGCGGGCTGCGAGGCCTCCCAATGCGCAAATTCCTTGGTTTCTGGTGGACAAGAACCCCAATATCCACCGCCGGCTGTCACGCCCTGGAGCAGAGGCGGTAACGCCGGGCGAGAACCGAAGACTGTCAAGAGGCTGATCGCCAGTGCGATAAGCAGACTGGTCGCCACGGTTACGAACGTGATTGGGCACAATAGATTTCGCACGTTTCATAGCCTAACAGGGTAGGTATTCATCCTGGCCATTGAACTCTTTGAGGGTTATTAGGGTTTGTCCGTGCGCGAGCGATTATATCGCCGGCAACAGCAGCAAGGAACGCCAGATGAGCACATTGGAACGACCGCGCGAAATCATCGAATATTGCCTTCAGCCGTTCAAAGTGGGCCCCGGCTCGGACGAATATAAGGAGGCCTATCGCCGGCTCGAACATGTGATCAAGACATTGCAGGCGGCGGCGCGGAAAGCCAATCAGCCCGTGTCCGTCGATTTTTCGCAGATGAACACGATCACGCTCAATGAGGAAGCGCACGGCAACGAATAGGCCGCAAAGCGGCCACCCTCTCCCATTGGGGAGCATCCCTAGCGACTATTCGCCAATAGTTTCGCCGCATTGCCTTCGAGCTTCGGCCGCACGCGCGCGGCCTCATCCATGATGCCGAAGGTTTTCAGCCAGGCCTCGAATTCCGGCGCCGGCTTGAGTCCGAGCACGGAGCGCACATAAAGCGCATCGTGAAACGACGTCGATTGATAGCCGAGCATGATGTCGTCGGCGCCCGGCACGCCCATGAAATAATTGCAACCGGCGACGCCAAGCAGCGTCAAGAGATTGTCCATATCGTCTTGATCGGCTTCGGCATGATTGGTGTAGCAGACATCCATGCCCATCGGCAGGCCGAGAAGCTTGGCGCAGAAATGATCTTCGAGCCCAGCGCGAATGATCTCCTTGCCGTCGTAAAGATATTCGGGGCCGATGAAGCCGACGACGCTGTTGACGAGCAGAGGTTTGTAGCGCCGCGCGACCGCATAGGCGCGCGCTTCCATCGTCTGCTGATCGATGCCGTGATGCGCTTCGGCTGAGAGCGCGGCGCCCTGGCCCGTTTCGAAATACATCAGATTGTCGCTGCTGCGTTGCAGCGCTCGCGCCGCATCATGCGCTTCGTCAAGCAGTGCGAGGCTCACGCCGAAGGCTTTGTTGGCCGCCTCCGAGCCGGCGATCGACTGAAAGACGAGATCGACCGGGCCGCCTTTCGCCATCACTTGCAGCATGGTCGTGACATGGGCGAGCACGCAGCTTTGCATTGGGATATCGAAGCGCAGGCGCAGTTCCTCGAGCGACTCGAGGATGCGCCGCGCTTGGGCGGCGCTGTCTGTCGCCGGATTGATCCCGATGCAGGCATCGCCGCATCCATACATCAGACCGTCGAGGATGGCGGCGCCGATGCCCGCGAGATCATCGCTTGGATGATTGGGCTGCAGACGGATCGAGAGACGGCCCGGCAGGCCGATCGTCGTGCGGAACCGCGTGACGACGGAGATCTTTTTGGCGACCGCGATCAGATCCTGATTGCGCATCAGCTTCGAGACGGCCGCCGCCATTTCCGGCGTGAGGCCCGGCGCCAGCGCCGCCAGCATTTCCGTCGTTGCCGCATCCGACAAAAGGAAATCGCGGAAGCCGCCGACCGTCAGCGCGGCGGCGGGCGCAAAGGCCGCCCGATCGTGGCTATCGGCGATGAGGCGCGTGACCTCATCCGCCTCATAAGGAATGAGGGGCTCGTCCAGGAATTTGACGAGCGGCAGATCGGCGAGGGCCAGGCGGGCCGCGACGCATTCCTCGGCGCTTTCAGCCGCAAGCCCGGCCAGCCGGTCGCCGGCGCGCGGCGGCGAGGCGCGGCCAAGCAACGCCTTCAGATCGGCGAAGCGATAGAGGGTTGCTCCCAGGGCGCAGGCATAAGACATCAACGGGGCCTTTCGGCGAAGCGGCCGGCATAGTGGCCGAGGCCGTAGCGGCGGGCAAATCGCCGGCTTTTAGCCGATTTTGTCGAGCTACGCGCAAGCCAGCCGGGCTTAAAAGATGCGGCATGGATCCGCGCGACCGCGACAGAGAGAAGGGGCTTAGCATCGATCGGCGTGTGGCCGTGATCGGCCTCGCCACGCTTGGGCTTGCGCCAGCGCGAAAGCTCCTGGCGCAGACGCCGGCCGACCTCGATCTCAAATCGCCGCAATTCACGACGGCGGAGATGACCCGGGTCGATATCGAAAAGCAGCTCGCCAAGGGCGTAAAGCCGAAGCTTGTCGGCAAGAGTCTCAATGGCCTCGATCTCTCGGGGCTCGATTTTACCGGCGTTGATTTTCAGCGCGCCCGGCTGAACAAGACGAAATTCGCCGGCGCGCGGCTGCGCGGCGCTTTGTTCGATCACGCCTTTGCCATGGACGCGGATTTTTCGGGCGTCGATCTGACGGAGTCCTCGCTCTATTCGGTGCAGATGCAGAATGCGATTTTCGAGGATGCCGATCTTTCCTATGCGCGGATTGCTGGGGATTTTTCTGGCGCGCATTGTCGCAAGGCGCTCATTGTCGGGGCTGATCTCTCGGCCGAGAAAGTGCCGCAACCCACCGACATAAGCCATGTGATCTTTCGCGCCGCGGATTTGCGTGCCGCGGATTTCGAGGCGGCCAATCTTAGCCGCGCCGATTTCCAATTCGCGCAATGCGCCGGCACCAATTTCATGAATGCCGATATGAGCAAGGCCGATGCCGGCAGCGCCGACTTTCGCGGTGCGATCTTCGGCAATACGGTTGTCGTCGATTGCGATGTCTCCGGCGCCGTCATCAATCTGTCTCAGATGCCGGTCTTTGCCCAAGCCGCGCATCTTGACCGGATCGTGATCAAATAGAGGCGGGCAACGCCGCGGCTTGTGCCAAGCGGCTCGGCTTATACAAAGCGCCGCAGCTTGCGCAAAGCCGCGACTTGTCGTCCAATCGGGCACTGGACTTTGCTCCAGCCATTCGAAGGAGGACGAACGGTATGATCCGTCATCTTGCGCGCGCCGGTTTGATTGCCACGCTCCTTGCTGGCGCGATGCTTGCGCCGAAGTCTTTTGCACCAAAAGTCTTTGCGCAGGACATGATGAGCGGCCTCGATCTCAATTCGCCGCAGATGACGCGCGCCGATATGAGCCGCGCCGATATCGAGAAGCTGCTGGCGGCCGGCCAGCGTCTCGATCTGTCGCGCAAAAGCCTGAACGGGCTTGATCTCTCGGGGCTCGATCTCTCCGGCACGAATTTCCGCGCCGCCTATCTCAACAAGACGAAGCTTGCTGGCGCACGGCTCGAAGGCGCGACCTTCGATCAGGCCTGGGCGCTTGGAGCCGATTTCTCCAACGCCGATCTGACGCGCGCTTCTTTCTTTGCCTCGCAGATGCAGAATTCGAATTTCGACGGCGCGGATGCGTCCTATGCGCGCATCGCCGGCGATTTTTCCCACAGCCATATGCGCAAGGTGATCTTCGCGCGCGCCGATCTTTCCGCCGATATGAAGAACCAATCCATGGGACTGATGCGGGCGGTACTCTATTCCGTCGATCTGACCGGCGCCGATTTCCGCGATGCTGACATGCGGCGCACCGATCTGCGCTTCGCCAAGCTCGCGGGCGCGACTTTCGTCAATGCGGATCTGACCGGGGCCGATGCGAGCGGCGCCGACTTTCAAGGCGCGGTCTTCGGCAATACGATTCTCGACGATTGCGACGTCGCGGGCGCCACGATCGAAGCCGCGCAGGCCGCGATCTTCGCCAAGGCTGCCAACACCGATCGGCTCATCAAGAAGTAACCGGCTTATCCCAAGGGATAGGCGGCTTCGACGACGTAAGGGCCGCCGCCGACGGAATTCCGCGACGAAAATAGGACGAAGCGATTGGCTTCGAACCGCCGCGAGAAGAAATAGCCGCGCGCAGACAGATAGGCAGCAACCGCCGGCGGCGAGGCATCGCGCAGCCGCGCCAGCGTCACATGCGGGGTGAATTTCCGCGGTTCCGGCGGGATGCCGAGGCGCCGGATCAGCCGCTCCTGCTCGGCCTGCAATTCGACGAGCGGCTGTGCCGGCTTCGCTTTGGCGATGATGGCGCGGGGCCTGCCGCCGCCAAAGGAATCGAGCGTATCGATGGTGACGGTGAAGGGCGAACGCCGGATCTGGCCCAATGTCGCATAAACGTCACGGGCCGTCGCATCGTCGATGTCGCCGATGAAGCGCAGAGTGATGTGGTAATTTTCGACATCGATCCAGCGCGCGCCGGATATGCCGCCTCGCAGATTGGCGAGGTCGAGAGCAATATCCGAGGGGATCTCGAGGCCCGTGAATAGACGGGGCATAGGTCCCTCCTCGCAATAAGGGGTTACCGCGAAGGTCGATCGCGGCACCGCACTGAGTCGCTAGAGTCATTGTGGACTGAATCTTTCCGCGACGAAAGATGGGGCGCCACTAAGTTTTGGGAAGACCGCGAAGCAGGGCTTCGACCTGGGGTAGAATGCCCTTGACGATGATGGCGACGCCGCTGCGGTTCGGATGCATGCCGTCCGTCAGCACGAGATTCTTGCGCGTCGTGACGCCCTCGAGAAAGAAGGGATAGAGCGGCAGCTGATATTTGGCGGCGAGCGCCGGATAGATGACGTCGAAACTATCCACATAAGCTTTGCCAAGGCTCGGCGTTGCCCGCATGCCGGCGAGCAGAACTTTGACATGGTGCTCTTTCAACTTTGTGAGGATCTGGTCGAGCACTTTCTGCGTGACGGCCGGGGCGATCCCTTGCAGCATGTCATTGGCGCCGAGTTCCAAGATCAGCGCATCGGCGCCGCCAGCGAGCGTCCAATCGAGCCGGGCGAGACCGTCCGCCGCCGTATCGCCCGAGACGCCGGCATTGATTACGCTGACATTGAACCCATCTTTGCGCAGAGCCTTCTCAAGCACGGCTGGAAAGGCGGCGTCCGCCGGCAACAGATACCCGGCGCTCAGGCTGTCGCCGAAGGCTACAAGTTTGAGAGGGGATGCTGCGGCGGCCGGCATGAGCGATGCCAGCCAGAAAACCGCCGGAATCACTCCTGCAATTAGGGCAAGCCGGGTTGCAATAAGGCCGCGTCGCTTGGAATGCGGGGACGGGCTGCGGCCAAACGGCCGGGCTTTGATGCGGGCTTTGATGGATGTGAGCATGGATGACGCGGCGGTTGCTTTCGAGAATGTCGATCTGAGCCTCGGGCGCGGGGCTTCCCGCATCCATATCTTGAAGCAGATATCTTTAGAGATTGCGCAGGGCGAGACCGTGGCGCTGCTCGGTCCATCGGGCTCGGGCAAATCGACGCTGCTCATGGCCATGGCGGGGCTGGAGCGGCCGGACTCCGGCAGCATCAAGATCGGCGCGACGGCGCTCGAAACCTTGAACGAGGATCAGCTTGCCCGCTTTCGCGGCCAGAAGATCGGTATCGTCTTTCAATCCTTCCATCTGATCCCGACGATGACGGCGCTCGAAAATGTCGCCGTGCCTTTGGAGCTTTCCGGATTGCGCGACGCTTTTGCGCGCGCCTCCGCCGAGCTTGCCGCCGTCGGCCTCAAAGAGCGGCTGACGCATTATCCGGCCGAACTTTCGGGCGGCGAGCAGCAGCGCGTTGCGCTGGCGCGGGCGCTCGCGACAGACCCGTCGCTGCTGATCGCCGACGAACCAACCGGCAATCTTGATGAAGAGACGGGCAGAAGCGTCATCGCGCTGATGTTCGCGCTGCGCCGGGAACGCCGCGCGACGCTGGTACTCGTCACCCATGACATTGCGCTTGCCGCGCAATGCGACCGCACGATCAAGCTCAGGTCCGGACGGATCGAAGGCTGATGCAGGTTTAAAGCGGACAGAGATCAATGAAAGAAAATATGATGGGCACGGCGCGTCTGCTGTCGTGCGTTGCCGCTCTTCTAATGAGCGGGGTCGCCTGTGCAAATGACCAGCTCATCCGGCTGTCGCAGGCTCCGCAAAATTGGGCCATGCCGGCGGGCAATTATGCGAATTGGCGCTTCACCGGCCTGAAGCAGATCACACCGGCGAATGTGAAGCATCTCGCTCCGGCCTGGAGTTTTTCGACGGGCGTTTTGCGCGGCCACGAAGGCGGTCCGCTCGTCATCGGCGATGTCGCTTTTCTGGTGACGCCGTTTCCCAATATCGTCTATGCGCTCGATCTGAACCACAACGGCAAGATCCTTTGGAAATATCTTCCGCAGCAGGATCCCTCCACCGTGCCGATCATGTGCTGCGATACGGTCAATCGCGGCATTTCCTATGGCGACGGCAAGATCTTCCTTTTTCAGGCCGACGCGACGCTCGTGGCGCTCGATGCGAAGACCGGCAAATTGATCTGGTCGGTCAAGGATGCCGATCCGCATAAGGGCGCGACCGGCACCGCCGCGCCCTTCGTCATCAAGGACAAGGTTCTTGTCGGCGTGTCGGGCGGCGAATTCGGCGTTCGCGGCGATATGAGCGCCTATGACATCAAAACCGGGCGGCTTGTCTGGCGCGCCTACGCGGAAGGCCCGGACAAGGACATTCTCGTCGATCCGCAAAAGACGCTGACGCTCGGCCAGCCGGTCGGCGCGGACTCATCGTTGAAAAGCTGGAAGGGCGATGCCTGGCGGATCGGCGGCGGCGCGAGCTGGGGCTGGGTCTCTTACGATCCCGCGCTCAATCTCATTTATTACGGATCGGGCAATCCGGCGCCGATGAATCCGACGCAGCGGCCGGGCGACAATCGCTGGTCGTCGGCGATCTGGGCGCGCGATGCCGACACAGGCACGGCCAAATGGGTCTATCAGATGACGCCCCACGATGAATGGGACTATGACGGCATCAATGAGATGATCCTCAGCGAGGCGACGATCGGCGGCGCAACACGCAAAGTGCTGACGCATTTCGATCGCAACGGCTTTGCCTATACGCTCGATCGCGCGACCGGCGAATTGCTCGGCGCGCGGCCCTATGATCCCTCCGTCAATTGGGCGAGCGGCATCGATATGGACAAGGGTTCGAAGACCTATGGGCGGCCCTCGGTCGCGATGAAATATTCGACCGATCATAATGGCGAAGACACGAACACCTCCGGCATCTGCCCCGCGCCGCTCGGCACGAAGGACGAGCAGCCGGCTGCCTATTCGCCGGTGACGCATCTCTTCTATGTGCCGACGAACCATCTCTGCGCCGATTATGAGCCCTTTCATGTACGCTACACGGCGGGCATGCCTTATGACGGCGCCTCGATTGCGATGTATCCGCCGAAGGGCGACAAGACCATGGGCAATTTCATCGCTTTCGACGCGACGACCGGCAAGATCGTCTGGTCCGATCCAGAACGATTTTCGGTCTGGTCGGGCGCGCTCGCGACGGCGTCGGGCGTGGTTTTCTACGGCACGCTCGAAGGCTATCTGAAGGCGGTCGACGCCGCGACAGGCAAGGAACTCTGGCGATTCAAAACGCCGTCCGGCATCATCGGCAACATCAATGCCTATGAACATGCGGGCAAGGAATATGTGGCCGTTCTGTCCGGCGTCGGCGGCTGGCCGGGCATCGGACTTGCCGCGGGTCTGACGCAGGCGACTGATGGTCTTGGTGCCGTCGGCACCTATGCGGCGCTGTCGGATTATACGGCGCTCGGCGGGCAGCTCACGGTCTTTGCGCTGCCCGGACCGTCAATGCCGTGAATGATGCGGTTGATCTCGATCAACTTTCGATGGTCGAGATCATCACGATCGCTTGTTCATCGGCACACTCAAGCTCCGAGCAAGATCCATCTCTTTAGCTCTTGGCAATTCGTCACAGAGATGAGGGAGAAGACGATGAGCATGAGCGTATCGGGGGTTGGTGGAAGCTATGCGCCGCAGGCGATGTCGGGTGCCAGCGCGCGCCAGTCGCCAAGCCAGAGAATGTCGAACCTGTTTTCACAAATCGACACGAGCGGCTCGGGCTCGATCAATCAAAGCCAGTTCACGCAAGCCTTCAATACGATGAATCCGACTGCGGGGTTCAAATCGCTAGGCGCTTCCGCGACCTTTCAGGCACTCAATCCGAGCGGCTCGGGCACCGTTTCGCGGCAGGATTTCGTGCAAGGCATGACGCAGCTCATGTCGCAATCCCGCAGCGGCGGGACGTCGAGCTAGGCTGCGGCTGATCCAATAGGATCGATCCGCCCATCTTGCCGCTCCGCTGGACCGTCAGATGGGCGGCGCCGGTTTGGCGGAGCCATTCGGCGCCTGCCGCGCCCTTCAGCGCAGCGATCGTTGATGCGGTGCCGGCTGAAAGGCAAGTCTCGGCAATGACCGTGACGGATGGCAGGCCCTCGACGGGCCAGCCGGTTTGCGGATTGAGCAAATGGCTGAACCGCTGCCCGTCGATCTCGAAATAGCGTTCGTAATCGCCGCTTGTCGCGACCGCCCCGCTCGCAGCGAAGAGCGTCGCGATCGCGTCGGTGATGCCTGATGGATCGCAGATGCCGATGCGCCAGGGTGCGCCATCGGGATGCGCGCCGATGATCGCAATATCGCCGCCGAGATTGACGAGTCCATGTTGCACACCCATTGATTTGCAGACGGACACCGCGCGATCCGCCGCATATTCTTTCGCGAGGCCGCCGAGATCGAGCTCCAGTCCCGGGCAGTTGAATGTCAACTGCGGGCGCTGCCAGACGAGCTTGTCCAAGCCGACGCAAACAAGCAGCGCCGCGATGTCGGCGCGATCGGGAATCGCTGTGATCGCGTCATTCCAGATCTCGCGCAGCCGGCCCGAGGTGACGTCGAACAGTCCGCCCGAGGTCACATAGGCTTGAATGGCATGATCGATGAGCAGCGCCGTCTCGTCATCGACGCAAAGACGTCCGCCGACGGCGGCGACACAATTTATGTCGCCGAGCAGGCTTTGTGGCCGATAGCGCGAATATTTGGCCTCAATCCGCTGAATTTCGTTGATCGCGGCCTCGGCGATCACGTTGGCCTCGATGATATCATCCGCATAGAGGCTAAGGCTGCAGGGCGAGCCCATGGCCAAGAAATCGAAGTGGAAGAAATCGAACGGAAAGGCTTTGGTCTCGCGCATGAAAGTTCCTGGCGCGGCCTGATAATGCGGCACGAAGAACTGTCGCCCGGCGAGATTGCATGAAGCTGGAGGGATGCGCGCGAGCCGAAGCGGAGCTCTTGCGGATGGCGCTCGGAGGTCGCAAATGAAGGAGCGGCGGAAGACTCGGCTTCGCCATATTGCCGGCAGACACAGGTCGCCATGCACGCCAGAGCTTCCGATCGTTCCATGCTCCCCATCATCTTTCGCCTCGCACTGCGCGATTTCCGTGGCGGCTTCTCCGGCTTCTTCATCTTTCTTGCCTGCCTCGCCATCGGCGTTATGGCGATAACCGGCGTCGGCGCGATCGCGCATGCCTTGACCGACGGGCTGGCGCAAAAGGGCCGGGTGATCCTTGGCGGCGATATGTCTTTCGAACTCGTGCAGCGCGAGGCGACGCCACAGGAACGCGCGATCCTTGCCGCGCAAGGCAATCTCGCCACCATCGCGCTGATGCGCGCCATGGCGCGTGCCGGCGATGGGCAATCGGCGCTCGTCGAGATCAAGGCTGTCGACCAGACCTATCCGGTGCAAGGCGATCTCGCGCTTGATCCCGCCATAAAGGTCGTCGATGCGCTCAGCCTGCGCGACGGTGCCTATGGCGTCATTGCCGATCCGACGATCACCGCGCGGCTCGGGCTGAAGCGCGGCGATCGCTTTACGATCGGCGCGCAAAGCTTCGAGCTGCGCGCCGATCTCCTGTCGGAGCCAGATAAGCTCGCCGGCGGTCTCGGCTTCGGGCCGCGCGTGCTGATGTCGCAAGAGGCGCTGCGCGCGACGCAGCTTTTGCAGCCGGGCGCGCTGATCAAATGGCTTTACCGTATCTCTCTGCCCGGCGCCGCGCCCCCGTCGGATGCACAGCTCGCTGCCGCTGCCGCCACTGTCCATAAAGCGCTGCCGGATGCGGGCTTTGATGTCCGGACGCGCAAAAACGTCTCGCCGGAATTTTCGCGCGGGCTCGAGCGCTTCAGCCAATTCCTGACGCTTGTCGGTCTGACCTCACTCATCATCGGCGGCGTCGGCATCGCCAATGCGGTGAGCGTCTTCGTCGAGCGCAAGAAGCCGGTGATCGCGACATTGAAGGCGCTCGGCGCGACGGGCAGCTTCGTCTTCGCGCTCATGCTCGCCGAAGTTCTGTTCATGGCGGCGATCGGCATCGCCATCGGCATTGCTTTGGGCTCGGCGCTGCCTTTCCTCATCGACACGGCTTTCGCACATCTGATCCCTTTTCCGCTGGCGCCATCGCTCTATCCAAGCGAAATGGCGATCGGCCTGCTCTATGGCGCCTTGACCGCGCTGGCCTTCTCGCTGCCGCCGCTCGGGCGCGCGCATGATGTGCCGGTACCGGCCCTCTTTCGCGATGAGATCGCGCCCGATGCGACGCCTGTGCGCCTGCGCTATCGGCTGATGGCGGCGGCCGCGGCGCTCGGCCTTGCCGCCGCGGTGCTGACCCTCACCGCCGACCGCATGCTGGCGTTGATTTATCTCGGCGCCTGTTTTGGCGGCTTTATTTTTCTGCGGGGCGCCGCGTCGCTGCTGATGGCGGCTGCGAAACGCGCACCGCGTTTCGAGCGCGTCGAGCTGCGCCTCGCGCTCGCCAATCTCTATCGCCCCGGCGCCTTAACACCCGCTATCGTTCTTTCGCTCGGGCTGGGGCTCACATTGCTCGTCGGCCTCGCGCTCGTCGACGGCAATCTGCATCGCGAATTGAGCGCCTCGCGCGGCGGCGCGACGCCGAGCTTTTTCTTTCTCGGGATTCCACGCGGTGATGCTCAGAGTTTCCGGGGCTTCCTCAAAGACCATGCGGCTTCGGGCGAGCTTGAACTCGTGCCGATGCTGCGCGGCCGCATCACTGCTCTGAAAGGCGTTCCCGCCGAAAAGGTGAAGGTGAAGGACAAGGCCGCCTGGGCGCTCTTAGGCGATCGCGGCATTACTTTTTCCGAAAATCTGCCGCAGGGCTCGACGCTTGTTGCCGGCAAATGGTGGGACAAGGCTTACGACGGGCCGCCGCTCGTCTCGATGGAGGCCGATGTCGCCGACGGCTTGGGATTGCAGGTCGGCGATGGGATCAGCATCAATGTGCTCGGGCGGACGATTGAGGCGCGCATCGCCAATCTGCGCCATGTCGATTGGCGCAATATGGGGATCAATTTCGTCCTCGTCTTCTCGCCGAATGTCTTTGCCGGCGCGCCCTATACCGATCTCGCGACCGTCACCTTTCCCAAGGCGGATACGACGGCGCGCGATATTGCGTTGGTGCGCGAGGTGGCGCAGCGCTTCCCGGCGGTCGTGAGCCTGCGCGTCAAGGATGCGCTCGATGCCGTCAAGGATGTGATCGATCAGCTCAATCTGGCGGTGCGCGGCGCTGCCAGCGTGGCGCTGATCGCTGCGACGCTGGTGCTCGGCGGCGCCTTGGCGGCGGGGCAGGAGACGCGGCTTTATGACAGCGTTGTCTTGAAAGTTCTGGGCGCGACGCGCACCAAGCTCCTCGTCTCTTTTCTCTGCGAATTCGGGGTCATCGGTCTGGCGACGGCGATTTTCGGCGTGCTAGCCGGCAGCCTTGCCGCGCTGGCGGTCGTGCGGTTCGTGATGAAGCTCGATTTCGTCTGGCTTTGGCCGCAGGCGCTCGCCGCGGCCTTCGGCGCTCTGGCGGTCGCGATCCTGCTCGGCCTCGCCGGGACTTTCCGGATTCTCGGGCGCAAACCCGCCCAATATTTACGAAATCTTTAGGCTGCGGCGGCCTAGACGCGGCTCAACTGCCCTTGTGCGGCCATAAGACTGGCGCCATATTATCGGCGACGCTCGTCTTTGACCGGTTTGCCGGCCGGATGGGAAGGTCGCAGCGCGGTTTACGCGGTTTGGCAGTTTGCGCCGAACCCAGCGCTGTACTTCTTAGACTGCTCTGCCGGCCGGCGTTCGGCGCGGGCGGGGCATGCGGAGGCCGCGAGCCTCCCGAACCCGTGAGGAAACCATGTCCGACTTCGATCGCAACGCAGCCCGCTGGGGCCAGGGCGTAGCCCAGGCCGGGCGCGCCGAAATCGACCAGGGCCTTCGCTCTTACATGCTGGGCGTCTACAACAATATGGTGGTCGGCCTCGCGATCACCGGACTTGTCGCGCTCGGCGCCAAAATGCTCGCCATCACGACGGACCCGTCGCAGGCGGTCGTCCGCGTCGGCCATATGATGCTGACGCCGGTTGGCCAGGCCCTCTATCTCAGCCCGCTCAAGTGGCTGGTGATGCTGGCGCCGCTCGCCTTCGTGTTCTTCTTCTCGTTCCGGCTGAGCCAGATGTCGGCCGCCGCGGCGCGTAACACTTTCTATCTGTTCTCCGCGGCGATGGGCCTGTCGTTGTCGACGATCCTTCTGATCTACACGGGAACGTCGGTCGCCAGCGCCTTCTTCGAGACGGCCGCCGCCTTCGGCGCGCTGAGCCTCTATGGCTATACGACGAAGCGCGATCTTTCCCCGATCGGCTCGTTCCTGATCATGGGCGTCTTCGGCCTCATCATCGCGAGCTTGGTCAATGTCTTCTTCGTCCACAGCTCGGGCTTGCAGTTCGCCGTGGCGATTTTGACCGTGCTGATCTTCGCCGGCCTGACCGCTTGGGACACCCAGGCGATCAAGGAGATGTATTACGCTTCCGACGACTATGAGGTGGCGACCAAGAAATCGGTGAATGGCGCTTTGATGCTCTATCTCGATTTCATCAACATCTTCCAGTCGTTGCTCTACCTCACCGGCCAGCGCAACAACTAAGCGCAACGCCGCTTAAAAGATTAAGGCCCCGCTTTCTTCGGAAAGCGGGGCCTTTTCTTTTGTGCGATGCTGCTTTTCAGCGCGGCGGATAGGGATCGCCGAAGGGGAAGGACGGTTCGTCGCTATCGCCCGCCGGACCGTAATAGCCGGCGAAATAGGGCGTGCCGACGCCCTCGAAGGGATCGTACACGCCATATTTGTAGGAATTGACCGGCGTCGCATTCCAATACCAATAACGAGCCCGATCGGCCATCATCGCATAGAGGACGCCATTGCGAAGATAGGGCGGCAGCCCGGCCTCGCGCATATGATAGCGATAAGCGCCGATGCGATAGCGGGTCGGCAGCGGATAGAAGCCGACGCCGCTGTCGGGATCGCCGACAAGCTCCCGATAGCCTTCACCGCGCCCTGAGGCGCCGAGCGGCAGATAGCCGACGCCGGCGCCGCTATGACGGTGAGCGACATGACTGGCATGGTGGGCGCGATGATGCGAGCCCTGGGCGGCGGCGGGCGACGCGCAGGCGGCGACAATGGCGAGAAGGGTTGGGGCGAAGATCGCTGCCGCTAAGCCGGGGCGCTGTCCAATCCGCATGAGTTTGATCTCCAAGAGGGGCCGGAAGGCCCCCAACCCAAAATGGGCCAATGCGCCTCCTTCTTCAACCATCTGGACGCTGTTAAGGTTGAGGAAGATCAAGCACACGCATTCGTTATCGAGCGGCACGCAGGGTATCAACGCATGGGTATGAAAGAGACAGTCGAGCAGCTGGCGGGCCTTGAGGTCGATCTCATCAACCGGATCTGGGAGCTGGTGCAGGGTGACGAGGACAATTTCGAGCTCATTTCACGCCAACTCGTCGAAAATCCGGACGACGCCGATCTGCAGAATTTCATCAACCATGCGATGACCGGCGTGCTGTTGGCCGTCGCTTATTTCCGTTTTCGCGAGACGATGAAGCCGTTTCTCTCGCCCGATCAGATGAAAGAGGCGTTTCGGAAGATGACGGAAGCCAAGACGCGCAATGTCATCGATCATTGGCATGAGCGCCCGGAGGCCGGCGCGGAGTAGGACTCGCCCCTGCGTCAAAGCTCGGTAATGGTCTGCAGCCGCTGGGTGATCTGCGTGCCTGTCGCGTCGGGGCTAAAATCCATCGGCACATTGAAGGTGCGGCCGCAGCCGGTCACGACCCAGCTCTCCCACCAAGGCTGAAACTGGCCTTGGGCCGGGCTCTGGGTCGGATGATCATGGCTGCCGTAGCTTTCAAAATGCGTGTTCTTCACGATGAAGTTCTTGCAGCTTTTCGCGCGGGTGCCGGCAGCGACGGTCGCATAGAAGAGCGCGTCATGTTGCAAGGTGAGATCGGCGTGCGTCGTCCCGGGCAGGGCGACGGTCACGACGATCTTGCCGTCGGCACGGACGGAAAAATTCAAGTTTAGGGTCGTGTCATTGCCGCAGCCGGAGACCGGAAAGCGCTGCCACCACGCACCGGTCTTGGGGAGCCCATCAGGGCCCATGGTGATGGGTGCCGCGACTGTCACCGTCGAGGGTGGCGAGACGAGGCTTGGGCATTTTTGAAAGACTTCCGGCGGCAGGCTCGCGAGCGCTTTGTCGATCAAAGCGCGGTAATCGGGCGACGATGTGTATTTTTGGAAATCCAAATGCTCTTGGGCGCGCAATTGCGTCCAAGGCATGAGTGCCGCGGTCATCACCATCAGCGATGCCGCCGCCCGTAAGTTGAGAACAGAAACCAGCACGGGAAATCCATGCACAGAGGAATCAACTGGCGGGGCCAGTCACTTCGATCCA
>JBKQRA010000184.1:0-7903 GCA_052144065.1 Methylovirgula sp. | reverse complement strand
CGGATCGAAGCGATATCGATCAGCTTGCCGTCGAGGGAAACGGCGCCCTTGCCTTCCTTCGCCGCCTTCTCCATCGCCTCGATGATGCGCTTCGCCTTGCCGATCTCCGCCTCGGAAGGCGTGAAGATCTGATTGGCGAGATCGACCTGCGAGGGATGGATCGCCCATTTGCCTTCATAGCCGAGCACGGCGGCGCGTTTCGCAGCGGCCAGATAGCCGTCGGCATCGGAGAAATCGCCGAACGGCCCGTCGATCGGCCGCAACCCATAGGCGCGGCAGGCGATCAGCATGCGGGTCTGCGCCGCGTGCCATTGATCGGCCCAAAAATAGTCGCGCTTGCCGGAGGCATCCTTATCGGCCAGGACGCCATAATCCGGATTGACGCCGCCGATGACGGTCGTGCGCGCCCGGGTCGAGGCGGCATAATCGGCGACGCCGAAAGACATGGCTTCGAGCCGTTTGCTCGATTGCGCGATCGCTTCGACATTGGCCATGCCGAGCGCCGTCTCGATCAGCACTTCGAAGCCGATGCGCTTCTCGCGCTTTTTCGCCGTCTCGATCTGTGTCACCAGCATGTCGATCGCATAGACATCCGCCGGCACGCCGACCTTTGGGATCAGGATCATGTCGAGGCGCGGGCAGGCTTCGACGATGTCGACGACGTCGCGATACATATAATGCGTATCGAGGCCGTTGATGCGGATCATCATCGTCTTATTGCCCCAATCGACATCATTGAGGCCGGCGATGATGTTTTTGCGCGCCTGCTCCTTGTCGTCGGGAGCAACCGCGTCTTCGACGTCGAGGAAGATCACATCGACGTTGGACTTCGCCGCCTTTTCGAACAGAGCGGGATTGGAGCCGGGCACCGCGAGTTCGGAGCGTTGCAGCCGTGGACGTGCCTGTTCGATGAGGGTGAAGCTCATGATGATTCCTTAAATAGCAGCGAGAAGGAGGTGTGGGATGAACGGAAGCGTCCCTCTCCCGATTGCGGAAGAGGGACGATTTAAGTGTCAGCCTGATGAACGATGCTCAGCCGACGGCGCGGCGCGCCGGGTTCTGCGACAGCACCTGCGCCATCGTCGAGCCGAACTCTGCGGGGCTCGGCGCCACTGCCAAACCATAGGAGCGCATGATCTCGGTCTTTTCCGCGGCGCTGTCGCCGACGGCCGAGATGATGGCGCCCGCATGACCCATACGGCGGCCCTTCGGCGCGGTCAGACCCGCAACGAAGCCGACGACGGGCTTGCGCATATTCTCCTTGATCCAAGCCGCGGCCTCCGCCTCCTGCGGACCGCCGATCTCGCCGATCATCAGCACGGCTTCGGTCTCCGGATCTTCTTCGAAGAGGGCCAGATGGTCGGCGAAGGAGCTGCCGTTGATCGGATCTCCGCCGATGCCGACGCTGGTCGAGACGCCGATGCCGAGCGCCTTCATCTGCGAGCCGGCCTCATAGCCAAGCGTGCCGGAGCGCGAGATGATGCCGACCGAGCCTTGGATATAGATGTTCGACGGCATGATGCCGAGCATCGCCTTGCCGGGGCTGATGATGCCGGCGCAATTCGGGCCAACGAGCATGGTGCGGCGTTCCTTGGGATAGCGCATCAGATAGCGCTTCACCCGCATCATGTCCTGCGCCGGAATGCCGTCGGTGATCGAGCAGACGAGGCGAATGCCGCCGTCGGCCGCTTCCATGATCGCGTCCGCCGCATAGGCCGGCGCGACAAAGGCAAGGCTGGTCGTGGCGCCGGTTTCGCGCACGGCTTCCTTCACCGTGTTGAAGACGGGCACGCCATTATGGACCTGGCCGCCCTTGCCGGGGGTGACGCCGGCGACAACCTTGCTGCCCGCGGCAATCATTTCCTTCGTGTGGAAGGAGGCTTTCTCGCTGGTGATGCCCTGTACGAGAATCGGGGTTTTTTCGTCGATGAGGATGCTCATGGCGATGGACTCGATTTTAATGGAGGGGAGTGGGGGCGGCGCCGCGGCAGGCAGCAACCGCCTTTTGCGCGGCCTCGGACAAAGTGTCGGCGCCGATGATCGCTATGCCGCTCTCGGCAATGATCTTGCGGCCTTCTTCGACATTGGTTCCGGCCAAGCGCACGATGAGAGGAATTTTAATATCGATTTCGCGGCAGGCCTGGACGATGCCCTGCGCAACCCAATCGCAACGATTGATGCCGGCGAAGATGTTGACCAAAATGCTCTTCACATTGGCGTCGGAAAGCACCAGCCTGAAAGCGGTCGCGACACGGTCCGGCGAAGCGCCGCCGCCGACATCGAGAAAGTTCGCCGGGCTGCCGCCCGCATGTTTGATCATGTCCATCGTCGCCATCGCGAGACCCGCGCCATTGACGATGCAGCCGATCTCGCCGTCGAGACCGATGTAGTTGAGATTATGCTCGGCCGCCTGCGCCTCGCGCGGGTCCTGCTGCTGCGGATCGAACATCGCCGCCACCGTCGGACGCCGGAACAGCGCATTGTCGTCAAACGACATCTTCGCATCGAGCGCCAGCACGCGATCATCAGCCGTCACGACGAGCGGATTGATCTCGAGCATCCCCGCGTCGCAATCGCGGAAAGCGCGATAGGCGCCCATGATGGTCGTCACCGCGCGGGCGACCTGTTTGATATTGAGACCGAGCTGAAAGGCGATCTCGCGCGCCTGGAAAGCCTGTAGACCGACGGCTGGCTCGACGACCACTTGGATGATCGCATTCGGATCGGTCTTGACGATCTCTTCGATATCCATGCCGCCGTGACGCGAAGCGATGACGCGCACGCGCTCGGCCTTACGATCCAGCACATAACCGAGATAAAGTTCACGCTCGAAAGGATCGGCGACTTCGACATAGACGCGCTGGACCGGCTGGCCCTCCGGCCCCGTTTGCGCCGTCACAAGGCGACGTCCAATCAGCTCTTCGGCCGCGCTGCGGACCTCATGATAGGTCTTGCAAAGCTTAATGCCGCCGGCCTTGCCGCGCGCGCCCGCATGAATCTGCGCCTTCACGACCCAATGCCAGCCGCCGAGTTGCGTTGCTGCATAGACCGCTTGTTCCGGATTGAATGCTACGGCGCCCGCCGGCACGGCGACGCCAAACCGCCCTAGAAGTTCCTTCGCCTGATATTCGTGAATGTTCATTGGCCCACCACTTCTGCGTTGCTGCAAACTGCTGCGACGACACCGAAATCCGGTAGCTGAGTTTGCGCGTAATCACCAGAAGTGCAAAGACCGAAACTCTGGTTCCATGTCTTTGAAACTAGGCTCAAAGTCCCGAATTGGCGGACATCGGAGGTGGCATGCAAGCATGCGCGAATTAAAATGCATTTATCGCGCTGCGATATAAATCTTGTGACGCATTTTCGAATTTAGATGCTGACTCTTTGATATTCCGAGCAAAGGCGTGGTCGACAGTTGACGCAACAGTGCGACCAAACGACGAAAATACTTTTGCAGCGCGGTAGAAACCAGTGAACCGCGGCGCGCCGCGACACTGTTGGATCGCTTGCCTGCGATGAGCAGACTGCGGCAACCCATCGCAAATTAATTTTTTTGAGGGTGATTCAATTCATTTAAGCCTCGGTGTCGGATTGCAATGCATCGAATGCAATGAAGTGTCGATCCACGAGGGAGATTGGCGATGCGCGCGTGAAAAGGCGGCAACCTTTGGCATTGCCGATAGCACGATAGAGATAGCCGATGATGTTAACGATCGTTCGGCACCCGCAGATCGTTCGCGACGATTTGACGACGCTGACGCCATCGATGCACGTGCAGTCAGGCTCACGGCTAAGCTAGCGCGCAATTGCGCCTTGGACCTTACACACGCAAGCGCTAGGCATTCGGTCAGCAAGCGGAGAAGATCCCCGGAGCAAATGCCCAATGTCCGACGCGCTCGAAGGCCTTTCCAAAGATCGCGAACAGCCGCTTTTGCCGGCGCGGCTTATTGCCGGTTATGAGGTCTTTCTCGGCGGCCGTTTCCGCCGCGAACAAGACCGTTATGGCCAGCTTGCCAAGTCCGGCCAGAAACCCAAGGTTCTTTTGATCGGCTGCTGCGATTCGCGCGTCTCGCCGGAAGTCATCTTCGATGCCGATCCCGGCGAAATCTTCGTCGTGCGCAATGTTGCCAATCTGGTGCCGCCCTATAAGCCAGACGATGATCTGCACGGCACGTCCGCCGCGCTCGAATTCGCCGTCACCGGGTTGAAGGTCGAGCACATCGTGGTCATGGGCCATGCCCAATGCGGCGGCGTGCGCGCCTTCGTCGAAGGCGCCATCGATGGCTCTCCGCCGGCCGCGCCCGGCGATTTCATCAGCCATTGGATGTCGCTCATCAAGCCGGCAGCCGATCACATCGGCCAGCCGACCAAGCCCTATGAGGACTACGCCGAACGGCTCGCCAAGGCGTCAATCATCCACACGCTCGCAAATCTCCGCAGCTTTCCTTATGTGCGCGAAGGCGAGGCGAGCGGCAAAATCCTCCTGCACGGCGCCTATTTCGGCGTCGCCGACGGGCGGCTTCTTGCGCTCGACGAGAAAACCGGCGAATTTCTGCCGATCGCCGAGACGGCGCATGCGGAGGCCTTTGCAGCACCGCGATTCTAGGCCGAGTTCAGGAACGCACAGGATGGCGAGACGAGTTCTGGCATGGCCGATCCTCGTCTTGCTGCGGCATTGGGCGCTCCAATGAACCGGATCTGGGCTGTCCTGCGCATAGTCTACATTGCCTTTCTGCGCTTTGCCGCAAACGACGGCTGGGCGATCGCCAGCCATGTCGCGCTGACGACGCTGATCTCCCTCTTTCCTTTCTTGATTTTCATTACCGCGCTCGCCGGCTTCTTCGGCACGCAGGACCTTGCCGACCGCGCCACGCAAATGCTGCTGCAGACCTGGCCCGAGCAGGTGGCGCGGCCGCTCGCCGATCAGATCAAAAGCGTGCTGACGCAAAACCATCGCGATCTGCTCACGCTCGGCGGCGCGCTGTCGATCTATTTCTCATCGAGCGGCATAGAAGCGCTGCGCGTCGGTCTCGATCGCGCCTATGAGGCGCGCGAAAAACGGCCCTGGTGGCTGTCGCGGCTCTATTCGATCGTCTTCGTTTTCATCGGCGCGCTGGCGCTTCTGGCGCTCGGCTTTCTCATCGTGCTCGCGCCGCTTATCTGGGCGAGCGTCATCCATTTCGCTCCGGCGATGCATAGGCTCGAGCAGCAAGTGACCTATGCGCGCTTCGGCATCGCCGCACTGCTGCTGCTGGCTGCACTCGTCATCGCGCATAAATATCTCGCGGCCGGCCAGCGAAGCTTTGCCGATATCGCGCCGGGCGTGGCGCTGACGCTCGTGGCCTGGATCTGGGGCGGCTATACCTTCGGCCTCTATCTTTCGCAATTCTCGCGCAATTATGTGAATGTCTATGCCGGCCTGGCATCGGTGATGATCGTGCTCGGCTTCCTTTATATGCTCGGCGCCATCTTCATCTATGGCGCCGAACTCAATGCCGCGATCATGCATACGCGCAGCGCCATGCGCCGGAAGCCGCCCAAGAACGGCGGCTCAAAGACAAACGCCGCCCCAAAGAAAGAGGCCTCAGCCAACGGTGAAGAGACACAGAATGCGCACCCTTGACGCCGCGATCCGCGCCATGATTTGCTTTCCCCCAGCGGTGGACGAGCAATGATGAAACCTGCCTTGGCTTTGCTGTTGTGCTTGATCGCGGGTTCGGCCGCGGCGCAGGAGGCCGCGAAACAATCCACGCCCGATTGGCAAATGCTTGCGGCGCCGACTCAGAGCTGGCAGACGGCCGTGCCGGCTGAACCACGTCATACCGGCGCCAAAGAGGCCACGCCGGCACCCGGTCACATCCCGAATGAACTCTGGATCGGCGACGTCAAGGTCACCGCCGGCGGCTATTTGGCCATTGGGGGCCGCGCCGCCAGCCGCTAGCCTGCCTTGCAAGGGGCGCAAATGATCCAGCACATCGAGACGCCGCTGCTGCGAATGGCCGTGGAGATTGGCGGACCCGAAACCGGCACGCCACTTTTTCTTCTGCATGGCTGGCCGGACGATCCCCGCACCTATGACCGTATCGCGCCAGCTTTGCAGGCCGCCGGCTTTCGCACCATCGCGCCCTGGCTGCGCGGCTTCGGCCCCACGTCGTTTCTTTCGGCGGAGACGATGCGCTCGGGTCAGATTGCAGCCCTTGCACAAGATGTCCTCGATCTTGCCGATGTCGTGCAACTCGATCGCTTCGCCATCGTCAGACACGATTGGGGCGCCCGCATCGCCTATCTTCTCGCAAGCGTCCTACCCAACCGCATCACCCGCATCGCGGCCCTCTCGGTTGCGTGGCAGCCGGGTGGCCTGCCGACGCCCGATTTCGAGCAGGCGCGGCACTATTGGTATCAATGGTTCATGGCGACCGAGCGCGGCGCCGCGGCTGTGCGCAAAGACGGCAAAGCATTCGCGCGCGATCAATGGGAGAATTGGGGGCCGAAAGGCTGGTTCCGCGACGCAGATTTCGAGACGACGGCCAAATCCTTCGACAATCCCGATTGGTCGGAGATCACGCTCCACTCCTATCGCGTGCGCTGGGGCGAGGCCGCGCCCGACCCGCGCTATGCCGCGCTCGAAGCGCAGGCACTCGCGGCCAAGATGAGTGCCGTCCCGACGCTGATGATCCAAGGCGGCGCGGATCATTGCACTCTGCCGCGCACGACCGAGAGCAAGGAGCGCTATTTCAGCAAAGGCTATGAACGGCGTGTCCTGCGGGGCGTCGGACATTTTCCGACGCGCGAGGCGCCGCAAGCCGTCGATGATCTGCTGCTGGGCTTTCTGAAAGCGTGAGAGATGGCGGACGACCCTTTTGACCTCCAGCGCTTCGTCGATGCGCAAGCCGCCGCCTACGACCGGGTCTGCGAGGAGCTGAGGCGTGGGCGCAAGACGAGCCATTGGATCTGGTTCATCTTCCCGCAGCTCAAAAGCCTCGGCCGCAGCGAGACGGCGAAGCGCTATGGCATCGCCTCACGCGATGAAGCCGCCGCCTATCTTAAGCATACGCTCCTCGGGCAGAGGCTTTGCGAATGCACAGGTCTGGTCAATCGCGTCGAAGGCCGCAGCGCGCTCCAGATCTTCGGCCATCCCGACGATCTCAAATTCCGCTCCTCGATGACGCTCTTCGCGGCAGTGACGGCGGAGAATGCGATCTTTGAGGCGGCGCTGGCAAAATATTATGGCGGGATCGGCGATCCTCTGACGCTGGCGGAGATCTGATCGCGCCTTGAAAGGACGCAGCGCGCGCGAAGCAGGCTGGCGTGCTGCGCAGGATGAAACTGCGAACACCTATGTGCTTGAAATTGCGGTGTGAACTAAGCAACCCAAGCACGCGCCGATCCACAGGGCCATTTCGCCGACAGTGTACATCTCTGACGATTGGTTAAGTTCAAGCCAATGATGAGGCCCGCGCAAAGAACGCGGGAAAGACGCTGCTTGTGTCATTATCGTAAGAGGACTTACCCCCTCTGCTTCAATGAGGCCCGCGCAAAGAACGCGGGAAAGACAGTGGCGCTTCGATTTTCAAAAACCTCTTATTTCTCTAGCTTCAATGAGGCCCGCGCAAAGAACGCGGGAAAGACGCCGTGCTGCGTCAATGACGAGCTGCGACAGGGCGCGCTTCAATGAGGCCCGCGCAAAGAACGCGGGAAAGACCAGCATCGATGGCGCGGCGCGAACATGACGCCGGATGCTTCAATGAGGCCCGCGCAAAGAACGCGGGAAAGACTTGAGCAAAATTCTGGCTGTTCGACGGCGCCCCCGACGCTTCAATGAGGCCCGCGCAAAGAACGCGGGAAAGACTCGGCGATGTGCCGAAGCCTATTCCGCCGCCGGTATGCTTCAATGAGGCCCGCG
>JBKQRA010000183.1:0-2718 GCA_052144065.1 Methylovirgula sp. | reverse complement strand
CTGCGGCGCGTGGCTTTCTCGAATGCAAACCGCTTTGCCTCGTCGCGATCGGCGGGCTTTCGGGCAGCGGCAAGAGCACGCTCGCGCGGCATCTCGCCGCCGAGATCGGACGCGCGCCGGGCGCCGTTCATCTGCGCAGCGATATCGAACGCAAGACAATGTTTGGCGTCGGCGAGTTCGAGCGCTTGGCCGATAGGGCCTATCTGCCCGAGGTCTCGGGAAAAATCTATGAGCGGCTGCGCGATCTCGCCGAGATCGCCTTGAGCGCGGGACAGAGCGTGATCGTCGATGCCGTTCATGCGAAGGGGCAAGAGCGCGACGCGGTTGCTGAGGTTGCGGCGCGGACGGGCGCGACGTTCACCGGACTATGGCTCGAGGCGCCCATCGATGTCCTCGCGTCGCGTGTCGCCGCGCGCAACAATGACGCCTCGGATGCCGACGCGTCGGTTGTGAAGGAGCAGGCCGAACGGCCGCTCGGTGCGATGACCTGGGCGCGTCTTCAGGCCGGCGTGCCGATAGATGCGCTGGCGCGAGAAGCGCTGGGTATTCTTGGGGCGAATCCTTCTCCCGCTTGCGGGAGAAGGTGGCCGGCGGAGCCGGCCGGATGAGGGATGTTCGAATTCTGGCCTCATTCAGATCATCTGACACGCTGAGACGTTGGTACGACCCTCATCCGTCATGCTATAGCCCGTTGCTTGCGACGGGCGTCGCTTCGCAACGCCCTATGGCATGACACCTTCTCCCGCAAGCGGGCGAAGGTTCGCGCGGCACCGTTACGTCTTTCTCTCTGCGTCATGGAAGTCATTGTGGCGCCGGGTGTGGCAACCTCTCGCCTGTCATCCCCGCGGAAGCGGGGATCCAGTCCTTGATACGCGGCAGCACGGAAAAGACTCATAACGCCGCGGACGCAGCTCTTGCTGGATTCCCGCTTGCGCGGGAATGACAAGAGGCTGGCTGCAAGCGGGCGCAGGCGATCTTGCGCGCCACCTCTCCTATCGCATCAAAATTTTGAGCAGGATCTTCGTCACCATGCCGAATGGTGGCCGCATGAGGCTGGCGCCGCTGAATCTGCTTTGCACGAAGACGGCCTTGCGATGCGAAAAGGTCGTAAAGCCGATTTCGCCGTGATAGGCGCCGAGCCCCGAAGCGCCTGTGCCGCCGAAAGGCAGGCCATCGACGAGACTATGCATGAGGGTCTCGTTGACCGACACGCCGCCGGATGTGGTCATCTTCAGGACCTTTTCGCAGGCGCTTGGATCCGTACCGAAATAGTAAAGTGCCAGCGGCCGCGGCCGATCGTTGATGAAATCCAGGGCGTCATCGAGTTTCGCATAGGATTTGACCGGTAGAATCGGCCCGAAAATTTCTTCGCGCATGAGCGCGAGATCATCGCCGGGATCGATGACGAGCGTCGGGGCGAATGCGCGGACCTGCGCAGGGAGTTCCTCTTTGGCAGGATTGAACTCGACGATGTGGGCGCCGCTCGCCTTGGCTTCGTCGAGGTAATGCCGCAAGCGCTGATAATGCGGCTCGTTGATGATCGTCGTGTAATCTGGATTGGATTGCAGCTTTGGATAGGATTTGCCGACCGCTGCGCCGATGTGCCCGATCAATTCTTCAAGCCGGGACTGCGGCACGAACACATAGTCCGGCGCGATGCAGGTCTGGCCGGCGTTGACCAGTTTGCCGAAGACGATACTGCCGGCCGCCTTCGCAAGCGGTGCATCTTCGCCGATGATGCAGGGCGATTTGCCGCCGAGTTCGAGCGTGACGGGGGTGAGATTTTCGGCTGCGGCGCGCATGACCTTGCGGCCGGTCGACGTCGATCCGGTGAATAGCAGATGATTGAAGGCAAGCCTGGTGAAATCCGCCGCGATGTCAGGACCGCCGAGGATTGTCGCGACTTTTTCGCGCGGGAACAGTTTCGCCAGGAAGCTTGCCAGAAAGTCTGCCGTGCGCGGGGTCAGCTCGGAGGGCTTGAGCATGACGCGATTGCCGGCGGCGAGCGCTTGCATGAGAGGTATGACGGAGAGTTGGAACGGATAGTTCCAGGGGCTGATGATGCCGACGACGCCGACCGGCTGATACACAATCTTGGCCCGGGCTGGCCAAAAGTCCAAGGGGACGGCTATCCGCCGCGGCTTCATCCAGATCGCCAGATGTGTCTTGGTATGACGCATGGCTGCGAGTGTTGGCACGACATCGGCAAGCAAGGTCTCATGCCGCGAACGGTTGCCGAAGTCGACGGAAATTACTTCGGCGAGCTCAGCGGCGGAGTCCTTCGTCGCGCGGCGCAGGCGATCGAGATCGTCAAGACGTTCTGCAAGGCTCGGCGCGCCATTTCGCCGAAAGGCCTCGCATTGTTCTTTGAAGATCGAGGCCGCGAGGTCAGTCTGTTGCGCCTTCGCGGCCGGTTCGACGTCGGTATCGGTCAACATGAGCGTCCTCCTAAGCGCATCTTCCCAAGCGCATCTTCCCAGGGTGTGTCTTCCCGCCTCGCCGGGCCGATAAGACTGCGCACCAGGTCGAAACCTCTAGCATGGTCTCGTCGGCAAGCCGATCCGCCCTTCCTCATCCCGCTCTCGGCGGAATCAGCACTGCGGCACCCTGCAGGCGTCCCTCGCGCAGAGCGCAGAGTGCCTCATTGGCGCGCTCCAGCGGGTAAGGCACGACCTCGGCTTTGATTGCGCTTTGCGTTGCGAGGCCAAGAAAGTCGAT
>JBKQRA010000182.1:0-9168 GCA_052144065.1 Methylovirgula sp. | reverse complement strand
GTATGAAGACTGAGGTCGTGCCTCCGGGACCACCGGTCTGGACGACATTGAGGCCCGGCACATCCACCAAGGCATCTGGCAGAGTGCGCTCTTGCTTGGCCTCCATATCGGCGCTCGTAATAATTGTGACGCTGCTGCCCACCTCGCTGACCGGGGTCGGCAGGCGCGTCGCACTGATGACGACCGGCTGGAGAGTGACAGCGCCTGGCGACGCTTCCTGCGCGTAAAGGCGCGATCCGGCTGGTGAAAGACAAGCAAAAGACAAGCAGAAAAGGCGCGCGCAAAAGCACGCCGAAGGACGAGAAAAAAGGGAAACCACGATGACCTCGCAGCGACGTGACACATCACCGCGAAGCAAAGCAAAGCAGGAGACTCCGGCACTCAGCCGAAGCATCCGTCCCCATTGGTGCACCCCGCCCAATGTGCTCGCGCGTGACCACGGCTGATGGCAGGTCTCCTGGCTCACGGGTCTTTGCCTTGCGCCGCCTTCCCGGTTGCCCAGTGGCTTTAATGGCGCGCGACTCGCCGCTTACAGTTGCGGGGGCAGCCATGGCTTTGGCCGAAGCCGCACCATGTTCCCTATTATTCCCCGAAGGGAACCATCAACAGCCAAGCTAAGGTGGCGGGATTGCCAAGTCAAATGCGATTTGCGCTGCTTTAAAGCGCTTCGATGTGCGGCTCTTTTCAGCTCTTTTTGACGGGCTTGATTTCAGTGACCTGCCATTCGCCGGATTTGCTGGCGCAGGCGGTACCTTCCAGGATCTTGTCCTTGTCGGACTTCGGCGCGTCGATGTCCGCCTGAAAGGCGCGGCAGCGGCCGCTCACCCCGGCATAGGCGCCACCGATGGCGACGAAACGTCCCTTCACGCCCGATTTCGGATTGTCCCATGTCGCGGCGGCACCGCTCGTCTCGTCGAGCGCTTTGGCGAAGGCAGGCTTGGCACTTGGCCAATCGTCCTCGGGGATCCAATTGGTCAATTTGGGCTTGGCGATGCTGCCGGTCGTCTCGTCCTCATGCGGCTCCGGCATCAGCGAACCCATCGGCATGGATACGGCGCAACCGCCGAGGGCGCCGGCGAGCAACCCCATCCCGCAGAGGCTGACGCCCGCGACCATGCCGCGCGCAAGCCGGTGCCGAGGCGCCGCATTTCGCCAATGAGCGGCGAGCCTTATATAGAAACGGCTGGTACGGCGCGGCGCGGTATCGGTCTGAGGCAAACGCAGAACTCTCTCGGGTCGACGGTCGGAAGTCTATGATCAAGGAATTAACTGTGGGTGACTTTACCGAGGCTGACGAGCCTTTCATCTTGTTTTCGGCCTGGATGGCCGAGGCTGAAAAGGCCGAAGTGAACGATCCCAACGCCATGGCGCTCGCGACGGTCGATGCCGATTCACTGCCCAATGTCCGCATGGTGCTGCTGAAGGCGGCCGATGTCGACGGCTTTGTCTTTTACAGCAACAAGGAAAGCGACAAGGGCCGCGAGCTCGCAGCGCACCAAAAGGCCGCGGCCGTCTTCCACTGGAAATCGCTGCGCCGCCAGATCCGCATCCGCGGCCCAGTCGAAGAGGTCGATGCCGCCGAGGCCGATGCCTATTTCCACAGCCGGCCGCTGCAGAGCCGGCTCGGCGCCTGGGCAAGCCAGCAGTCGCGACCGCTCGAAAGCCGCTTCGCGCTGGAGACGGCAGTCGCCAAATATGCCGCCAAATTCGCGTTCTCGGAGGTGCCGCGTCCGGCCTATTGGACGGGATTCCGGATTCGTCCGCTGTCGATCGAATTCTGGTCCGACGGGCTGTTTCGCCTGCACGACCGTATCCGCTTTACCCGCCTGGATTTTTCGGCGCCCTGGCAAAAGGAACGGCTTTATCCATGACGGCGCCAACGGTCCGTCGGACTCGCACAGCTTGGTCGCATTCTTGGCGAGCTGCCCTATGCGATAAGGCATGATGGAAAAATCCCGCGCTGCGCCACGCCCGATTCTCGGGGTCAGTCTCGCTGTCTTCCGCGATGGTCGCGTGCTGGTCGCAACCCGCGTCAAACCGCCGTTCGAAGGTGCTTATTCGCTGCCCGGCGGGCATGTCGAAGCCGGCGAAACCCTAGAGGCGGCGGCGCTGCGCGAGCTCCATGAGGAGGTCGGCGTGACGGCGCGAATCATCGGCTTCAATCAGCATGTCGAAACCATCCGCTTCGAGAATGCGGCGCAGCTGACGCGGCACTTCGTGATCGCATCCTTCGTCGGCGCCTGGGTTTCAGGCGAGGCTCGGGTAAGCCCGGAAGTCGGCAAAATTTTGTGGGCGCTGCCGCAAGAGCTAGCGGAGCTGCCGACGACGCCGAAACTCGACACTGTCGTCGCGGCCGCCGAGAGAATTTGGCGCGCATCGCTTGATAATCCCGAAACCGCCGCGATTGCGGATAGGATCAAGCATCGATAACGCTTGCTTGATATCACCGCCACGAAGGACGAACGCGCCGGATGATTTGCGATCTGCTTCTTCGCTTCGCCCGCTCGCTGACGATCGCGGCAATCATCGGAGCTTTCGGCGTCGCGCCATTGGCGCAGAGCCGCGCCGCGACCGCCGCTCCGGCCTCTGTCGCGCCAACCGCGAAAAAGCCCGCAGGCCCCCCCGCGCCGCCAGGCGTTCTCGGGCCGCCCGCGCCGCAACCGGGCGATGCAGCGCCGCCCTATGAGCCGCAGCTTCTGCGGCTCTCGGAACTTCTTGGCGCGCTCGCCTATCTGCAGGACCTCTGCGACCAGCATCAGGGCGATATATGGCGGGTGAAAATGGCGGCGCTTCTCGATGCCGAAGCCAAGACGCCAGTGCGCAAGGAACGTCTCGCCGGCGCCTTCAACCGCGGCTTCCAGGGCTATGCGCTAACCTATCGTCTCTGCACGCCGAACGCGCAGGCGATCATCAGCCGTTTTCTCGAGGAGTCCGGCAAAATCGCGCATGATGTCGCGCGCCAGTACGGTCCGAGTTGAGGCCCGCAAATGAAAACGGCGAGCCGAAGCTCGCCGCTTTCATCGAAAAAAACAGATGCGATCAGATGCCGGAAATGCCGGGCGCCGCCGCAAGATCGCTTTCCTGGTCCTGCAAGCCATTGTGCACCTGGAAGGCAATCTTCGACTTGGTGTCGTTCCAAGTGAAGGCGCCTTCCGGATCGTCCTTGGCCTTGGCATTGATCTCGCGCTCGATGATGAGGCGATCGCAGAGCTCGACACAGATCACGTCGATGGGCGCGCTGGTGTCGTTTTCCTCGGTCATGCGGTCGATCGAGATTTCACCCATCTCTTCGCCGTCTTCCATGTGCTGGATGAAGACTTCTTCATGGCCCGGGGTCCCGTGCGCGATAACGCGGAAGATCTCTCCCCGATAGGTAAATTCTCGTACCATTATTCCTCGACCCCACGTTGGATGAGTAAAATGAAAAGCCTCGCAGGAACGGGCTCGAGACCGTGGTCGAACCCTGCGCGGCGCGCACAATAGTTTGGTTCGAAAGTTGAGGTCAAGTCTCCTTTATGTAGCAAAGCTTTGCACTCTATGCAGAGCTATTCAAAGCTATGTATATTTGTACATTGCTTATCGGCCGCGACTAATGCTTGGCCGTCTATACTGCACTGCGAAAGCATTCGCGCGCGCCGAAGAATGTGGCGCTTCAAACCCCGGATTTTGTTTCGATTTCCTGCCGACTCCACGATGCAAGCCCATCGCATTGCGGTCGCACGTTCCCATCCGCGCAGTTCTTTACGCCGCTTGATGTGAGAAGCGTGAGGACGGGAAGAGACGCGAAAATTTGCCGCTTCAGCACGGTTTTTGGCGGGGGACGAGCGCCGCAGCGACTCGTAGCGCCCCACAGATTTGCCTCGCGGCGTTCACCGCTAAAGAGCAATGCGCGGCAATCGACCCGAACCTCTAGCGGCGCGCGCATCCGTCGAAGAGATCATGATCATGCAGGCCGCGCGCTTTGGCGCATCTGCTGCGCCGATCACAACCGTTGCCATCAATTTTGACGCTGGCTAAATAGGCGGCGTATTCAAAATAAGGAGGGCAACGATGCCTAAGAAAGGCGAGCCTTGTACAACCACCGGGATCTACAAGGCGATCCATGACAAAGATCACAAGCAGCCGCATGAAGTGAAAATGGTGAAGGGGCACAAGTTCCCGCCGTGCAATCAGTGCAACGACGGGGGCCCGACCTATGAATTGGTCCGCGAGGACCCGAATTTGATCCGTTGAATTGACTTCTGGGCTGCGGCGCGCACTCACCGAGAGAGTGCGCGCCCTTTCTTTTAGATGAGGCGCGTGGCGGTGAAACGCACGACTTCGCCAATTGCCGGCGTAACAAGCTCGCCTTCGAACATCACCCGTCTGCCGCGCACGATCGTGCCGATCGGCCAGCCGGTCACTTCCTGGCCCGCATAAGGCGTCCAGGCGACGCGCGACGCCATCATCGCATCGGTGATCGTCACCTTCTTCTTCAGATCGACAATGGTAAGATCGGCGTCATAGCCGACCGCCACGCGCCCCTTGCCGGCGATGCCGAAGAGCCGCGCCGGCCCAGCGCTTGTCAGATCGACGAAGCGCAGAAGGCTCAAGCGCCCCGCGTTCACATGATCGAGCATGATCGGCACCAGCGTCTGCACGCCCGGCATGCCGGACGGGCTCTGCGGATAGGGCTTCGCCTTTTCCTCGAGCGTATGCGGCGCATGATCGGAGCCCAGAATATCGACGATCCCCTGCGCCATGCCGTACCAGATATGATCGCGATGACGCGGGCCGCGCACCGGCGGATTCATCTGCAGCCGCGTGCCGAGTCGCGCATAATCGTCGGCACTCAAAGTCAGATGATGCGTCGTGACTTCGACACTCGCTATGTCTTTGTGCTTTGCGAGGAGATCGATCTCCTCCGCCGTCGAGACATGCAGCACATGGATCTGCGCGCCGGTCGCGCGCGCGATGCGCACCAGACGCTGCGTGCACAAAAGCGCCGTGTCTTCGTCGCGCCAGATCGGATGCGAGGACGGATCGCCCTCGACGCGGATGCCCGCGCGCTCCTTCAGGCGATACTCATCCTCCGAATGGAAGGCGGCGCGCCGCCGCGCCTGGCCGAGAATGGCGGCAACCCCGGCATCGTCCTCGACCAGCAGATTGCCGGTCGACGAGCCCATGAAGACCTTGATGCCCGCAGCTCCCGGCAGTCGTTCGAGCTCGGGAATATCCTTCACATTCTCATGCGTGCCGCCGACCCAGAAGGCGAAGTCGCAATGCATGCGATGGTTTCCGCGCGCCACTTTATCAGCAAGTTCCACTGCGCCCGTCGTCAGCGGCTTGGTGTTCGGCATGTCGAAAACGGCGGTGACGCCGCCCAGCACAGCGGCGCGCGAGCCCGATTCGAGATCTTCCTTATGCGGAAAACCCGGCTCACGAAAATGCACCTGGCTGTCGATCACGCCGGGCAGAATATGCAGGCCCGTGGCATCGACGGTCTCCCCCGCCGACGCTGTGGACAGATTGCCAATGGCGGCGATCTTGTCGGCGATGATCCCAATGTCGCGAAGCCCCTCCCCGTCATGATTGACAAGTGTGCCGTTTTTCACAATGAGATCAAAGGTCTGCGGCATAGCTCCCCGCTTGTTTCCATGGCAGGCAAATTGCTTCGTATCGGCGGTCCCGATCGATGCCGCATCTTGTCTGCCTCGGGGAGCGGCTTAGATTCGGATCAGCGCCAAGGCAAGCCTGAACGAAGAGACGTTCGGCCCTGCCCCAGCGGCGCGCAGGATGAGACCAAGACCAAGGATCAGCAATGGGCTCTGCAGTTGAGAAGGGCGCCAGCCTCCTCCCCGATCGCGGCGTGATCAAAGTGGCGGGCGACGCGGAGGCCTTCCTCCACAAGCTCGTCACCAATAGCATGCTCGACATCGCGCCGGGCGAGGCGCGCTTCGCCGGGCTTTTATCGCCGCAAGGCAAATTACTGTTCGACTTCTTTGTGGTGCCGCTGCCGGAAGGCGCCGCCGCCGGCTATTATTTCGACTGCGTCAAAGAGCAGACCGCCGATCTCGTGAAGCGTGTCAATTTCCATAAGATGCGCGCCAAGATCACGCTGGAAGATGTGTCCGAGCAGCTCGGCGTTGCCGCCTTCTGGGGCCAGGAAGCGCCGCAAGCGCCGGGCGGCACGGTGTTCAGGGATGGCCGCTCGCCGGCCATGGGTTCCCGGCTGATCGCGCCGCATGCGGAACTTGCCAAGCTCGCGACGCCGCAGCTCGATGCCTTTGAGGCGCATCGCATCGCCGCCGGCGTGCCGAAAGGCGGCATCGACTTCCCCTATGGCGATACATTCGTGCATGACGCCAATCTCGATGCCATGAACGGCGTCGACTTCAAGAAGGGCTGCTATGTCGGCCAGGAGGTCGTCGCCCGCGTGCATTTCCGCAAATCGGCGCGCAAGCGCATCGTGAAAGTGCATTTCAACGGCCCCGTGCCGCAAACCGGCAGCGAGATCCTGTTCGGCGATGTCGCCATCGGCGAGATCGGCTCGGTCTTTGGGTCGGACGGGCTCGCCATGCTGCGCCTCGACCGCTTCGACGATGCCAAGGCGGCAGGCGTGCCTTTGAAGGCGGGCGAAGCGACGCTCGACGTCACCGTGCCGCCAGAATTCGTCGAGACGGCGGCGGGCGTCGAGAAACGGCTCTGAGCGCTCTCTCCTCAAGACAGCGTCAAATAAAAACCGGACGACTGACGTGCAGCCGTCCGGTTCCCTCTTTGGCTATTCGAAACTAATCAAGCGGTATAGAAGCGCGACCCGGAGCCCCCGCTATTGGGACGCAGCTGCGTGACAACGCCACGGCTCGGCGCTAGGCGTTTCATGCCGCGACCGCGCAGCCGCAGGCACAGCGCGTTTGCCATGTCGGGCGCCGGATTGGGCGCGCTCACAAAGCCCAGAATTTCGTCGGCATCCGGAGCCTTCTCCAGCACAAGATTGATGCCGGCTTCAGTCGCGCGCTTCACGATCGTAGGCGAGGGCGCGCTGGTCACGAGCATGATCGGCGTCGTAACGCCCTCGGCGCGCAGACGCTCGGCAAGCTGCAAGCCGCTAAGGCCGGGCATATTCTGATCGAAGATCAGGCAAGCGAATTTCGAGAGATCCGATTCGAGGAAATCACCCGCACCGGCAAAGGTCTCGACATAATGTCCCGCGGTCTGCAGCAGGAACTTGAACGAGCCGCGCACGCCTTCGTCGTCGTCGACGATGCCGATCGCCTTGTGCAGAGGCTGCACGGCGGCATTTTCGGCTGATGAAAATTGCTCGCGCGCAATGCTCCGGATTTCTTCGAGATCCGCCTTCATCTGATCGATCTGGCTCTCGACCTCTTTGAGCGATTCGAAATGCGGGCTGATATGGACCTGCCCGCAGGAGGTCTGCCGCGAGAGCTTCGGAATAATCCACCCGCCCGCGTTGCTCGTCGCTTTCGCATTGTGAAACGACACATCAAGTATGACGCGTGCCATGAAAGCCTCCCTGTCGCAATTTGGCCATGACCTAAAAATTCCGGGCAATGTCTTTTCCTGTTCAGGCAGATCGGCTTCGCGAACCGGCGATGCCGCGCCTCTCTCATAGGCCGTCCGGGACGAGTTCGTGGTTGATGCAGGTCAATAGAGACAAAGCCGGAAGTGTTGAAATTTTAGGCACTTGCGCCATGCCGGCCGTCCCATTCGTGACAAAACTGGAACGATTCCAGACTGGTGCAGCGCGCCCCGGCCGCAAGAGACGGCGCTTCAATCGGGACCGTAATTCGGGTTACTTTCCGGGAAGCTCTGAACACGAGCGTCGGTACACAGGACGAACTATTCCGATGGCCAGCCCGCCAATCCATCCCGACGGCAAGAAGCGCTGCGCCTGGCCGGGCGTCGATCCGCTCTATGTCGCCTATCACGATGAGGAATGGGGCGTGCCCGAATGGGACGATCGCGCACTCTTCGAGAAATTGATTCTCGACGGCTTTCAGGCCGGCCTCTCCTGGATCACCATTTTGCGCAAGCGCGACGCCTTCCGCAAAGCCTTCGACGGCTTCGTGCCTGAAAAGATCGCGCGCTACAATGAGAAGAAGCTCGCTGCGCTCATGCAGAACGAAGGCATCATCCGCAATCGCGCCAAGATCGAAGCCTCGGTCCTCTCCGCGCAAGCCTATTTGAAGCTGCAAGAGGACGGCGGCTTTTCAAATTACATCTGGTCCTTCGTCGACGGCGTGCCGCAGCAAAACCGCTTCCGCAGCATGGCGGAGATTCCGGCCGAAGGCCCCCTCTCCGTCGCATTGTCGAAGGATCTGAAAAGCCGCGGCTTCAAATTCTGCGGGCCGACGATCGTCTATGCCTTTTGCCAGGCGGTCGGCATGGTCAACGATCATCTCGTCACCTGCTGGCGTCACAAAGATTGCGCGGCCTTGGGCAAGCCTGCCCGTTCAGGCGCCCAAAAGGCGTCGCGCGGATAACCCTCTTAAAGACAAGTGAGAACATGATGCGCGGACATAGCTTCGTTCTCACCCTTCTGATCATCGCGCAGATAGCGCCGGCATTGGCGCAGTCGGATGAGGCCAGCAAGCTCGAACGCTTGGTGCAGGCTTACCCCGATGAGCTTGCCACCTATGAAAGCGGCTTCATCGTCTGGCGCGACGGCACGAAAATGCCGGTCTCCGACGGCAAGCTGCAAAAGACTTTCGACGAACGTCTGCGCAATGCCTCGATCCTCGATCAAATGCTGCTTGCCTATCCAGCCGGCCCGCTTGCGCAGCCGCCGGGGCCGCAGGACGATCCCGGCCGATTTCGCAATGAAGCTTTCTTCGACAAAATGTACGGCAATTGCGAAAAGGGCGAAGTTCAAAAACATCTGGTGACCATCGCCTGGCTGCCGAAGAGTTCGGGCGCCAAGGTGAAGGTCACCACGGTCAATGGAGTCGCCGATAAATTGCGCGCTATTTCGGCGGAGATCGAAGCTTTGCCGGAATCTTTACGGAAATACGCATTCCCGAGCGCCGGCACAGTCAATTGCCGTCCAGTCAAGGACACAGGCAAGCGCAGCATGCATTCCTATGGCGCGGCCATCGATCTCAATGTCACATTTTCCGATTATTGGTTGTGGCGGAAAAACGCGCCCTATCGCAACCGCATCCCTTACGA
>JBKQRA010000181.1:0-6935 GCA_052144065.1 Methylovirgula sp. | reverse complement strand
TCCCAAAGCCGGATGAAAGGCGCATAGGCCTCATAAACCGGCGGCCCGCCGCCGATGAAGACGATCCGGTCAGGATAGCGGGCCAGCACCTCCTCAGGCGGCTCGTGCGAGCGGATGGTGACGAATTCCCTGTCCTTATGGGCCCAGTCCGGCACCGACTCATAGGTGCGCGGCCCCATGATGATCACATGGCCCCGGGTCAATTCGAAGAAACGCTCGACGTCTTCGACGAAGACCTTGTCCCGATTATCCTCCCAGGGCAGACGGCCGTGGAGACCGAACTGGCCCTGCAGGCCGATGGCGATGATCGCACGGACGTCTGGCATCATTCTTGATTCTCATCCTATCAACGAAATCGAAGCCCCTGCCCATCTGCCCTTGTAAGGAGACCGAAGCGTGACCGAAACTGAAGCCCCCACGCGCGCCATTCGGGAAGAAATCGATCTACCTTATCCGATGGACAAAGTCTGGCGCGCAATCACCGATTCCGAATGTATCGCGCTCTGGTTCATGAAGAACGATCTGAAGCCGGATTTCTCGCATAAGTTCACTTTGCGCAGCCGGCCGATCGAGCGTTGGGATGGCGAGTTCCAATGCCAGGTTCTCGAAGTCGAGGAAACCGACGACAAGAAGATGATCTGCTTCACCTGGAAGGGCGGGCATCAGGAGCTGAAGCTCTTCGGTCATTTCATCGATACGATCTGCACCTGGACCATCACGAAAAACGCCGACGGCACGACCCATTTCACCTTCCTGCACGAAGGCTTCGGCATGGATGAGGAGTCGGACGGCTGCTACAACGCGATGGTCAAGGGCACGCAAAGCGTGCTGCGCACCCTCAACAAGATGATCCCGGATTTCGACGAAGCCTGAACAACTCAGAGCGTTCCAAAAAACTTGGGACATCGGAAAAATCCGGCGTCCCCCGCAAGAGCATGCTTCAATCGAGCGGAAGAGCTCTAGCCGACCGCCGCCTTGAGACGAGCGGCGGCGGCATAAAGCCGTTTGCGCACATCGGCGAGATCGGTCCCGCTCGCCGTCACATTGAGTTCTTTCTCGTCATAGGCGCGGAAGACGACGACATCGGGATCGGCCACTTCCACTTCTTCGCAAGCCGCCGCGATCTTATTGGCCGTCGCGCCCTCGCCAGCGTGCATGACAAGAACCATCGTCGACTCAGGAAGCCAGCGAAACGCATTGAAGCGATCGAGCATCTCGTCGAAGGACGAGGCGAGCGCCGGCATGAGATCGCCCTTGATTCGCAGCATGATCGCCTGCCAGTCGGGATCGCCATAGGTGCACTTGAAATCGAGAAGCTTCGGCCCTTCCGGCGTCAGCATGATGCTCGCATTGAGAAGGCCTTTGAAGGACTTGCGATCGGCCTTCATGCCCGAAACCGCGGGCCGCATGATCGTCTCGATGATGGCGGTTTCGATTTCCGGCGTCACGGCCGGCGCCGGGCACAGCACGCCGGGGAAGGCCTGCGGACCGTCCGGATCCCAGCGATGCGTCGTCGAGGTCAACGGCAGGAGGACATTGGCGTCGGCAATCCCGCAATAATTCACCGGCTCGCCTTCGAGAAATTCCTCGATGACGATGTCTTCGCCCGCCTCGCCCTTGAAACGCGGCGTGATCACGGCCTCGGCTTCCGCGAGGGTCTTGCAGATTGTCACTTTGGCGCCGTCGATGCGCACATCGCCTTTGACGACGAGCGGATATTTGGCTTCAGCCGCATAGCGCTTCGCCGAGTCCGCATCGGTGAAGATGCGGCCGGGGGCCATCGGAATCTGGTAGCGTTCGCAGAACTCTCTCGCCATGACCTTGGACAGGCCCAACCGCGCCGCATGAACCTCCGGCCCGAAGGCCGGCAGGCCATTGCGATTGCAGATATCGATCAGGCCTGCGGCCAGCGCCGGCTCGGCGCCAATGATGATGAATTCGACGTCATTGTCTTCGCAGAAGGAGAGCAGCGTATTGATCGCCTTGGTCGCGATCGGCGCACATTCGGCGAGCGTCGCGATGCCGACGTTGCCCGGCGCGCAATGAAGTTCATCGACCAGCGGCGATTCCACGAGCTTCCAGCACAGGGCATGGTCGCGCGCGCCATCGCCGATCACCAATACACGCATGTCATCCTCATCCTCGGACGGCCGTCCCGCCGTCAGGCCGCCTACATAAAGCAGATGGCCTGCCAGGGGAAATGCTCAATTTCCAGTGGAAACCCCAAGGAAGAAGCGAGACTTGTGCCGCGGAGCCAAAGGCGCCGCGCCACCATAATTTCCGGCTTAGGCCGCGACTTGCAGTCCCACCGCTTCGAGCGCGACGGCGACCGATTGGACGATCGCGGCATAACGCACCGCCGTCTGGATCGTCTCAGTGGTCACGCCCGCATCGAGCAGCACTTTCTCATGCGAGTCGAGGCACATGCCGCAGCCGTTGATCGCTGAGACAGCGAGGCACCAAAGCTCGAAGTCCACCTTCGACACGCCGGGATTGCCGATGACGGTCATGCGCAGCTTCGCCGGCATGGTCGCATAGCTCTTGTTCGAGACAAGATGGACGAAGCGATAATAGACATTGTTCATCGCCATGATCGACGCCGCGGAACAAGCCGCGTCGCGCGCCTTCGGCGACAGATGCGTTGCCGCTTCATGCTCGAAGGCTTCGAGCACTTGGACATTGCGCGCGGCGATCGCGCAGGCGAGCAAAAGCCCATATTTGCATTCTTCGCCAAGCGTCTCGTCATTGACGATGCCAGACAGGTTCAGCCTGACATCCTTGGCGAAATCGGGAAGCTGCTGCTTCAAGCTCTCGATCGACATTGCCGTCCTTTCGAATCGTGTGCAAAGCCCGTTAAGCGCTGCGTCGCCCTCCCCCTTGTGGGGAGGGTCTGATCGCGTAAGCGGTCAGGGGTGGGGGTGAATTGTAACGACCCCCACCCCTGCCCCTCCCCACAAGGGGGAGGGGAAAACATCGAGGCTTACGCAGCCTTCAGCGTGTCGCCACCGACCTCGCGGTTGCAGGGGCAGAGATCATCCGTCTGCAGAGCGTCGAGAACACGCAGCGTGTCCTTCGGCGCGCGGCCGACATTGAGATTGTTGGCGTAGATGTGCTGGATCACATTGTCCGGGTCGACGATGAAGGTGTAGCGATAGGCCACACCGTCCGGCGAGCGCACGCCGAGGCCGTCGGTCAGTGAACCATTGGTATCGGCGAACTGCCAGATCGGCAGCTTGGCGAGATCCTTATGATTGCGCCGCCAGGCCAGCTTGCAATGCTCATTATCGGTCGAACCGCCAATGACGACGGCATTGCGGTCGGCGAATTCCGGCGCGAGCCGCGCGAACTCGGCGATCTCGGTCGGGCAGACGAAGGTAAAATCCTTCGGATAGAAGAAGATCACTTTCCACTGTCCGGGAAAGCTCGCTTCCGTCAGCGTCTCGAAAGCGCTGACATCATTCTCCATATGATGTTCGAAGCCCGGCTTGACGCCGACGACGGAAAAGCTGGGGACCTTTGAACCGATGGTAGCCATTGAGAACTCCTTGCTGATGGGGTTTTCATACAATGAGATTATTGCGATGCGCAATAGCTAGAGTTATTCTAAATAATGTCAAAACTCCGCTCTAGCGAGGGGCTTAAGTAGGCCCGATTCGGCGACTTATGCGACGGTCTGCCGCAGCCCGGAGCCTGATCCCAACCCGGCAGGTAGATTAGTGGTTAGCCGCACGTTTTAAGGAGCGAGCAGAATGTCGGAAGTTTTCATCGAACGCCGTTATGAGCTTGGTGGTTCGGCAGAAGTGGTCATCCGATTTCGCCAACCCATGCAGCAAGACAGAGATTTTTGCTGCGACTATGAGATCGTGTGGCCGGATCGGACGCGCGCGTTTCATGCGTGCGGTGTTGACGGGATTCAGGCCCTGATCCTTGCGTTGAAAATGGCCCATACGGATCTGCTCTACTCACCTGAAGGAAAACGCGGCGAAATAAAATGGCTAGCCCAAAGTGACTTAGGACTGCCTGATCCTGCGTAGCTCATCTTTGTCAGACCCCATGTGCAGCACCCACGCCCCATGCTCCATCTGAATGACATCACCTTCCGAATGGGGCCGCGGCTCCTGTTCGATCATGCGACCGCGGCGCTGCCCGAGCGCGGCCATGTCGGATTCGTGGGCTTGAATGGCGCCGGCAAGACGACCCTCTTCAACATGATTGCCGGCGATCTGCACCCCGATGACGGGACAATCTCCTTGCCGCGCCACGCCCGTATGGGCCGCGTCGAACAGGAGGCGCCGGGCGGCGCGCAAAAGCTCGTCGACTTCGTGCTTGAGGCCCATCGCGAGCGCGACGAACTCTTGCGCGAGGCAGAGACCGCGACCGATCCGACCCGCATCGCCGAGATTCAGACGCGTCTTGTCGATATCGATGCGCATGCGGCGCCATCCCGCGCCGCTGCGATTCTTTCAGGCCTCGGCTTCGATGAGGCAGCGCAGAACCGGGCGCTGTCGGAGTTTTCGGGCGGCTGGCGGATGCGTGTGGCGCTCGCCGCCGTCCTCTTTTCGGCGCCCGATCTGTTGCTGCTCGATGAGCCGACGAACTATCTCGATCTCGAAGGCACGCTCTGGCTCGTCGATTATCTGCAGCGCTATTCCGGCACCATCCTCGTCATCAGCCATGACCGCGATCTGCTCGATGCCGTCGCCGACCATATTCTGCACCTCGATCACGCCAAGCTCACTCTGTGGCGCGGCAATTATTCGAGCTTCGAGAAACAGCGCCGCGAGCAGCAGGCGATCCAGGCAAAACTGCAAAAGAAGCAGGAAGACCAGCGCAAACATCTGCAGGCCTTCGTCGACCGCTTCCGCGCCAAGGCGACCAAGGCCGCACAAGCCCAATCGCGCCTCAAAATGCTGGCGCGGCTGGAGCCGATCGCCGCGATCGTCGACGGCCATATCCTGCCCTTCGACCTGCCCTCACCGCAAAAGCCTTTGAGTCCGCCGATCGTCGCGATGGAGAATGTCGCGGCGGGCTATGACGGCAAGCCGGTCTTGCAACGGCTGTCACTGTCGATTTCGGATGATGACCGCATCGGGCTGCTCGGCGCCAACGGCAACGGCAAATCGACCTTTGCGAAGCTTGTCGGCGGACGGCTTTCGCCGCTCTCGGGCGAGGTGAAGCGCTCGTCGAAGCTCGATGTCGGTTTCTTCGCCCAGCACCAAGTCGATGATCTCGATGTCACGGCGACACCGTTTCAATGCGTCGCGCGGTTGATGCCGGAGGCGCCGGAATCGAAGATCCGCGCCCGCTGCGCGCAAATGGGCTTTCCCAATGCGAAGGCCGATACGAAAGTGGCGCAGCTCTCGGGAGGCGAGAAGGCGCGCCTGTTGATGGGGATTGCGAGCTTTTCCGGCCCGCATCTCCTGATCCTCGACGAGCCGACGAACCATTTGGACATCGACAGCCGCGCCGCGCTGATCGAAGCGATCAACGATTATAAAGGCGCCGTCATTCTCGTCTCGCATGACCGCTATCTGCTGGAGGCCTGCGCCGATCGGCTTTGGCTCGTCGACAGCGGCACGGTCAAGGCCTTTGCCGGCGATATGGATGAGTACACGAAATATGTGCTCGACAAGGCGAACGGCACGCGCACTGCGGGCAGAGGCAGCGGCGCCAAATCGAACGGCGATGCCGCGCCAGCCAAGCAAGCCAGTATCGCGAAACCGGCGGCGCCGTTGAAAAAGCGCCTCGCATCGGCCGAAGAGAAGATGACGAAGTTCCAGACCTTGCTCGCAAAGGTCGATGCGGCGCTGGCGGATCCCGATGCCTTTATCGTTCAGCCGGCCAGAGCCGCGCAATTGGCGAAGCAGCGCGGCGAACTCGCCAATGCTCTCGCCGCCGCCGAAGAAGAATGGCTGATGCTATCGAGCGAAATGGAAGCGCAGGCGGGGTAAGCAAATCCGAATGAGCCACTTCTCCCTGATGATCCATGCCGGCGCCTGCATCATTCGCCCCTCCGAACATTATGAGCCGTCGATTCGGCAGCTCATCGAGCAAGGCGTCGCGATTCTCGATGAAGGCGGCTCGGCGCTCGATGCGGTGATCCGCTGCGTGACGCTCCTCGAAGACGATCCACTCTATAACGCCGGCCGCGGCTCGGTGCTGAACGCCGATGGCATTGTCGATTGCGACGCGTCGATCATGGACGGCCGCACGCTGGATGCGGGCGCCATCGCCGGCGTGCGCGGCGTCAGGAATCCTGTGCTGCTCGCCCGCGTGAAGGAAAAGCAAACCGTCGCGCTCGATCATTCGGAAGTCAACGATCTGAAACTCAGCACGGTCGGCGCGGTCGCGCGCGGCCATCCTTTGCCTATCGCGGCATGTCGCGAAAGCGCCAGAAGCGGACATTTTGCACCAGACTTTTGCAACGTCTTGGCGAGCCCAAGCCGTCAACCGGATTTTGAGAGCCACCTTCGGACGGAATAACAATTTACCCCCCCTCGCAAACTGACCGCGCCACCCATATGACCAGCGCGCGCCCGTGGACATCGCGAAAGCGCCGCGCGTCGGCGCTCCGGCCGTCAACCGGCAAGGCAAAGAGCTGTAAGCGACAAGCGCCAGAATTGAACGCGTCTCTTCTGCACAACCGCGGCGGGCGTCAAAGCACGGGAAAAATTCTGGCCGGGTTTTGCACCGCGGCCCCGCCACAAAATCTGGTTGATTGGGATTGATATATATCAATGCGGTTCCGTCTGAGACCCCAAGATTACCCTAGTTGTGTGAGTCTTCTGGAAGGAGAATCCGATGCCTAATCTCGTACAGAGACCGCTGTCGCGGTTCGTCATCAAGATTGGCAGTTGCGCGAAGTGCATGAGACAAACTCTAGAAGCCGCAATCGATGCCAGGATTATCTACGCGTTCACGGTCATTTATAATCA
>JBKQRA010000180.1:0-8356 GCA_052144065.1 Methylovirgula sp. | reverse complement strand
CATCATCCGCAAGCTGCCGGAAGGGGCCCAGGTCTCGCTTGAAGGCGGCAAGGATGCTGGCCAGTTCCTGCTGCGCTCGGGCCGCTCGCGCTTCACGCTCCAGGCACTGCCGGAAAGCGATTTTCCGGACCTTGCCGCAGGCGATTTCTCGCATCGCTTCGCACTCCCCGCCGCCGATCTCAAGAAGCTGATCGACAAGACGCAATTTGCGATCTCGACGGAAGAGACCCGCTATTATCTCAATGGCATTTTTATCCATACGCTCGATGTCGGCGGCCATGTCATGCTGCGCGCCGTCGCGACCGACGGGCATCGCCTCGCCCGGGTCGAAATCCCGGCGCCCCCCGGCGCCGGCGGCATGCCCGGCATCATCATTCCGCGCAAGGCAGTGAGCGAGGTGCAAAAGCTCATCGAGGACCTAGACCAGGAGGTCACGATCGAGATCTCGCCGACCAAGGCGCGTTTCACGCTGGGCGAGGTGGTGCTCACCACCAAGCTGATCGAGGGCACCTTCCCCGATTACACACGGGTCATTCCGACCGGCAACGACAAGCAGCTCGTTGTCGATCGCGCGCCCTTCGCCAATGCGGTCGATCGCGTCTCGACGATCTCAACGGAGCGCGGCCGCGCCGTGAAGCTCGCGATGGCGGACGGCAAGCTGACGCTCTCCGTCACCAATCCCGAGCAGGGCTCGGCGGTCGAAGAGCTCGAAGTCGATTATGACGCCGCGCCATTGGAAATCGGTTTCAACGCCCGCTATCTCCTCGACATCACCGGCCAGCTCGACGGCGACACGGCGATCTTCAAACTGGCCGATCCCGGCTCGCCGACGCTGGTCCTCGACCGCGAAGGCGCCGCAGCGCTCTATGTCCTCATGCCCATGCGCGTTTAAGGCATCGCCAAAACGACTGCGGCGCGAGGGCTGACCCAAAGGCCGCCGCATCGCGCCGCATTCAAAGGGAACGGGCGGCCGAGACCCTCGCCGATCTCAGGCCGAGGAAAGCGCGCATCAGGCGCTCAGTTGGAAGCCGACTGACGGCCGAGGGTCTCGATCCGCACCGGCACGACGCCCGCCTGACGGAAGCCAAGCATCGTCGCCGCCTGTGTCGACACATCGACGATCCGGCCCCGGATGAAGGGCCCGCGGTCATTGACGGTGAGCACGAGCTCCCGCCCATTGCGCAAATTGGTCACCTTCAGCCTGGTTCCAAACGGCAGAAAGCGATGCGCGCAGCCCATGCTCGTGCGCGCCCGATAGTATGAAGCGCCGCCACTCCAGCTTTGCGCGTCAGCACCAGTCGAAGCCGCGACAAGAAGCGAAGCAGCGATAAGCGTAGCAGCTGTAATTGCCCTATGATTCAATATTCAAATCTCCTGTTTCTGGATCATCGCTCGATCATCCGAGCGGGCCGGGAGATTATTGGAATATGCGATCAAATCTAGGTAGCTAGCTATACTACTTTTAAGAATAAAATATACTTACAAAAAGCTATTCTATACTTATATTTATGTATTAAATTAAATTAATACTTTGTAACACAACCGTCACAAAGACTCGGTTATGTAGACATAATCATTTGAAAAATCGCGTCATTTGCGCGCAGTTTGGCTCATTTTCGGAACAAGCGGCCATTTATGGCGCTTTCGGCGTCATATTTACTAATCTAGCTTAACTATTAGGCTGAGTTTGACCGTTAGCTGAACAGATACTGTTCGCAGATCGTCACGCCGAGATGCATATTGTCTTCGACAAAGGCCGTGATGAATTCATGCAGGCCGGCCTGGAAGATTTCCTTGGTCGTTGCCTTCTGCAATCGATCCATAATCTTCTGCGCGTGGTCCTGCGCCGGCCCACGCGTGCCATAGGCACTGCTGATTTCTTCAAGGAAACGGACGATATTCTCGTAACAGCCGATGAGGGAGCGCGGCATCTCCGGCCGCAGGATCAGAAGATCGGCGATCAGCCAGGGCTTCAGACCCTCGCGATAGACCCAATGATAGGCGGTCAGCGCCGAGACGGCGCGCAGGATCGCCGCCCATTGAAAATAGTCGAGCGAGCCGCCGACGATCTCCGTCTCCGGCAGCAGGATATTATATTTCACGTCGAGCAGCCGCGCCGTGTTGTCCGCCCGCTCGACATAGAGCCCGACGCGGGAGAACCAATAGGCATCGTTGCGCAGCATGGTCCGATGCGCCGAGCCGTCGTAATCGAGCGAGGCCTTTTTGACGAATTCCAGAAAGAGCGCGGATTCCTCGCGGTCGTAGCGGCCCTGGCCGATGTCGCACTTTTCATAGCGCTTGAGTTCGATCCAGGCGCTGTTGATCGAGTCCCAGACTTCCGCGGTGAGCGCGGTGCGAACGGCGCGGGCGTTGGTCCGCGCGAGCTCGATACAATTGCGGATCGACGACGGATTGTCCGGGGCGAAGGTCAGATAGTCGACGACTTCGGATTCCGTCGCAACCGCATGGGTCTTGGCGAAGCCGTCGGAGGCACCCGATGCTTCGAGCGCGCTTTCCCATTCGGTTCCCGGTCCGGCATAGATGCGCGGCAAGGTCGCGAGGCGGCGCGTCGCATCGATGATCCGCGCCAGAAAATCCGCCCGCTCCATATAGCGCGCGAGCCAATAGAGGCTGTCGGCGGTTCGTGAAAGCATGACCCTCCCGGTTGGCCTGCTCAGGCAAGCGCTCTGCCGTCACAGTCCATTATTGTTCTTGGCCAAATTGCTCTTGGCCGAGCACATTTTGGATCTGTACCTGTGCCGCGGCGCCGACCACCATGGCGTCGAGGCCGTGGTCCTCGATGATCCAGGTATCCTTCGTCCCGCCACCCTGACTTGAGTTCACGACGAGGGATCCTTGAGCGAGTGCCACGCGGGTCAAACCGCCCGGCACCACGCGAACCCCGTCGCTGCCTGATAGCACAAATGGCCGCAGATCGACATGGCGCGGCGCGATCCCGCTCGCGAAAGAGGTCGGACAGGTCGAAAGGCCTAGGGTCGGCTGGGCGATGAAATTGTCCGGATGGGTCTTCAGCTTCTCGGCGAAAAGCGCGAGCTGATCGCGGTTCGCCTGCGGCCCGATCAGCATGCCATAGCCGCCCGAGCCATTGACCTCTTTGACGACGAGTTCGGGCAGATGCGCGAGTACATAGGCAAGCGCCTCCGGCTCGCGGCAGCGCCAGGTCGGCACATTCTTCAGAAGCGGCTTCTCACCGAGATAGAACTCGATGATTTCCGGCACATAGCTATAGATCGCCTTGTCATCAGCGACCCCGGTGCCGACCGCGTTGGCGAGCGTCACATTGCCGGCGCGATAGGCGTCGAAGAGGCCGGCGACGCCGAGCACCGAATCGGACCGAAAAGCCCGCGGATCGAGATAGGCATCATCGATCCTGCGGTAGATGACATCGACGCGCTTGGGTCCCTGCGTCGTGCGCATATAGACGATCTTGTCGCGCACCAGGAGATCGCGGCCCTCGGCGAGTTCGATGCCGAGCTTATCGGCGAGGAAAGAATGCTCGTAATAGGCCGAATTATATTGGCCGGGCGTCAACAGCGCGATCGTGGGCTCGCCTTCGGCCGTCGCGGGAGCAACGGAGCGCAGGGTCGCCAGCAGCGCATCGGGATAATTCTCGACCGGCGCGACGCGATGTTCGGCGAAGAGATCCGGCATCAGCCGCATCATCACCTCGCGGTTCTCCAGCATATAGGAGACGCCCGACGGGGTACGCAGATTGTCTTCGAGAACGTAGAAATCGTCCTCGTCGATGCGCACGACATCGATGCCGGCGATATGGACATAGAGATCATGCGGGATCTTGAGCCCGACCATCTCCTTCTCGAAGAAGGGGTTGGTCAAAACAATATCGGCCGGGATCGCGCCCGACTTCAAGATCTCCCTCGGCCCGTAGATATCGGCCAGAAACATGTTGAGCGCCTTGACGCGCTGCACGAGGCCGGCTTCGAGCCGCACCCATTCAGAGCGGCCGAGCACACGCGGCACGATATCGAAGGGGATCAGGCGCTCGGCCGCATCCTTGTCGCCATAGACGGCGAAGGTAATGCCGATGCGGCGGAATAGAAGCTCGGCCTGAGCCCGGCGCGAGGCCAGAAGCTCGGAGGGGGAATCGGCCAGCCAGCGCGCGATCTTGGAATAGATGGCGCGGACGCCGCCATCCGTTTTAGTCATTTCATCGAAATTCTGCGCCATCAGTGCGCGAACCCAATCCAAGAATGCCGCCTGATTCCCACCAAGCAAAATAAATGCAACTCACGCGCTCCGATATCGGCCTTTGGAACGAGAACGTGGCCGCAAACAGCCAAGGCCGGCCCGCCGGCACGGTAAACAAAAGCTAACCAATTACGCTTAATTTTTTTCCGGATCGGCCCGACGATCCGGAGGCAGCGCCCATGTTGCTGAGAAAACGAGCACTTTATCAGGTCGACTCTCCGCTCACCCACATCGTTCTGCAGCCGCAAATGGCGATCGCCGGGCCGGCGCAGATCATCCGCGCGGTCATCGTTGGCCTCATCTTCGCGCTGATTTTTCTCTGGGCCCTGCCCCAGCATCGCCTGCTCTACGCGGACAACGCGCTCGCGGCAGCAGCTATCACAAGCTAAGCGGAGAAGCGCTCGGCAAACTCAAGACCCGCGACTTAAGGGGTCTTGAGTGCCACGGCGTTGTCGATGAACATCATCCGGCTGCGGTCGGCGGTCCGCAGCCCGACGACGGCGGGACCCGCGAAATGATCCGTCGGCAGATTGGTCGCGATATTGGCGAAGCGGGCGAGATAGCCGGCCGCCAGCTTCTGCGACAGAGCCGCCGTCTCGATCTGGCCGGCCCGGCGCAGACCCGTGAGCGTCGGCGACATCACCGTCTGATGTTCGAGCTTAGCCAGCTCCTGGACACCGGGCTTTTCGCCCGCCTTGTCGGTGCGGCTCGCCGTCTTGCCGCGCAGCGCTGAGCGCAGTCCGCCGATCTGTGCGACAGGCGCATAGGCGAGCACTTGCGGCTCGGTATGGCTCGGTGCAGCGCCATGCGCCAAGGAACTCTCGCTGGCGCCGCGGGTGATGATGGTCGGCAGGGCTGCCGTTTCTTCAGGGGCGGCCTCAGATGCGGACGCCGTCTCGATGGCGCGCGCCGGAGGCAAAGGTACTTCCGCAGTCTCGAAAGATGCCGTCGGGCGACCGGGCGGCAGCGGCACATCGGCGAGAGCCAGGAAATCCGTCGGACGATGCGGCGGTACGGGCGCCGTCTCTTCGGCGGCGGCTTCCACGATCGAAGCCGTCTCATGTTTGGATTCGGCGATCGGTTCGGGCTTCGTCGCCGGCGCGGCCTCGGCAACTTCCTGCGGTTTCTCGGCGGCGGCCGTCGGTGCGGCCGGTGCCGGAGCGCTGGACGCGGTTTGCGTCTCCTCCTCGGCCTCGTCGGCGCTCTTGCCGCCGCCAAACAGCCAGGCGAAGAAATTCGTACCCGTCCGCGGCGGCGGTGCTTGCGCGACACGGCCATTGGCGGCGAGTTCGGCGCGCGCTTCCTCATAGCCCGGCAATGTCTTGCCGTTTGAGGCGACGAGAACCGATTTGCCATCGGGGAACACGTGCTCAAGCTGGGCATAGGTCATGCGCGGCCAGTAGCGCACATTGCCGACATCGATATGCACGAAGGCCGAGTCGCCATAGAAGCCGACGCCACCCATCTGCAGGCGCATCGCGACTTCGCGAACCTTTTCCATCGACATGCCGGGCATGGTCGTATCCATGGCCTTGCCGAGCATATGTTGCGAATGTTCGGCGACCATGCGCGAGCGGTGGCGCAGCATCGCATTGGTTTGCGGCGAGCGGTAGCCGCAGACGACGGTGATCGGCGTCGTCGCGCCGGCGGTGCGATAGGTTTCCCAGACCGCATCGAAGAGACGCGGATCCATGCGCGTGGCTTCGTTGCGGCGCCAGTCGCGCAGGAACCAATTGAGCTTCTCGAGCACAGCGGTGTCGTATTCGCCATTCACCCGATAGGTGGCCGAAATCGATTCCTGCGTGTGCTGATTATAGAGTTCGATCGTACGCGTATCGCCATTGGCGACCGCCGATTCCGTCGACGCGGGAAGGCTTGCGCACAGCAGCGCGCCGAAAGCGCCGCGCATCGCGAAAGACGAGAGAGATTGAGAGCTGCGTTCGTTGAAGATTGAAGAGGCGCAGAAGACCGAAGAGGCGCGGCCGAAACGGGAGCGCAGGAAATTTCCAAAACCGAAAAATGCGGACGAATCCGCGCGAATTGGACAGGCCGTGCTGAGGCGCGGTTGAGCCAAATCAAACCCCCGGGTTCTCGGTTGCACCAACCGTGACAACATCGTCCGGTCAGCGAGTTCTCAGCGGCTCTTCAAACGGCCGCTAAAATTTTACTTGTCACCGAGAACCGTTAACGCCGCGTAGTCAACCGACCAAGACGGCGATCCCCCGTTCAACGGCGCTATTCGCATGATGCAACGAAAGCTGCATCCATCAAACATCATTACGGGGATGTAATCCAGCAAATATGGCGAAGCTGTGTCTCCGAACTGCCTAAAAATGTTCACGTTTTTGCCTCGCAGGCTCGTCTTTCTCAAGCCCTAGCGCGACATCGACCTTATGCGCATATCCATAGATGTCATTTCGTAACTGCAAATGCCCATCGGCATCGACAAAGGCCGTAAAATACTCAATGTGGATTGGCAACGCCTCAGGCAGATTCACATAACGCTGGTCGCCACCGATCAGTTTTTTGAGCCGTTGTTCGCTCCATCCATTCTTCGCGCCCATCACGGCGATCGCAAAATCGAACGGCTGATCGACGCGCACACAGCCATGGCTGAAGGCGCGCTGCGACGCTCCGAACAAGGCGCGCGACGGCGTGTCGTGCAGATAGACGGCGTAATCGTTAGGGAACATGAACTTGATGCGGCCAAGCGCATTGCGCTCGCCCGGCGGTTGACGCACGACAAGATGGCCATGCCGCGTGAAAACCTCATAGCCCATGCGCGCGAGATAACCGGGATCGCTCGCGAGACGCGGCAACATCTCCTTGCGGATGATTGAAGGCGGCACATTCCAATAAGGATTGACGATCAGAAAGCGCATCACATTGGAGAAGACCGGCGTCGGCGTATTCGGCTTTCCGACGACAACCTTATTACGCGTGGCGAGTTGCTCGCCGCGAAAGACACTGACCGAGAAGTCGGGAATGTTGACCTCGATGCGATCCTTGCCGAGATCGCGCGGCATCCAGCGCCACATCTCCATATTGGCAAGCAGAACATTTTCGAGCTTTTCCGGCTCGCCGCCGGAAAGCGCGGCGATGGTGCGCGCCGTCAACACGCCTGACGCCGGCAGGCCGGACGCCTTCTGGAATTCAGCGACGGCTGCGGCGATCCGCGTGTCATAGAGCAATTCGCTGTCGCTCGCGTCGGCATCGCCATCGAGGCCAAAACGGGCGCGGATGAGCGGCACGCGCGGATCGCTCATGCCGACTTTCAGCACGGGGCCCGCCGGAATCGGCCCGCGCGCGACGGGCTTTGCCTCGTGGCGCAATTCTGCAAGCTTCTCGCGCAGAGCCCGATAGCCAGGCTGCGGCGGGTTGAAGCCTTCGAGCACCGTGCCGGCATTCGAGCCCGCCGACGCAACGCTTCCGAGGATGGTCGACGCATTTGGCAAAACAGGCTTGGCGCCGATCAAGGTCGCGATGCGGATCGGTTCGATGCGGCTGCCCGAGGCTTGACGCGCATAATCAATGACGAGATCGGTCAGATTGAGTTCGGCCGCGACGCGCTTGTCGTCGCTATCGCCTTCGCCGAAAGCGCCCGGCGGCTGATCATCAATCGTAAGACCGTCGTCGCGGGCATGGGCAAGCCTTGCGAGCACCGACCGCGCGGCCTCATTCGGCTTGCCGTTTTCGACCCAGAGCGGCGTGAAATTGCGGGTGATGTAGAAGGCCGCGATCTCGGAGCGCAGCCGCGTTGTTTCCGCCGCATCGCGGCCCTTGACGTCGGCTGCGACCCAGACGTCGAGCGCGGCGTGCAGACGATCGGCGATGGTCAGTGGCTTCTGCGGTGCAGCCGCGGCCGGCGGCGGAGCTGCACCCATGGGAGGCGTTCCCGATGGCGCAGCGGTCTTGCTGCTCGGCGTGACGGCCGGGTCGACAATCGGCGCGCCGGGAGTCTCGGTCGGCGGCACAGCGGCCTGGACGAGCGGATCGGGCGGAATATCGGGCACGACCGCCGCGTCGATCCCCGCCTCGTCGACGGAGCTGACTGCCGTTTGTTTAGGCAGACTGCCCGTTATATCTGGCGCGGCATCGCGAACACCGGGCCGGGCGAGCGCTCGCT
>JBKQRA010000179.1:0-23655 GCA_052144065.1 Methylovirgula sp. | reverse complement strand
AGCTCCCGCCGCTCACCCAGCCAAAGAGGCTGAATCCAACCGTCAGGGCGAACTCACATCTGGATAAAACTTGGGGGCAAGGTCAACGGTTCTCGCAATGGGAAGAAGCGATGCCTCATCATACCACGGCGCGCCTGCCCGCCCCGGAAAGCCAACAAATGACGCTATGTCGGTGACAAACAAATGCTCTTCGAAGAATTCTTGGCCCGCGATATCTTCGAAGGGGAAGCAACTGTGAGTACAATTTTCTCGCTGATTAACAAACGAAACATCACGTAACACGATTACGTCTGCGAAATTGTGCTTCTTATAAGAATGGATATTAGCGACTTCACAGGGATGAGTATCTAGCCCCCAACTGTCGTATATTTTAGATCGCAGAAATATGTTGAACCTCTCAAGCTTATAAGCGGTATTTGGTCCAAGCTTCATTCGAGGCTCAACGTTGTGAGCATTCGTCACAAAATAATCCACTCCATCTTTTTTGATCCAAAAGCCCGTCGCAACAACTGACTTAGAATTCCCAATATCGTCTGCGAAGGTGACCTCAATTCGGTTAACGTGAAAGAGACACGATGATGAGCTTATGCCTGCCATGAAGCCAACCTATCAGATGTTCGTCGGATAAATCTCAACGCTCACACACCCCACCACATTGCCTCTAATCCACGCCGCATAATCCTCCTCGCTCATCTCGCCCGCGGCGAGCCGCAGCATCGTGAGCAGCGCGTCTTCATCGCTGGCATTGAGCGCAAAGCCATTATCGGCGAGAAATAATTCCATCGCCACATAGGCGGTGCGCTTATTTCCGTCGAGAAACGGATGGTTCTTGGCGAGGCCAAAGGCGTAGCCGGCAGCAAGCGTCGCGATGTCCGCCTCTGCATCATAGCCGGCACGGTTGACCGGCCGCGTCAAAGCCGAGTCCAACAGGCCTTCATCGCGAATGCCGACACGCCCGCCATGTTGAGCGAGTTGTTCTTCATGGATGGCGAGGATGATATCGCGGTCGAGAAAGCGGAAGGTGCTCACGGCTATTTGGCGAGTTCGCGCAGCACATTGTGGCGCTTCTTCATGATCTCGCGGGCGAGCTTCATCTTGCGCTCGAATTCCGGATCGGTCTTGGTGACGCGATAGCCCTCAGGCGAGCGAGTCAAATAAAGCTGATCGCCCTTTTCGAGATCAAGCTCGGCTAACACCTCGCGCGGTAACACCACGCCGAGCGAATTGCCGATTTGGGTCACTTTAAGGATCGTATGGCCGGGTTTCGCCGCTGGGCTCATCTCCGCCTCCGTTATAACGAATGTTAGTATAGCGGTGGCGCAGAACTCTACAAGTCTTTTGAAAAATCACCGCCGCAGCACTGCCTTCTCATTGCGGATGACGGTGGCTTCGAATTCCGGAAACTGCGCGTCGAGCAGAAATTGCTTCAGCGCGTCGAAATCGGTCTTTTCGAGGCTGAAATCCTTGGTGCCGTCACCGAGATTGCCGAAAGTGTCGGCGATCTGGGTCCGCACATAGGGCTTCTTATCCTCGATCGCTGGAAACAAATTGAAGGTGATCGTCGGATAGGAGCCGTTCATCTTGGCCTTGCAGGCGAGCCGGCGGGTCCGATCGAAGCGAATGTCGTACATGCGCAAGACATCGTCCTTGCTCGGATCGTCGCGGCGGTGATCCAGATTGCTCAGCCAGATTTCGAGCCGCAGCATGGCCGTATCCGCCTCGGTCTTTTCGAGCGTGATCTCGAAATGCTTGCCGTCGACGGAATCTGCCAAAATGGTGAGCGGGCCGGCCATGGAAATCGTCCCTTTTTGCGAAAGACTGCGTAAGCAGTCCCTATATCTAGCAAACTCCGCACCGCTGCAGCGGCAAAAGAACCGATAAGACCAGCCCATGGCCGATGAATCCGATCGTTTTTCCGCCCGCGCCGCCCGGCATCTGCGGGTCGGCACCCATGTCGGCGCCGCCGCGGCGCGGATCGCCGGCGCACGCCTCTTCGGCGGCAGCGTCGACGATGCGCAAAGCGCCGCCGCTCTGACGCAAGCGCTCGGGCGTTTGAAAGGCCCGCTGATGAAGGTCGCGCAAATGCTCGCGACCATTCCCGACGCCTTACCGCCCGAATATGCGGAAAGCCTGACGCAGCTGCAGGCACAGGCGCCGCCGATGGGTGCTGCCTTCGTCAAACGCCGCATGCAGGCGGAACTCGGCCCCGACTGGCGGCAGAAATTCGGCGCCTTCGATCTCAATCCGACCGCCGCCGCCTCGCTCGGACAAGTCCATCGCGCCGAGACGAAGGATGGCCGCCTGCTCGCCTGCAAGCTGCAATATCCAGACATGGCGTCGGCTGTCGAAGCCGATCTCAAACAACTCGACATGATCCTGGCTTTGCATCGGCGCATGCGGCCGGCGATCGACACGCGCGAAGTCGCAAAGGAGATCGCGGCGCGGCTGCGCGAAGAACTGGACTATCGACATGAGGCGCGCCATGCGGCGCTCTATGCCGAGATCCTTGCGCCCTATTCCGAGATCCGTGTGCCGCGCATCGAAACGGAGCTTTCGACCAAGCGGCTGCTTTCGATGAGCTGGCTCGACGGCCTGCCCTTGCGCAGCATTCTCTCGTCCGATGAAGCGCATCGCAGCCGCATCGGCGCCGCTCTTTTCAAGGCCTGGTGGATTCCCTTCAGCCATTACGGCGTGATCCATGGCGACCCGCATCTCGGCAATTATACGGTCTTTGCGGAGGGCGACGCCGAGGGCGTCAATCTCTTCGACTATGGCTGCATCCGCATCTTTCCGCCGCGCTTCGTCGCCGGCGTGGTCGATCTCTATGAAGGGCTACTCGCGAATGATCAGCCGCGCGTGGTCCATGCCTATGAAGGCTGGGGCTTTCGCGGTCTCTCGAAAGCGACGATCGAAGCGTTGAACATCTGGGCGCGCTTTATCTATGGGCCGCTGCTCGACGATCGCACCCGCACCATCGCCGATGGAATTTCACCTGGACTTTACGGCCGGCGGGAGGCCTTCGCCGTTCACAATGCGCTGCGCACCGAAGGCCCGCTCACCATTCCGCGCGAATTCGTCTTCATGGATCGCGCCGCCATCGGGCTCGGCGCCGCCTTCGTCCATCTCGGCGCCAAGCTCAATTTCTACCAGCTGTTCAACGAAGCGATCGACGGCTTCAATCTGGAGGCGCTCGCCGCCCGCCAAAGTGCAGCCCTTGCGCGGGCGGGTCTTGTAGCTTCACAATAGATTTGCAGCTTCACAATAGTTGCGGGACCCACTAGCCAAGCCCAGCTTTGCTGGTATACAGTACGCCACAAGTGACGACGGCGAGCCTCTTGACGAAGGGCGGCGATCGCGGTTTGTCGGACAAAGACCCGGCTAAGGTGGATTTCGTCACCACAACGCCAGCCGGACAGGAGGGGATAATGAGCGAGTCAGTTGCTGCGAACGCTGCAGGCCATCCGGATATGGATTATGCCGAGCACGAGAAAACCTATCAGCGGTTTCTCGGCTTCGTGAAATATGGCACCATCGGTGTCATCCTCATTGTCATTCTTCTCGCCATCCTGACGCTCTGAACCAAACCTCTCAGCGGCCTTTGAACAAGCCGATGAGACTTTCGCGCATTGTCGCGCGACGGAGTTTGCCCGGAGAGCGAAGCGGCGCTTATGCCGCTTCCCCACTTCAATCGGTGCTATCGATTATGGGCGCGCCAATGCGCGGTGCGCCACCCCTTGCTCATCAGCTAGCTGTCGGAGGTGCTCATGCGAATCGCCGTGCCGGCCGAAACCGATCCCGGTGAAGCGCGCGTCGCCGCTACTCCTGAAACGGTCAAAAAATATATCGGCTTCGGCGCCGATGTGGTCGTTCAGTCGCGAGCCGGCGTCAAATCGGGCATTCCCGATGCGGATTATGCCGCTGCGGGCGCAACGATCGCGCCAGAAAATCCTGTTGCCGATGCGGATATTATTCTGCGCGTGCGGCGGCCCAATCCCGGCGATCTCGCCGGCGCCAAATCCGGCGCCGTCGTCTGCGCCATCATGGATCCTTACGATCATGTCGATGCGCTGCAGAGCCTCGCGACGACGGGCGCAAGCCTCTTCGCGATGGAGCTGATGCCGCGCATCACGCGCGCCCAGGTGATGGACGTGCTCTCGAGCCAGGCGAACCTCGCCGGCTATCGCGCGGTCATCGATGCGGCGGCCGAATTCGGCCGTGCCATTCCGATGATGATGACAGCGGCCGGCACCGTGCCCGCCGCCAAGATCTTCATCATGGGCGTCGGCGTCGCCGGCCTGCAAGCCATCGCGACGGCGCGCCGCCTCGGCGGCATCGTGACGGCGACCGATGTGCGTCCCGCGACGAAAGAACAGGTCGTCTCGCTCGGCGCGAAATTCATCGCCGTCGAGGACGATGAATTCAAACAGGCCGAGACCGCCGGCGGCTACGCAAAGGAAATGTCGGCCGCCTATCAGGAAAAGCAGAAGGCGCTGACCGCTTCGCATATCGCCAAGCAGGACATCGTGATCACCACGGCGCTCATTCCCGGCCGCAAGGCTCCCGTGCTCTTGACGGATGAGATGGTCGCGTCGATGCGGCCTGGCTCGGTGATCGTCGATCTCGCGGTCGAGCGTGGCGGCAATTGCAGCCTCTCGAAGCCGGGCGAAGTCGTCGTCACCGCCAATGATGTGAAGATCATCGGGCATTTGAACGTAGCCGGACGCCTCGCGGCGACCGCCTCGGCACTCTATGCGCGCAATCTCGCGGCCTTCGTTGACACGATGATCGACAAGACCGCGAAGTCGCTCGCGATCAATTGGGACGATGAAATCATCAAGGCCACTTTGCTGACCAAGGATGGCGCACTCGCCCATCCGAACTTCCAAGCCGCCGCGTAAGCGGTGGCAGACTGTTTCCAAGCCGCCGCGTAAGCGGTGAATGGTTTTAAAGCTGCCGCCTGAACATCGGATCGCACGATCCTCTTATATTGATGGGGGAGGAATATGACGGACATTACCCCGCAACTGCTTCTCGAGCAGACTAAAGCGACGGCAGAGGCGGCACGTCATGCCGCCGACTCGGCGCAAGCCTATATCGATCAATTGGCGCATGGCGCCGGCGCCGCCGCGCATGTCGTCTCGGGCGGCGCGGTCGACCCCTTCGTTTTCCGCCTCGCAATCTTCGCGCTCGCGGTCTTCGTCGGCTATTACGTCGTGTGGTCGGTGACCCCGGCGCTGCATACGCCGCTGATGTCGGTCACCAATGCGATCTCCTCGGTGATCGTCGTCGGCGCCCTGCTCTCGGTTGGCGTCGACATCTCGACCGCAGGAGACTCGGGCGCGATCCTCGCCCGCATCTTCGGCTTCATCGCCCTGATCCTCGCCTCGGTGAACATCTTCTGCGGCTTCCTCGTCACCGAGCGCATGCTCGCGATGTATAAGAAGAAGGGCTAAGCCGATGAACGCCAACCTCGCGGCGCTGCTCTATCTCATCTCCGGCATTCTTTTCATCCTCGCACTACGCGGCTTGTCGTCGCCGGCCACGTCGCGGCAAGGCAATCGCTTCGGCATCATCGGCATGGCGATAGCGATCGTGACGACGCTCGCCTATCAGCTGCCGGCCGGCCCCGGCGCCTGGGCCCTCGTGGTCCTCGGCATTGCCATCGGCGGCGGCATCGGCGCCTGGCGCGCCCGCACCGTGCAGATGACGGCGATGCCGCAACTCGTCGCCTCCTTCCATGCGCTCGTCGGTCTTGCCGCCGTGTTCGTCGCGGCAGGTGCGCTTTACGCGCCGACCGCCTTCGGCATCGGCGTGCCGGGCGATATCCATCGCCCGAGCCTCGTCGAAATGTCGATCGGCGTCGCGATTGGCGCGATCACCTTCACCGGCTCGATCATCGCCTTCTTGAAGCTCGACGGCCGGATGTCGGGCAAGCCGATCCTTCTGCCGCAGCGCCACGTCATCAACGGCGGTCTCGCCGCCCTGCTCGTGCTGCTCGTTATTCTGTTCGTCGTGACCCAGAGCGCCGTGCTGTTCTGGCTGGTCGCCTTCGTGTCCTTCGCGCTCGGCGTCTTGATCATCATCCCGATTGGCGGCGCTGATATGCCCGTCGTCGTGTCGATGCTCAATTCCTATTCCGGCTGGGCCGCCGCCGGCATCGGCTTCACGCTCGGCAATCTCGCGCTCATCATAACCGGCGCGCTCGTCGGCTCGTCGGGCGCAATCCTCTCCTACATCATGTGCAAGGGGATGAACCGCTCCTTCATCTCCGTCCTCCTCGGCGGCTTCGGCGGCGAGACGGCCGCAGCCAGCGGCGCGGTCGAAACGCGGCCGGTGAAGCAGGGCTCGGCGGATGACGCGGCCTTCATCATGGAGAATGCCGAAAAGGTCATCATCGTGCCGGGCTATGGCATGGCGGTGGCGCAGGCCCAGCATGCCCTGCGCGAAATGGCCGATATGCTGAAAGCAGATGGCGTCGACGTCAAATATGCGATCCATCCGGTTGCGGGCCGGATGCCCGGCCATATGAACGTGCTGCTTGCCGAGGCCAATGTGCCCTATGACGAAGTCTTCGAGCTCGAAGATATCAATTCCGAATTCGCCCAGGCCGATGTCGCCTTCGTCATCGGCGCGAACGACGTCACCAATCCGGCGGCGAAGACCGACAAGACCTCACCGATCTACGGCATGCCTATCCTCGATGTCGAAAAGGCAAAGACCGTTCTCTTCATCAAGCGCGGCATGGGTTCGGGCTATGCCGGCGTCGAAAACGAGCTCTTCTTCCGCGACAATACGATGATGCTTTTTGGCGATGCGAAAAAGGTCGTCGAGAGCATTCTGAAGGCGATGGCGTAAGCTTATTGGGCCGAGCGGTCGCTTTGCACATTGGCCGTAACAAAGGAAAATCAGTCGACGAAAGACATGCGGGAGAACAATGTCGCCCGCATGTCGACGGCAAGCCACTCGATCAATGTGGGAGGTGCGGGTAAAGCTACATCAAACAGATGAAGATTGTGTTCAGTATTGATGTGAGAGTTAAGGCAACAACTGACGCAAGAAGATAGCCAGCACTTTTGCGCGTAGAGGAGGCTGCACTCTCTGCCGCCGCGGTCTGTCGCCGCAAGAACTCGGCTTGGGCAACTTGGGCATGTTCGCTATTGGGTCCGACGCTGGCACTCCAGTCAGCTAATTCTTCGTCACTCGTTTGGCCTAAGGCCCGACGCAATTCGTCTAAATAAGCCATTTGTCCGGCTCCAATGTGCGACGTGGCCGTACCTTTGTAACGGCACACGACTGTCATTAATTTCAGGGGATTGGCGTCTAGCCTTCCGAACATTCGACGCCTGCTTGGGCGTTTATCGGCGCGGGAACGTCTCGTTCCAATTCCCGAACGACAGTCACAACACTTGCATGACGTGCTGTGTCGGCGCGGGGCATCAAGCCCTAATTTGGAGTCCTTGATCGGTTCAGCCGAATCAGAGACGATTAATCGTCGGTACGCGATTCGCTGGCATCTATCAACACCGGGACGTTCAGAGCCGATAAGGGCGCGCGTAGCCTTCGGAGCTTACGCCCGCCCCATGCGGGCGAGGCCTTCCTTCGCCAGCTGATTGTTCTGATCGAAGGCGAGCGCGCGCTGATAGGATTCCATTGCCTTAGCGCGATTGCCAGTGCGCTCATAGGCGAGACCGAGGCCGGCCCAGGCGTCCGGATTCCTATTGTTGACGTTCAGCGCCGCGTTGAAATCCTCGATCGCCTTCGCCGGCTGGCCGACCGCGATATAGCTTTGGCCACGCGCCTCGTAGGGCGCGCCGACGAAGGGATCGCGGTCGATGGCATTGCCGAAATCGGTGATCGCCTGCTGATGATTGCCTTCGCGCTGATCGATCAGGCCGCGAGCATGGAAGGCTTGCGCGTTTTCCGGATTGAGGCGGATCGCCTGGTCGAGATCGGAGCGTGCCTCGACGAGCTTGCCTTGCTGGCGCAGCAGATTGGCGCGGCCGAGATAGGCCGGCGCATGGTTCGGATTGACCGCGATCGCCTGATTGAAATCCGCCAGCGCCGCGTCGTTCTGATTCATCTGCCGATAGGCGAGCGCGCGATTGGTCAGCGAGGCGGCATCATTGGGGTTGAGCTTGATGGCGGCCGAGAAGTCGGCAATCGCTTCCTGGAAGCGGCCGATGCGGGCATAGGCGACGCCGCGCGTATTATAGGCTTCAGCCGTCGGATTCTTCTGAATGACGTCCGAGAGCGACGCGATATTGGCGGAGGCTTCCTGCGGCGACTCGCTCGCGATCTCGGCGACGCCAGCGCCGCGCGTGACATTGTTCACGCTTTCGCAGCCAGCAAGGCCAAGCGCGGCGAGAAGCGCCGCCGCAGCAAAAGCATAGAGTGATCGGGTCATCGCAATCCCCGTCGCAACATCCTTCCGCCCGCCTTGGAAGGGTTGGGAAAGTTTGCTCTCAATCTGAACGAATGCGAGCATTTCCCGACGGGTGAGCCCTCGCCTCAAATGCTCAACGCCTCGACCATGAACCGCGAGACTTTTTAAAAGTCTCTACACGCGATAAAGACTCATCACACGATTCGTGGAAGGCGGCATACGCCGCCGAACCTCTTAAGGCCCGACAATCCGGCAAGATTGCGACGGCAAAATTAATGTAGCGTCAATTTACGATGTCGTTCGCGGCGACCGGCCGCGACATCGAGTCCGAACCTTGGCGCAGCGCCTCAGCGCGCGCCCATCGCGGGCTTCGGCTTCATCGGCAGCAGGCCTTCGCGCTGCAGCTTCTTGCGGGCCAGCTTGCGGGCCCGACGAACCGCCTCGGCCTTTTCGCGTGCCCTCTTCTCGGACGGCTTCTCATAATGGCCGCGGAGCTTCATCTCGCGGAAAATGCCCTCGCGCTGCATCTTCTTCTTGAGCGCCTTGAGGGCCTGATCAATGTTATTGTCGCGAACGAGAACTTGCACGCAGGCTTCCTTATCCTGAGCCAAATCGCCGCCCCAGGCAGCGTCGGACAGATTGTAGGGATGAAAAAGGGGCGCCCGGAGGCACCCGCTCGAAGGCACCGCATATAATAGAATCAGTCGAAATTGTCCAGCAGGACTACGGTGCAGATCGCTCAGCCAAATCCTATTTTACAGGCAATTTCGCGCCGATGTTGCCCGAAAGTCGCGGAAAATCCCGCCATCCTGCCCATTTCGACGCCTTGAATGGCGCCACGAAATCTCCATATTTGGTCTGTGATCGCGGGGACATGCCTATCCATTAACAAGTCCAACCGCTTCGCACCTAAGCTTCTGGCATCGCAGACGAAATCGAAGGATTTCCAAGCGCCCGGCGAGCGAAGGGTGCAGCGAACCGCAAGCCATGCGGGAGGCGCCTCTTTTGGGCTTCCCGGAGTCAAAGTGCTGAAGGCCTAGGGGCTTCGCTCATGTCACGGATGACGCCAACCAATTCGCCGTTCCTGCTCGGCTTCGATGAAATCGAAAGGGCGATCGAAAGGGTCACGCGGACCGCATCCGACGGCTATCCGCCCTACAATATCGAGCGAATCGCCAAGACCGAGGATCAAGCGGAGCGGCTGCGGATTACCCTCGCCGTCGCCGGCTTCCTCCGCGATCAGCTCCAGGTCACGGTCGAGGAAGGACAACTCGTCATCCGCGGCCGGCAGCAAGAGGACAAGGACAGGCATTATCTTCACCGCGGTATCGCCGCCCGCCAGTTCCAACGTGTGTTCCTCCTGGCAGAGGGTATGCAGGTAGCTGGGGCGGATCTGCAAAACGGCCTGCTCTCGGTGGATTTAGTCCGCCCCCAGCCGGAACGATCGGTGAAGAAAATCGATATCGTATTGCGCGACTGACAAGTGCGCATAGAAAGCGGGGCCTTGAAGGACCGCAAAAGGAGAAGTGACCATGTTAACAGAAGACAATATCTTGGCGTCTCCGCCCTTCAGCGACGAGCAGTTCGCGCATCTCGGCGGGGGTATGCTGGCCTATGTGCGGGAAATCCGTTCCGAAGACGTGTCGCGCCTGTTTCCGCAGGCTCCGCCCGTGGCGCCCGGCCTCCAGCTTTTCGCCTTGCTCGCGGCGGACGGCACGCCGATCGCCGTGACCGATACGCGCGATGCGGCGCTGGCCAACGCCTTTGAACATGAGCTGACGACCGTCAGCGTGCATTAAGCAATCAAGCGCTCGCCGCACAGGCTGAGAGAATTTCAGGGTCGGAGCCGCTGAACCGCGGCCCGGCCCTTTACATCTTCTTCAAGACCAGCGGCTTGCCTTCTTTGGCATCCTTCGCCCAGCTGCCATCGGCCTGCTGGGTGAAATGCGCCATGTGGCCTTTGCGCGCGACGAGCACGAGTTCGCCCTTGGCGACCTGCCAGGACGCCGGATCGAAGATCACGATTCCCTCATCCTTGCAGGCCGGCGACAGGCTGGCGCTGAAGCCGCCCTTCCCGACGCTTTTTTCGCCAAGCGTCAGCATGCAGCCGCTCTCTTTGGCGCCGGGCCGCACGATCGCATAACGGCCAGCGACGGCGCCGACATCCGGATTTGTGGCGGGCTTGGCCGCGACGGGCTTCGCAGGGGTAGGCTTTACGGGAGCAGGCTTGGCGGCAGCGCCAGCCGCGGGCGCAGCGGTTTGTGCCACCGCTTCGAAACCCGGCACGGCGCGATCAGGCGGCACATCGAAACCGTCGACCTTGGCGGCGGCCGAGGCTGGCTCCGCCAGCACAAGAGCGGCCCACCCCAAAGCCAAAAGTAGCTTGGGCATGCTGGAGCGTCGCAGTTCGGAACGCCGGATCTCTGGATCAGCCATGAAGCTCACTCCCTAGCGGAGTTCCTATCATGCGGCGGTAAGTTAAACGATTCGCTTCACAGACGTCATAGGCATCAAGCCCAATCACACTTCAATTCGCGTCATCGAGCGCACTTTCGTGCCAGCGCCGCAAGAGAAGATGCGACATAGCCGAGAGAATGAGGAAAATTCCAATGCCGGTGAGCGAAATCAACGCAAGCGCCGCGAACATGCGCGGCACTTTCAGGAGATAGCCGGCCTCGATGATGCGGAAGGCGAGCCCCGTCTCTCCCCCCGACATGCCGGCGGCAAGCTCGCCGCCGATGGCGCCGATCAGCGCCAGGCCGCCGCCGATGCGCACGCCGGCCAGAATATTCGGCAAAGCCGCCGGCAATCTCAGCCGCAATAGGCTCTGCCAGCGCGACGCGCCGTAAAGCGTGAACAGATCGACGAGATTGCGGTCGGCCGAGGCGAGCCCCAGGATCGCATTGGCGAGGATCGGAAAGAAGGCCACCAGAAAAGCGCAGACAAGCACCGCCGTCTGCGGCGCCAGATAGACCAGCAGCAAAGGCGCGATGGCGATGATCGGCGTCACTTGCAACGTCACCGCGATCGGTAAAAGCGCGCGTTCGAGCCAGCGCCATTGCGCAAACACGATGGCGAGAAAGAGCGCGCCGACAACGGCGGCGATCAGCGCGACAAAGGTCGTCATCAAGGTGATGCCGAGCGACGCGAGCAGCGTCCGCCAATCCTCGAGGAAGGCTTCAAATATCGCGCTCGGTGCCGGCAGGATAACGGGCTGAATGTTGAAGATGCGGACGATGGCTTCCCAGGCGCAAAGAATTCCGACGATGACCGCGAAGGACGGGAGATGGCGCAAGACGCGATGCTTCATGGTGCTGCTCCGCCTTGCAGCAGCGGCACGTCGCCTGCAGCGCGCGCCAGCGCCTCGGACGTCTTGCGGCAGAGATCCAAATAGGCCGTGCTCATGCGCAGATCTTTGCGCGGCAGATCGGCGGGAAGAGTAATCTCGGCACTGACACGGCCGGGTCGCGCCGCCATCACGACAATACGGGTCGCGAGATAGACGCTCTCATAGACGGAGTGGGTCACGAAGACGATCGTTGTCGCAAGCTCGGCTTTCAGCGCCAATAGATCGTCATTGAGACGGAAGCGGCTGATCTCATCGAGCGCCGCGAATGGCTCATCCATCAGCAGCAACGCCGGCCGCAGCACTAAAGCGCGCGCGATCGAGGCGCGCATGCGCATGCCGCCGGACAATTCGCGCGGATAGGCTTTGGCGAATGTCTCAAGCCCGACGAGCCGCAACAACTCGTCGAAGCGTTTTTGCGCCTCATGGCCGCCGATATTTTGCAGCTGCAGCGGCAGGCGCACATTGTCTTCGATGGACGCCCAGGGCATCAGGGTCGGCTCCTGAAACACGAAGCCGATTGCGCCGGACTTGCGCGGCAGATGGCTTTCGACGACGCCGGATGTCGGCGCCTCGAGTCCCGCCATCAGGCGCAGGGCCGTAGATTTGCCGCAGCCCGAGGGGCCGAGCAGCGTCAAAAACTCGCCGCTGCGGACGGACAGATCGATATGCGCCAGCGCGGCGGTTCCGTTGCGAAAGACCTTGCCGACGTCTTTGAGCGATATGAGCGCCTGGTCCATGCGCCTCCCATGCGCTTCTCACGTCCTCATGGCGCGAGCCGAAGTCTAGCGCTTCGGTCTCTGGTCGAGGCCCGTGCCGTGATCGACGAATTTGGTCATATAGGCCGCGCGATAATCGAGCGAAGGTTTGAAGAGCCCCGCCGCGATCATTTGATCGAAGAAGGCCTTCATCCGTTGATCGGTCATCGCGCCGATGCCAAGCTTTTCGGCATCGCCCGAATCGACGATGCCATGCGCCTTCATCGCCGCGACCGAATAGGCGAGCTGCGCATCGCTGATGTCCGGATTGTCCTTCTTGATGAGCGCATTTGCGGCGGCATTGTCGCCATAGAGATAATGATACCAGCCGATGATCGAGGCATCGACGAAGCGTTGCACGAGATCGGGATTTTGGGCGATCACATCGCGCCGCGTCTCGATCGTCGTCGAATAGGATTGATAGCCGTAGTCGGCGGCAAGGAAGACATTCGGCTTGAAGCCGCCGTCCGTCTCGATCGAAAAAGGTTCCGAGGTCACATAGCCCTGCTGGATCGACGTCTTCTCGGCAATGAAGGGGCCCGAATTGAAGGTGTAGGGCTTCACGCGCGCCGGCAGGAAGCCATAGGATTGATGCAGCCATTGGAAGACCGATACGAGCGCATCGGTGCCGAGAAAATAGCTCGTCGCCTTGGGCAGATCCTGAAATCGGTCGAGGCCGACGCCCGGATGCGACATCAAGATGAATGGGTCTTTCTGGAAGAGCGCAGCGACCGCGACGATCGGCACATTCTGCGCGACCGCGCTGAACGCCTGGATCATATTCGCGCCCATGTCGAAGTCGATGCGGCCGGCGGCAAGCAGCAACCGGTTGTTGCTCTGCGGACCGCCCTGTAGAATCGTGACGTCGAGCCCATATTTGGCATAGGTGCCGTCGGCAAGCGCCTGATAGAAGCCGCCATGCTCCGCCTCGGCCCGCCAATTGGTGGCAAAGGTGACATGATCGAGCGCGGTGGCGGGTGACGCGCCGCAAAGCCAGGCAAGTCCCATCAAGGCAGCAGCCGCCATGCGCACATGCAGCCGCGATCTCCATCTCACTGTCGTCATGCTTGCCCCACTCGCCGGAACTGTGCCGTTTCCCGCGTCGCATGCGCGGCAGCGTAAGGTCAATCGGGAGGTTCTTTCCCGCCTGCGCAAGCAAGCCGCAAGCCGTTCCCCAGCGGCCGGCAAAGCGGATCGGGGGACAGCGCGAGCGTCGGCTTTCCCCGCCGCCCGAAAATGCGCTAGTTTCATGGCAATCAGCGCCTCGCGCGAGGAAGGATAGACGACTTCATGCTGCCGACACGGTTCTGGGCCGAAATGGTCTGGACGGATTTCAAGCCGGACGAGATGGGCGATGTCATCGCCGTGCTGCCGGTCGCCGCCGTCGAGCAGCACGGACCGCATCTGCCGCTCGGCGTCGATCTCCTGCTGATGCAGGGCTATATCGCGCGCGTCGCCGAGCGGATGCCTGCCGAGCTGCCGGCGCTCTTTCTGCCGATCCAAAGCATCGGCACGTCGATCGAGCACAGCGATTTCCCCGGCACGCTGTCGCTTTCTGCCACGACCTTGATGGGCGTTCTGACCGAGATCGGCGACTGCGTGCGCCGCGCCGGCTGCCGCAAGCTTGTTCTATTGAATTCGCACGGCGGCAATGTCGCTTTGCTCGACTGTGTCGCACATGAGCTGCGGGCGCGCCATCACATGTTTGTCGTCATGGCGAGCTGGCATCGCTTCGGCTATCCCGACGGGCTGTTCTCGACCGAGGAACTGACCCACGGCATTCATGCCGGCGATGTCGAGACCTCATTGATGCTGAGTTTCCGGCCCGATCTTGTCCGCATGGATGCGGCGGAGGATTTCGCCTCGGAGAGCGCCGCGCTCGAAAGCGATTTCACCTGGCTGAGAACCGGCCGCCCGACGGGCTTCGGCTGGATGACGCAGGATTTGTCGGAGGCTGGCGCGATGGGAAACGCCGCCGCGGCCTCCGCCGAAAAGGGCGAAGCCTCGGCCGATTACGGCGTCACCGCCTTCATCGAACTGTTGCAGGATATCGAGGCTTTCGATCTCGCGCGGCTGCGCACAGGTCCGAAAGAGGATTGAGCCGGCGCCTTCAGAGCTTTCCGTAGATGACCCGCGTCTTGCAGATCATGTCGTGGAAGCCCTTCTTCTCGTCGTTCCAGCCAATCACCATGAATCCGATGCACAGCGGCAATGACGAGATGATGTAGGCGAGATAGCGCCCAAAGGCGAGCCAGCCACTGACGGGTTTGCCGCTCTCCGTGATGATATGAATCCCCAGGAGGCGCTTGCCGGGCGTCGCCTGCCAAGAGCCGCTATTGAACGCGACATAATAAGCAACGACGATGAGGACACCGATAACTCCGGCGATGCCGCCCACGATCTGCGTGAACTGCTCGCTGTTGCCGGTCCCGCCCTTGGTCGCGAGACCGACGACAAAGCCAATCAACAGGCTCACCGCGATCACAATCAGATAGACCAGCACGTAATCGATGAGATAGGCGAGGACGCGAATCCAGAAGCCGGCATAATGCACCGCGCCTCCAGCGGCCGCCGCCGAAGCGCCAGCCGCATAGGCTTGCGGACGCGGCGCAAGCGACGGCGACGCAGCAGAGGGCAGTGCCGGCGGCAGAAGACCGGCAAAGGCCGGAACGTCGCGCACCGCGCTCCATTCGGTGGCGCCGAGGCGGGCGAGCGGACTGTCGGCCGTCAACCGGCCTTGCTCGACCAGCTCCTTGACGCGGCGGCCCTCATAGGGACCGTGCGTTTCGCCTTCGGCGCGGACATACCATTTTTCATCAAAGGGATGCAGCGGCGGGGCCGCCTTAAAGGACTCGTCAGAACCATCGGGCGCCATCGGTCAGCCTTCCGCAAAACGTCGCCTGAGCAATTAGAGGCTCAGCGGATGGGGAAGTCAACGCATCGGCGCGCGATGCGACCAGCCTAATGGACCGTGTGCCGATCGGGCATCATCCGCCGCGGCGCGGCGGTCTGTTGGCCGCGGATCGGCGCGAGCATGAGTTCGCACCGTTTCAATGTCGCGGCAAGACGCCGGCTTGCCTGCACGACGGCGCGATGATCGCCGCCAACAAGCGCCGTCATGGCGCGCATCTCTTCTTCAGCATCGGCGCGCTGCGAAGCGCCGACCAGCATCAAAGCGAGATATTCATCGCGACAGAGACAACGGCAGACATCCGGGCGCCAACCGCAATTGCGTCCCGCGGCATTGTTCAAACTGCGGATGAACAAATGAAACTCGGCATAGAGCGCTTCCGCCGCATCGAAGGAGACATATTTCAGCAAGGCATCCCAGGCGCAGTCCCACGGAAAAATATCGCCCGTCGCGTATCCCGCCATCCAATGCCGATATTGCGCGAAGAAAAGATGTTCGGCCGGCCGGTCGGCATGGACGGCGACGACCTTCGCTGCGGCTTCCTCTGATTGGCTCATGTCTGCGCCCCCTCAAGCCGCTTGCGCTGGCGCTGCGTGGCGCGCTTGGCCCGCATCGGCGCGGCGTAGACAATAGAGAGACGCGAATTCGCGGGCCTTGGCCTCGATACAGGCCTCGCTGCAGAACTCCTGGTAGCGCGTCTGCAAAATCGCGACGAAGCGCGCCACAATGTCGTCGAAGGAGAGGAACCGCGCCCCGGCCAGCTCAGAAGTTACGTCAATGTAGATTTGATTTAGTTTAAGCTTCTCTAGACGTATATCGCACATATGTGCCTCCACATTTCTTGCGATGTGAAAGCATATGCAAGAATTATTGCCTGACAACAATTATGTTTTCTACTTATTCCAATTCAGTTTTACGCGCGCAAACGCTGGATGGGCTTTTCATAGCGAAACGCCGCCGCGCCGTCTTCATAGTAATCTGCGATGCGGCCGAAACGCTGATAGCCCTGGCTCTCATAGAGCGCGATGGCGCGCTTGTTGCGGCTGCGCACTTCGAGCCGCATGCATTGCGCTTCGCCAGCGCGCGCTGTCTTCTCGGCCTCTTTTAATAATGTGCAGCCGAGATTGCGGCCGCGAAAGGCCGGATCGATCGCGATCGAATAGAGCCGCGCGATGCCAGAGCCTTTGCGAAAGGCGACGAGCGCATAGCCCGCGATCACACCGTCGCTCTCGGCAATCAGCACGACCGCATTATGCGCCGACAGAAAATAGCGCAGGCTGCGGCGCGACAACCGGTCTGACGCAAAGCTGCGATTCTCAATTGCGACGAGCGCTGAGAGATCGGATATGCGACCGCGGCGGATCGGCACGGCTCAATCGGCTTGCCAGGGATAGGTCCAAGTTTCCGTCAGCGCTTGATTGCCGCTGCGCAGAAAGGCACGCAGATTCGTCGCCTGTTTGGACGCGAGTTCAAGATCGATGATGGCACGAAAGCCATTCACATGCGGGTTTGGCACGACGAAGGAGCGCAGGATCCGTCCTTGCGTCGTCGTCGGCACGACTTCGACCATTTGCGGCGCTTGCGCATAATAGGCGAGCTCGCCGCCGGAGAAGTCGATGATGAAACGCCGCGACCCTGGCGATACCGGTTCCGGCGATCCAAGCGCCCGCGCCGCGGTCTGGAAGGTGTTCACGACGCGCCCATTCGGCGAGAGCCGCGCGAAGGTGAGGCTCGACGTGATCCGATAGCCAAAGCTGCGGCCGGGCGCCGGCGCGTCCTTCGGCACGAAAGAGGCGACGATATTGTCATGCGCCTCGTCCTGCGTCGATAGTTCGACAAGTTCGACACGCCCGTCGCCCCAGCTGCCATGCGGCTCGATGAAATAGCTCGGCCGCGTTTCATAGGCGAGGTCGAGATCCTGATAATGATCGAAATTGCGGTCGCGCTGCAAAAGCCCGAAGCCGCGGACGTCGCGATCGAGAAAGGACGAGACCTCGGCATGCTGCGGATTGCGCAGCGGCCGCCAGATCCATTCGCCGGTGCTCGAATGGAGCAGCAGCCCGTCGGAATCATGCAGCTCGCGGCGGAAATCATCGGTGATGCGATGATCGTTTTCACCGACGAAGAACATGGAGGTGAGCGGCGCGAGGCCGAATTTGACGTCCTGCTTGCGCGGGAACAGCGTCACCGTCACTTCAAGCGCCGAGTCGAGGCCCGGATAAAGGTCGAAGCGAAAGGCGCCGGTCGCCGAGGCGCTGTCGAGCAAGGCATAGATCGTCACCCGCGCCGTATCCGACTTCGGCGTCTCGATCCAGAACTCGCGAAACACCGGGAATTCTTCCGCGGCGGTGCCGGCATTCACCGTCAGGCCACGACCGGAAATGCCATAGTTCTGGCCGCGTCCGAGGAAGCGGAAATAGCTTGCGCCGAGAAAGGCGATCACCTCGTCGAAGACATTCGGCACATTGATCGGAAAGTGCAGGCGGAAGCCGGCAAAGCCGAGATTGATCGGCAGCGGCTTGTCGAACTTCGTACGGCCGTAATCGAACAGATTGGCGGCATAGGGGATCGGCGTCGGCATGCCGTCTTTGACGATATTGACCGTCACCGGCCAGCGATAAAGATGGCCGAGGTGGAACAATTGCAGCCGGAACATGCTGCCGGGCACATTCAAAAAGGCTTTGTCGGGGCGAAAGCGGATGTCGCGCCAAGCGTCGAAATCGAGTCCGCTCAGCGCCTCCGGCAAGAGCGGCGGCGATGCTTCATAAGCCGCGGCGGAGAGTTCGCGGGCGCGACGCACGACATCGTCATATTCGAATTTGAGATTAGGCTTTTGGGAAGGATCGCCGCTTTGCGCCAATGCCGGCGTCGTCACAAGCGCGCCCGTGCCCACAAGCATCTCGGCGGCTGTCCTGCTGATCAGCTGGCGCGGCAGAATGGATTGAGCAAGGAGACTCTGCGTCAGCTTGCGGCGTGTCAAATCGGGCATGAGCATCAAGGCTGAGTGACGGCGAGTGCGCCGGACGAGGCAGTGGGTAATCGGCTTTTGCGCAGCCGACAAGCCTTGCCGGTCCCTTAAAGGATGCGGCAAAGGATGCGCCGCGTCAGCGGAGCAAAATGCGCTCGCGCGAAGCGCTCCGGCTCCATCGCGACGCGTCGATCCGGCGATGGCGCCGCATTTTTGCGGCACTGTTTGGATGACGTGAAAAACATCGAAAAAAACTCTTGTAATATCGGAAGATGTGCATATGTTTCGACTTGCCCAAATCGCACGTGCCTGTGGTCGTGTGTCGAGCAGTAGGGATCCGGACAAGAGGCCGGTTAACTACTGAGTGAGTTCGACAGCCGGAGGCGAACCGGCGAACCCCGCCAAACGGGGGACGCGACTTAAAGCAACGACGGACCGGGCTTTTTCGTCTCTGTCAGCTTTCCAACGCTGACGTCATGAAGAGGCTTGTCTTTCTTGCCGGGCGTGCGGAACGGGACTCATCCCAATCCAAGCGAAGGCCATGATCCAGCAGACGGCTAAATGCCGTCTAAAGGCGCATGTCCAACGGCGCAGCATCTGATCGCGGCTAGCGTGGGGCCCGTGGCCTATACGCTTGTCCGTGCTCGCGAATGGCGCTCAAGGCCTGCGATCGCGTGTCCACACCGCGTCGCCGGCTGAAATCGTCGTTCACCCCCGAAGCTCGTTCGCTTTTGCGCGGTCTGCACCGCGCCTTCGAAGGGATGCCGCGATGACGGATCGTATCCAAGAATTCCTGCGTAGCCGACGCCAAGAGGGACGTGAGGATGGCCCGTGCCTTGTCCTCGACCTCGAAGTCGTGCGCGACAATTACACCGCCTTCGCTAAGGCCCTGCCCGACACGCGCGTCTTCTATGCGGTGAAGGCCAATCCCGACCCGCAGGTGCTTGCGCTCCTCGCCCGCCTCGGCTCGTGCTTCGACACGGCCTCGGTGACCGAGATCGAAGACGTGCTGGCGGCCGGCGCGACGGCGGATCGCATCAGCTATGGCAACACCATCAAGAAGGAACGCGACATCGCCCGCGCCTATGCGCTCGGCGTGCGTCTCTTTGCGGTCGATTGCGAAGCCGAGGTCGAGAAGATCGCCCGCGTCGCACCCGGCGCGAAGGTCTTCTGCCGCCTGCTCTGCAATGATGCCAACGCCGGCGCCGAATGGCCGCTGTCGCGCAAATTCGGCTGCGTGCCGGAAATGGCGACGAAGGTGCTCGAACATGCGCATCGGCTCGGCCTCGTGGCCTATGGGCTCTCCTTCCATGTCGGATCGCAGCAGCGCAATCCGAAGAGCTGGGATGCGAGCCTGAAGGCGGCGGCGGCGATCTTCCGCGATCTCGCGGAGCGCGGCATCAACCTGCAAATGGTCAATCTTGGCGGCGGCTTTCCGACCAAATATCTGCGGAACGTTCCGACCGTGAAGACCTATGCGCAGGCGATCTTCAAGGCGTTGCGCAAGCATTTCGGCAACCGCATCCCGGAGACGATTATCGAGCCGGGCCGCGGCATGGTCGGCAATGCCGGCGTCATCGAGGCGGAAGTCGTTTTGATCTCGAAGAAGGCCGAGGACGACAAGGTGAAGTGGGTCTATCTCGACATCGGCAAGTTCAACGGCCTCGCCGAGACGATGGACGAGATGATCCGCTATCCGATCCGCACCGAGTTCGACGACGACCAGATGGAGCCTTGCGTGATCGCGGGCCCCAGCTGCGACTCGGTCGATGTGCTCTATGAAAAGGAGCCCTACCCGCTGCCGGTCTCGCTTGAGATCGGCTCGAAGGTTCTGATCGAGGGCACGGGTGCCTATACGACGACCTATTCCTCGGTCGGCTTCAACGGCTTCGCGCCGCTCAAATCCTATGTGATTTGAAGCATCGGACCGAAAAGTGCGCAGCGGTTTTCGGACAGATCCGATGCTCTAAACGCAATGGGCATCACGCGCCGCTCATGGCGCGTGACTTGCGTTAAAATATATAGCTGCCGACGCGCGATTGGCCCGAACCGGACAGGTTTCGGGCCATTTCTTTGTCTGCCGATCGGAGCCCCCGCAATGATCGATCGCTTATGCGCTACAAGCTCGTCGCAGCCGATCATTGAACCCCGAAGAGCCCGCCTAGGCAGCTTTCTGAGAGCGACGGCGCCCGGCCCCTTAGCGCAAAGATTGCATGCGAAACGGCAGATCCTGACGAAGGAGAGCGCCGTGTCCGCAACGCCTGAAGCCATCGCTGAAGCCATTGCCGCCGCAAGGGCCGAAGTCCGCCTGCCTCTCGAAGGCCGCGCTCTGGCCTCCATGTCCTGCGGCAAGACCGTGTTCAGCGTCCTGATGATCGGCGGCAGCGGCCTCGACAGCGACCAATTCCTCGACGTGGCGCTGAACTGGCAGCCCTATATCCTCAAGGCCGAGTTCATGGCGGTGAATACGCCGGACGGCGGCTGGTACGATCTGAAAGCCGATGCGGCAACGCAGCAGGCGCAAATCCGACGCTCGGCGGAGGAGCTGAACGGTTTCATCGACGCCATCTTGGAGAAGAAGCGCCTGCCGCCCGGCAATCTCGCGCTCGTCGGCTTCGGCGAAGGCGCCCGCATGGCCCTCGAAGTCGGCCTGCGCCGTGAGAAGGCACCGGCGGCAATCATGGCCTTTTCCGGCGCCTTCGACGGCAGCGAGGCGCTTGGCCGCCCGATCTCGGCCAAGCCGCAAGTTCTCCTCGTCCATGGCGATGCCGACGAGACGATGCCCTACAGTTCGCTCGCCCGGACGAAGGAACTTCTGAAAGCTGCCGAAGTGCCGGTGAAATCACTGACCCGCAAAGGCTTCGGCCATGTCGTCGATGACGATGCCGTGCTCGTCGCCGGCGATTATCTCACCAAGATTCTGGTGAAGCCCAAAAACGATCATGACGACCATGATCACGGCCACGACGATCATGACCATCACGACCATGACCATCATCACTAAGAGCCGGTAGAGAGCCTATCGATGGAAGAGGATGAATGGCTGCAGAAGCGCTATTACAGCGATCTGCCTGCCGAAGCCGAACGGGAATTGCGCGCCGTCGGCCTATGCTGGGAGGACGCCGAAGCCGGCGAAGCGCATATCAAGCGCGCGCTGGAGATCGCGCCCGATCACCTCGCGACCCATTACGGCGCCTATAAATTCTATTATTACAAACGCCGGCTGCGCGATTGTCTGCCGCATATCGAAGCCTGGGTGCAGGACGGCCTCAAGCGCAACAACCTTTCGGCAGATTGGCGCGAGGTGCAGCCGGACGATGCCAATTTCAGTGATTTCGACGGCGATCCTCGCGTCCTCTTGTTTTCTCTGCGCGCCAAAGGCTGGCTGCTCGCGAAACTGCGCCGCTACGACGAAGGCCGCGAACTTTTGAAGAAGGTCGCCGAGCTCGACCCTAAGGACCAGATGGGCGCGCGCAAGCTTTTGGCGATCATCGAGAGCGGCACGGCGCCCGCCGATGCCAACGCGCCTTAAATCCCACTTTCAGAAATGCTCGGCCTGCTCGAGCGTCATCCGCAACTCGAGGCTGCGCAATTGCGCGAAGACGCGGCCGAGCCAGTCGCGCAGCCCGCTGCGGACGACGATCGACATGCTCGTCGGCGGCACCAGCATGAAGCGCGACAGCGAGAAATTCGGGTCCTCGATCGCATTGCGCAGCACCGGATCGAGCGCCCCGATCTTCACGACGCCACTGCCGGGATAGCGCGCCAGCTGCTCCCGGCTGAGCGGCGCGGCGCCGGCATTTTCAACGATGATCATCGGTTGCTCGGGATAGCGGTCGGCGAGTCTGGACGCCGCATCGAGCGAGCGGGTCGAGGCATCGGCGATGAAGAAGAACACCGGCGACACGCCGACATTATTGGCCTCGGCGATGAATTCGGTCTGATCGATCAGCGCGAAAAAAACGTCCATCGACCTGTGCCAGAGATCGATGACCTTGGGGATCTCGTCATTGACGAGCAGAGGATCGATGAGATCCATCTGGCCGCGCACCGTGCCGAGATCGGAAACGATCGCCTCTTGCGGAAAGCGCGCGGCAAAGACCGGCTCATGCGAGTCTGTGTCAAATCCCTGAAAGGTGCGATTGGTCGCCAGGAAATAATCGCCGAGCAGGCGCGCGACCACGCTCTTGCCGACCCGTCCCGCCGGCGAACAAACAATGAAGACCAAGGTGCGGGTCTTCATGATGGCACGGTTCCTATGGCATCCACGCCCATCGTGCTCCGAGAATCGTGCGCCTTTTACCGATCCCTCATCGCAATTCATACCCTTGCCAGCAGACCACGCGCCAGCAGACCGAAGGGTCCGCCGGCAGCCCGCTCGGCAAAACGCCGAGGAACCCGCCAGTTTGCTGAGATTAGGGCCGTATCGTCATGCCGAAACCGGCCGACCCTGACAGATAAAAGTCCCAAAGGCAGAAAATAATGCGGCTTGCATTAACGAACCCGTTGGCAGTCCGGGCCCTGTCAGTTCCGACCAGAAATCAGATCAAGCAAACGAATCCGGTTGAATTCCTCAGCATTTTTGTTCTGCCACGTGCGCACATAGCCGCGCAAGGTAAACGAGTGCTGAGCCGCTTCGCCCGACGCGGTTTTGTTGGAAATATAGGTCGAAAACGGCGTCCCGGCGATCTCCACCTGCTCATAAGCCATGGCGTTGAGCTTGGGGATGGTGACTTCGCCAGTGCTTTTCACTTTGCCGAAATAGGCCTGGCTCGTCGCCGGATCCCAATCGAAAAAGGTCGAGTCGTTGACGTAATTCTTGACCAGGAAATAGTTCGCATCGGTCACGAAAGGCGCGGTCTCGGCGATCTCGGCCAGCGACGCGATCGACGGTCCCAGAATGTGAAACAGGATGAAGTTGAACTCGCCGGCTTTCGCCGCGTCGAGGAAGCCGACGTCGCGCAAAGCATTGAGACTGGTCGACAGCGCCCCCGCCCGCGTGTCCATCACCGTCACTTTGACCTGCGAGGTGTTGAGCGTATCGAGGATCTTCATCTGATCCGGCGTCTGGGTAATATCGACCACTTCGGTCGCATCGGGATGAAAGCGCCGCAAGGTCCCGCGCGGATGCTCCGTATCGAAGGCACGCGCCAAAACATTATTATCTGCAAAATAATTGAGCATGGTGCGTGCAACGGTCGTTTTGCCGACGCCGCCCTTATCAGCTCCAATCACAATCAATGTCGGCTTCATCTGGTTATGTCCTATTCCAGCCGTTTTCGTCGTCTC
>JBKQRA010000178.1:0-11783 GCA_052144065.1 Methylovirgula sp. | reverse complement strand
CCGGCCAGGGATCTCCTCCGGGACGAAGCGGCAGATCGAATATCAAGGCCGGATATCGGCTTCAGATATCGACCAGCATCCGCTTCAGGAGATCAACTTCCTCATTGAGCTTGCCGTCGGCCTTGGCGAGCGCCTCGATCTTGCGGACCGCATGCAGCACGGTCGTGTGATCGCGCCCGCCGAAGCGGCGGCCGATTTCAGGCAGCGAGCGCGGCGTCAGCACTTTCGCCAGATACATGGCGATCTGGCGCGGCCGCACCACATTGGCGGTTCGCCGCGAGGAGAGGATATCGGCGCGCGTCACATTGTAGTGGCTGGCGACGAGCTTCTGGATCTCCTCGATCTTCACGCGCTTAGGCTCGCGCGTCCGCACGAGATCGCGGATCGCAGACTCTGCCGTTTCGACCGAAAGCGGCTGCCCCGTCAACGACATATGCGCAACGAGCCGGTTGACGGCACCGTCGAGATCGCGGCCGTTCGTCTGAATGACGCTTGCGACATAGGCGATGACGGCCGGCGAGATGTCGAAATTCGGATGCAGCAGTTTCGCCGCAGCAACCCGCGCCTCGAGCAATTTGACCCGCAGCGCCTCGTCGAGCGCGCCCATTTCGATGCACAGACCGCCGGCGAAGCGCGAGCGCACGCGCTCATCGAGGCTTTCAAGATCCGCGGGCGGCCGGTCCGCCGCGATGACGATCTGCCGGCGCGCATCGATCAAGGCGTTCAGCGTGTGACAGAACTCCTGCTGGATCGATTTGCCCTGCAGAAATTGCACATCGTCGATCACCAGAAGATCGATCGCGCGCAGCTTCTCCTTGAAGGCGATCGCCGTCTGCGCTTTCAGCGCGCAGACGAAGCCATGCATGAATTTTTCCGCCGTCAGATAGATGACGCGGCGCTTCGAGGATGCCGCCATATGGGCGACCGCCTGTAGCAGATGGGTTTTGCCGAGCCCGACCGCCGCATGAATATAAAGCGGATTGAATGACAAAGGCTCGGCGCTCGTCGCCGAGGCGACGCTCTGCGCCGCCGCATGGGCGAGCTGGTTCGAGCGCCCGATAAGGAAGTTCGAGAAGTTGAGCCGCTTGTCGAGCGGCGAGCCGGCGAGGATATCGGCGTCGGCCGCATCGCGAGGGGCTGGCTTGGCCGTCTTGTCATAAGGCTGCGCCGTGCCGGCCTTCGCATCGGCGCCGGCGAGCGCCCGCTGGGCCTCGGCGAGACCCGGCGCCGCATCCTGGATCAATTTCGGCGCGTACTCCGCCTGACTGGCGGGACGAGACGCAAGACGCGTCGATGACCGGACGCTGATCGCGACATGCTTCACGTTGCTGAATTCGCCGCTGATCGCGGTGAGCAGCTTTTCTGCATAATGGGCTTGAATCCAGCTCTTCAAAAATTTGGTCGGGACCGAGAGATGCGCTGTCTCCGCGGCAAGCTGGTCTAACTCCAGGCGCGCGAACCAGGAGCCGAAGATGGCGTCGCCGAGTTCGACGCGCAGGCGGCGGCAGATCGCAGTCCAGCATTCTTCATTGGTGGCGTAATTGCTGGTGTGGGGCACATGTGCGGCTCGCGCGGGTTCAGCAGGTTGATCGGCAATGTGGGAATCATTCAGAGTCTGGCGTGGCTTCAGCATCGAAGGTCTTCTTGGAATTGGATTCCAGGGCGTAGAAATCCTGCCGGTGCTTTGCGAACACCGGGACGTCTTACGTACAGGAGTGATGAGATGAAGGGCTTCTTAGCGCATCAATAGATGGCAGTGCTTCGATGCCGCACGGAGGCTCTGAAGGAGAGAAACAAGGACTGCGACCGGGCCCCAAAGAGGTGCTTTTGGTGGGCAGCGAACTGGTTCATGGCCAATACTTCCCCCTCCTCGAAATTGGAATTTCGAAGCAACGTGACGACAAAATCGGCTAAGCGATGAGAGGTGCCTAAAGTCCTCCAAGTCGCAGCGCGCAGTTTTCAGCCATCATCTCACGTTTTTCTCCGACAGATCCCCGCTGCGCCAAACCGCGCGGCAGGATCAACAATACTGGGAGAACACATTCGAGACGGCCTCAAAGCCACTCGCGCGACCGGCAACTCCGACCGTAATGAAAACCTAGCATAGCGTTTGGCGCTTTAAAATGTGGCGTGTCATAAAAATTTAACCCCACACGCCTGCGCCTCCCACTTGCGCCGCGCCGTTTTCGATGTCGCCGCGCGTAAGCTTCTGATTCCGCGTCGATCAAGCTGCGAGTTAGACAGTATTTGGTATTAGCGCCACAGTTCGATGAATCTTCCGCGCTCACGCTTGGACCGCTCTGGCGTGAGCAGGAATTGCCGAGTCAATCCTCGCTTTGGAGGGCTCGGCCAGAGCCTTTCTCATAAATGTTTGAATCGATAAGAAATTGGCTGAGCGATCGAAATTTGCGGGTAAAAAAATTTTCGCATCACTTTTCGAAAAAGCTGCGAATGGCGAAGTGCAAAACAGGTCATCGACATAAGACTGTCATGCAATGTTATCGCGATCAGACGCGGATAAAAATTGCTTTCCGCGTGCAGTGCATCATCGAACAATTGCGCTAAAATTTAACTGTTGCATCGGTGCGAATAGGCGTCGAGCCGTCCGCGACGCAGCGCGTCCGCAAAAAATCTGTCCTTTCAACAGCCAGAGCCGAATAGCGCCTGCGCATGACGCCTACATTATAATAGAAGGGTTCAACCCCTTGCCGTTACGGCACTGGACGCACCGCTAATTTTTGAGCAAGGCCTCGAGCGTCTCAATATGATCCGCCTCGCGCGCCGGCTTATCCCAACGGATGCGGCTGATCCTCGGAAAGCGCATCGCCAGCCCGGATTTATGCCGGGTCGAGCGGTTGATTCCCTCGAAGGCGATCTCTAAGACAAGCCCTTCGCTCTTGCCGTGACCGACCTCACGCACCGGGCCGAAGCGATTGCTCGTATGGCTACGAACGTAGAGATCCAGCTCTTTCAGCTCCGCATCGGTGAAGCCGAAATAGGCCTTACCCACCGGAACCAGCGCCTCGCCATCATCGCTCTTGTGCCAAACCCCGAAAGTGTAATCGGAGTAGAGGGATGATCTTTTCCCGTGGCCGCGCTGTGCATACATCAGAACCGCATCGATCGTCGCGGGATCTCGCTTCCACTTGTACCAATAACCCTTCGGGCGGCCCGGCAGATAGGGCGAATCCGCGCGTTTCAGCATCACGCCTTCGACCGCATCGGCATCGATCCCCGCGCCCGCGCTCGCCGGATCATGTCGCGCCTCGCCGAGCGCCTCCCAGGATTTCATATCGAGCATGGGAGAAAAATCGAGCCGGTCGCTGTTCGCCCTTATGACAAAGGCCTCGAGCCGGGACCGCCTCTGGTCGAACGGCAAGAGCCGCAGATCCTCTCCATCGACCGTCAGAAGATCATAAGCGCGGATATGGGCCGGATAGTCCAAGATGAGCTTGGCCGATACGGTCTTGCGGTTCAGCCGCTGCTGCAGGACGCTGAAGGCCTGCGTCTTGCCGTCCCGCAGGATCAAAAGCTCGCCATCAAGCGCGAAACCCGAGGACGGGAGGCGCAGCAGAGCTTCCACGAGATCGGGGAAAGCCTTCGAAATATCTTCGCCCGTTCGTGAATAGAGCTTGACGATCTTGCGGCCACCAGCTTCACCGACGCAGGCTTGCACGCGGATGCCGTCCCATTTCCATTCGGCGCGGAATTCGTCGAGCGCGAGATCGGAAACCTCCGCCTCCTCCAGCGCATGGGCGAGCATGGCGGCGCGAAACGGCGCCGGATCGCTGGTCTCTGGCCTAGGCTCCCGGCCTTCGAGCCAAGCGAAAAGATCGATATAGGGCGGCGCAAGCCCATGCCAGACGTCTTCAATCTCATGGATCGGCCGGTCGCCGAATTCCGCCACCGCCTGTTTGGCGAGACGCGCCGAGACGCCGACACGGAGCGCTCCAGTGATAAGCTTTAAGAGCGCCCAGCGACCGGTTTCGTCGAGCGCATCGAGAAAGCCAGCAAGCAACTGCGGCTGCTCGCTGCTGCCCGCCTGCATGAGTCGGCGGATCACCGCGTTCAAGCTCAGCTGCGGCAGATCTTCGACGTCCATCGCAGGCGCCGGCCACAGCAGCGCGACAGTCTCCGAGAGATCGCCGACATAATCATAGGACAAAGCGAAAAGATGCGGGTCGACACGATCCGCGATCAGCATCTTGATCAGCTTAGGTTTGGCGTAGCGGAAGTTTAGGGCATCGGTCAGCGCCGCGAGCGCATAGCCGCGATCGGGGTCCGGCGTCGCGCGGAAATAATCGACGATCAAGCGGAGCTTCGCATTGCGCGACGGCTCGAAGGCGAGCCCGTCGAGCAGGGCCGCGAAACGGTTCATTCCGCGACCTCGGCGGTGTCACCCTCGGCCTCTTCATCGCCGTAGCCCATGAGATGCAAGGGCGCGGCCTCGAGACCCGCACCCTGCGCCCAATAGACGAGCGCATCGCTCTCGCCATGAGTGACGAGCACTTCGGTGCAGCCGCTGTCGCGAATGCTCTGGCAGAGCGCCTCCCAATCGGCGTGATCGGAAATGATCAGCGGCAATTCGATGCCGCGCTGGCGGGCCCGCGCCCGCACCCGCATCCAGCCGGAGGCGAAAATCTTGCGCGGCTCGGTATCGCCGCGCAGCGCCAGACTTTCGAGCGCGACCGGCGGACAGACGATGATCGCGCCGGCAAGCTCTGAGGCTTTCGCCCCGGCATAGGGCCGCAGCTCGCCAAAGGAGAGGCCGGTGCTCTCATAGAATTCGGTGAGCTTCGCCAGCGCGCCATGCAGATAGATAGGTTGCTCGTAGCCCGCGCCGCGCAACAAGGCGAGGATCCGTTGCGCCTTGCCGAGCGCATAAGCGCCAACGACATGCGGCCGGTCGGGAAACACATGCAGCGAGGCAAGCAGCTTGGCGATTTCATTGTCCGCGTCGGGATGGCGGAAGACCGGCAGGCCGAAGGTCGCTTCGGTGATGAAGCAATCACAGGCGACCGGCTCAAAGGGGACGCAGGTCGGATCGCGCTGGCGCTTGTAATCGCCAGAGATGACGATGCGCCGGCCGTTCGCTTGCACCAGTATCTGCGCGGAGCCGAGAACATGACCCGCCGGATGAAAACTGACGCACGCGTCGCCGAGCCGCACTTGCTCGCCATAGGCGACAGCCTGCGTCGCATCGGCGAAGCCGGCGCCACAGCGCAGCGCCATGATGGCCAGCGTCTCTTTGGTCGCGAAAACTTTCGCATGACCGGGGCGCGCATGGTCGGAATGGCCGTGCGTGATCACCGCCCGCTCCACCGGGCGGAGCGGATCGATATAGAAGTCGCCGGCGCTGCAATAGAGTCCGGCGGGGGTGAGGGTGAGGCATTCTGCGGCGAGCATGCTCATTTGGAGATAAGCGCTCAGCCCCGCGATGTGCAGAGGCCCGCGAAGCGCGAGCGGCAAAAACGTTTCGGCTCCGCCACGTGTGGCGAGGCCGAAATTAACGCCTCAGGCGCATGAAGCCCCGATCGGTCTAGCTGCAGACCTCGACAGTGCGATAGCCGATGAAGCGGCCAGAATGCGTATAGACGGGCCGGCGGACGTAATAGCAGCCGCTGCTGTAATCCTCAGAGTAGCCGTAGCCATAGGGGTAATAATAGGGATAGCCATAGCCATAAAAGGGAAAGGCCCAGCCATAGCCCGCCCAACCCCAGCCGCCACGATAGCCCCAGCCGCCGCGATAACCATAGCCACCGTGATAGCCGTAGCCGCCGTGGAAGCCGCCCACCCCACCGTGGAAGCCACCAAAGCCGCCGTGAAAGCCGCCTCCGTGAAAGCCACCACCACCGCCGCGCGCGTCTGCCGGCGTCGAGACCGCGACCACGGTCGCACCCAGGGCAAGCGCCGCGACGGCGCCCGCCAGAGTCTTCTTCAACACTGTCGACATGATGTACTCCTACTCCGCGCGATCGGACCCGGTCGGCGCATGATTGATATAACGCTCCAGCTATGTACAAAAAAGGCGATGACGTTGCTTTGATTCATCGCAACACCGAAAAGCCCGCCCAAACGAAAAGCCCCGCCGAAGGGCGGGGCTCTCGATTAAGTGATTGCATCACTTTTAATCGCAGACGTAATTGCCATAGGCATCGTAGGTGCCGTAACTGCAATAGCCGTAGCCATTGCCATAGTAAGGATAGCCGTAACCATACGCGTAATAGGGCGCGGCGAGCGCCGAGCCCAGGGCGAGGCCGCCCAAGAGGCCTGCAGCGCCCCAACCCCAGCCGCCACCATGATAGCCGCCGTAACCACCATGGAAACCACCACCGCCATGGAAACCACCCATGCCACCGTGGAAGCCGCCCATGCCGCCGCGCGCATCAGCCGGCGTCGAAACAGCGGCAACGGTCGCACCCATGGCAAGCGCAGCAACTGCACCCATCAAAGTCTTCTTCAACACTGTCGACATGATCTGCTCCTTCGCGTTGCTCGACCGCTTTAAGCGAGATCCGCGAATCTCTTCGGCGATTGCGATGAACCTGATCCGACACCAACCCGCTAAAGCCACCCTTTGGTGCAGATCAGCGAAGTCTCAAGGATCTCTCTATATCGAACAAATTCGCCGGCAAACCATTCGGTTCCGTTATCTGGCGATTATCGATGCTGCACGATTGCAAGAGCAAAAACACTTGCTAATCCGGCGTCTGCACCTACCGGCCGCTGCAGGCAGCGAAGCTCACCAGAGCTTGATCGGACGGCCTCAATAGCAGCGGTAGCCGATGAACCGCCGGTTCACTAGGACCGCTATTCGCAGTCGTTATATTCGCCATTGTAGTAGGAGCGGGCTGTCCGATCATTATAGCCGTAGCCATAAGCATAGGATGGCGCGACATTGGTTGGCTCGCTCGCCGCGCACCATAGGCGCCGCCGCCCCAGCCATTATCCCAGCCTTGCACGACGCTGCCGCCGCAGCAGTGACGATTAGGACTTCTTGGGCTGGTGCGTCAGCGCCAGCGTTTCCTCTCCCGTCGCCTGAAGCTTGCTCTGAATATGATTTGCAAGGCTCGCGAGAATCCACGGCAGGAAGACTTCGACGCGCACCTGATCATTCGTCACGTCGATATGCGCTGTGACCTCCTGTGCCAAGGCAACGACACGAATATCGCCGACGTCGCCGGTCCAATTCACCTCGGCATGCGCGACTTTATCGATATAGGCGCTCTTCACCTGCTCGATCTCGGCCGCGATGCGGCGGCGCGCCTCGTCCTTGCCAAGCGCATGCGGAATGGTGACCACGATCGATTTCGACATTCTCGCCTCTAATTTTTATGCGACCGCGCCTCTAGAAGGATACGCAGGAGACGCCGTCGGCACGCAGAACCGATTGCTGATGGAAACGCTTCTTATAGGCCTGCCGGATCGCCTCGATCTTCGCATCCGATTGCGCATCTTGAACATACCAGATGAGCAGCAGGCGCGACGACTCGCGAAGGATTTTGCCATCGCCGTTGCGCCATTGGCCATAGCCGGAAAAGAGGCTGAGACCATCGGGAAAACGCGGCGTCACCTCCTTGCCCAGAAACGCCATAAAGCGACGCTCACTCACTGTCCGTCCGGCGCCGAAAATCAGTTCGAGCCGCGCCATGGGTTTTGCAGGGGGCTGACAGGCGGACTCGGCATGAGCCGGAAGCGGCATCAAAAGAAGCAGTCCACAACCCCAACGCGCCAACGCACGGCGGAGTTTCAGCCGCGATGGATCGGATCGATCCATAAAACGGTCTCGGGCTTCTCGACCGGCTCAATCTCCAGATTGATCGCGACCGCCTCGCCGTCGCTGCGCACGAGCACGCATTCGAGCACTTCGTCCGGACTCGCGTTGATCTCCTGATGCGGCACATAGGGTGGCACATAGATGAAATCGCCCGGGCCGGCTTCGGCGGTGAATTCGAGCTTCTCGCCCCAGCGCATCCGCGCTCTGCCCTTGACGACGAAGATCACGCTTTCGAGATGGCCATGATGATGCGCCCCGGTCTTCGCGTCGGGATGGATCGAGACGGTGCCGGCCCAGAGCTTTTGCGCGCCGACCCTGGCGAAATTGATGGCCGCTTTGCGATCCATGCCGGGCGTCTGCGCCGTATTGGGATCGAGCTGCGTCCCCGGCACGACGCATACCCCGTCATGTTTCCAGCGGCCGTCGGGATGCGCATGATCCGTCATCAATCCGTCTCCAACAGCCGCCGCTCACTCCGGCGGCGGCGTGATGCCCAGAACCGCGGCGACGCCCAGCACAAGAACGCCGAAGATCAGCTCCGCAGTCACGCTCCAGCGCAGCCTTTCGACATGTCGCGCCGGATCGCGTTCAAGGCGTGGCATGGCGATGAAGCGATTGAAATAGGCCAAAGCCAGCATCAGGGCAACCAGACAGAGCTTTACCAGCAGCACTTCGCAATAGGGGGTCCAGAAGAAGCGGCTGAAAACACCGCCGACACGAAACGCCGCATTGGCGACACCGGTGGCAACGATCACAGCGACCGCGATCACCGCCATCGCGGAGTAGCGCGATAAAATCGCGAGCGTACCCAAGAACTTCTGATCCGCCGGCAGCTCCCGCGATACAGCCATCGCGAGAAGCAGCGCCGCCAGCCCGCCGATCCAGGCTGCGCCAGCGAGCACATGCAGACAGTAGGTCAGGATCATTACGCTGCCATAGAGCCCTGCTCCGCCTTCGGCCGCATGGCCGAGCCAGGCCTGGGTCACGAGCAATGTGCCGGCGATGAGACAAAGCGCGATCAGAAATCGGCGGTGCGGCAGCGGCAGCAAGGTCACGACGACAAGGCCCGCGAAAAGCATGAGACGAAAGATGGAGACTGGACCGAAGGGTGTCGCGAAGAAAAACAGCTTCAGGATGCCAATGTCGAAGGCATCACCGACGTTCCCAGACATATTGCCGATGCTCGCGGCGAGCCAGTCGACGCCGGAGATCGCCGCCACGACAGCGATGAGACGGAGCCCCACCTTTTGCCAAGCCGCGACATCAAAGCGCTTCATCGGCGCCACGGGCGCTTCCGCGATGCAGAGCCAAAACAGCGGCGCACCGAACAAGAGGAAGAGCGCGGTGAAATGAATCCACCGCGCAACAACTAGAGAGACGAAAAGCGACATCGCGGCGCGTCAGGGCGTGACGGTGAACTTATAAGTTCCCGACGTCCGATGCGTATCGACCGACACCACATGCCAGCTCACCAGATAGGTGCCGGGCTTCAGCGGATGCGCCAGCCGCACATGCAGCGTATTGGCTGGGCCAAGCGACGGTTTTCCGACTGCTATCGCCTGGCCGCCTTCGGCCTTCAGGCTGACGCCGGAAAAGGCGAGCACGAGATCTTCAGTGAATTTGAGTTCCAATTCGCTCGGCGCGCCTTGCACGCTCGTGCCGACGCCTGGAACAGCATGATCAAGGAAGGCATGCGCCTGCGCCGCAGCCATCAGGCCGCAGGTGAAGAGCGCCGCGATTAGAAGCATCATCAATTTTTGCATGATCTTAACTCCTTAATAGACGTTGCCGCGGCTCGGCGGCGCGCCGAAGAGCGGCTTGCCGAGAGACGTCGGCGCGATATCGTCGAGGAAGAAATCGATGACGGCCAAGGCGCCGACATGCCGGCCGCTCGCCGAATTGACGGGGATCTGCGCCATCACGCCGACCTCGAAATATTGGCCGATGTAATAGACCGACGGGCCGACGACGCCGGTCGTCTCATGCACCCATTGGCCCGGCACCGACGGTCCGGTGTTCGACAGAGGCGAGCTGAAGATACCTTCAAACGCCGGCACCAGCTTGCTGAAGAACTCCGGCAGCTGATGCACGTAGGAGTTCTCATAGAGCAGGCTGTATTGCAGCGTCGCGCCATAGGTCATTACCGTTGGGTTGAAACTGCCATCGAGCGAGCTGATCTGTGTCGTCGGGATCGCATAATCCACTTCGCCGGTGAGCGCGAAGGGCCGCAGCCAATCGATTGGCGCATCGCCGAGGCCTTTGCCGATAAAGAGCTTCGGCGTCACCGTCGTGAACGGATCGGACGGCAGCGAAGAACTCGCGCCGCTGCCGGTCGAGCCCCATTCGACGCTCGTCGCACCGGAGATGATGAACTCATGCTCGGGGTTTTGATAGAAGACATATTTGAGCTGAGTCTCGATATTCGCCCAGCCGGACGCGCTCGGATTTCTTTGCCAGGTATAACCTTGCGAACCGATCGAAACGCCGAGCGTCGGCGTGATGGTCTTGGCGTATTCCCAGCCAAGATTATAATTGTCGGGCGCATAGGAGCCATCGGGATTGATGGCGCCCGGCATGTAGGCGAAGGCCGGCAGAGCCAGTTCGTCGTTGACGCCTGGGTCATCGATGGTGAGCGTCGCCGGAAAGACGCGATTGCCGACAATGGTATGGGCCGCGAGCGGCACGATACCGGCTAGCATGGTTGCGGCTGCAAGCGCGCCGGCCATGCCGAAACGATTTTGAAAAGACATTGTGAACCCCCATCTCGAGAACGAGGCGATGCTTTGCGTCTTTGCACGCGCAAGGATCGCCTTCGGAAAGGCTTCAACGCGGTGAAAGACTTGAGGCAGCGCAGACATGCCGCGCATCAGCGCGGCGGTTTCGTCAGAGCGAGAGAGGAGGTCCGCGCGGCAGCGCATTCAGAGAGAGGCCCAGCGCCGGAGGGTGTGTAGTGCCGGGCGGAGCGATCCGCGTCGCGACGACATAGACATGCGCTAGGCCCGGCAGGCTCGCCGGCATCGCCATCGCCGCCTGGCAATGGATCGTGCAGTAGGGGCAGCCCTGCTGATGCGTCGAGCCCTTGTCGCCATGATCCGTTCCGGCATGACCACCGGGCGAATGACAGATCGGGAAAGAGCTGACAGTCGAAGCCTGATCAGGGCTGATCGGCATGGAGCCGGCGCAGAGGCCGGCTGCGGCGAGCTGCAAATATAGAGCGACAACGCCAAGGAAAAGCACGAGTTGGCGCCCCGCAGCGGTCGCTCCGCGCGCGTGCCATCGTCTCGCCGTATGGGCGCCCTTCCCCAAGATTCAATCCCCCGCTGGCGCGGAATATAGCAGTTTCCGGGGCAGCGGGAAGATAGCGCGAGCGCCGCGATTGACGCAGGCGTAATTTAAACGCGATACAAATCAGCAGCGAAAGATCGGCGACGAACCTTACGCGCGCGCGGTCTGGCCGAACAAAACTTTCTTCGCCGCATCATCCATCGGCGCGCCGACAGTCGGATTGATCTCCCGCGCCTTGGCATAGGCGGCGATCGTTGCGGGCCGCGCCGCAATCGCCTCGAACCAGCGCTTCAGATGCGGGAAGTCCTCAAGTTTCTGGCCCTGACGCTCGTAAGGCACGATCCAGGGGTAGCTGGCCATATCGGCGATCGAATAGTCGCCCGCGAGAAACGGACGATCGGCGAGCCGTTTGTTCATGACGCCGTAGAGACGGTTCGTCTCCTTCACATAGCGCTCGATCGCATAAGGAATTTTTTCCGGCGCATATTGCGAGAAGTGATGGTTCTGTCCGGCCATCGGGCCAAGGCCGCCCATCTGCCAAAAAAGCCATTCGAGCGTTTCGGTGCGCCCGCGCAGATCCGGCGCGATAAAGCGGCCGGTCTTCTCGGCGAGATAGAGGAGGATAGCTCCGGACTCGAAGATCGAGATCGGCGCGCCGCCATCCTGCGGCGCATGATCGACGATCGCCGGCATGCGATTGTTCGGCGCGATCGCCAGAAAT
>JBKQRA010000177.1:0-38845 GCA_052144065.1 Methylovirgula sp. | reverse complement strand
GGCTCGGTTGCTTCTAAGATGGCGGCAGTATTCGAACTCCGGAAATTTCCCGAATATGCGGATGTTATTATTCGTCTAGTGGACCATGTCGATGTCGAAGGTCACGCCGCACCGATGCTGAAAGCGGAGATGGAGCTGACCGCCGCCTTCTTACGTACGAGAACCAAACCATGAACACTCACGCAAAACCCTCGAAACTCATCAAAAGCGCGACCGGCGATTGGGAAGTCATCATCGGACTTGAGGTCCATGCGCAAGTGGTTTCCAAGGCGAAGCTGTTTTCCGGCGCATCGGCCGAATTCGGCGCCGAGCCGAACAGCCATGTCTCGCTCGTCGATGCGGCGATGCCCGGCATGCTGCCGGTGATCAACGAAGAATGCGTCGCTCAGGCGGTGCGCTCCGGCCTCGGCCTCAAGGCGCAGATCAATCTGCGCTCGGTCTTCGACCGGAAGAATTATTTCTATCCGGATCTGCCGCAGGGCTATCAGATCTCCCAGTACAAGAGCCCGATTGTCGGCGAAGGCAAGGTCATCGTCGATGTCTCGCCCACCGAGCAGATCGAGGTCGGCATCGAGCGTCTGCATCTCGAGCAGGACGCCGGCAAGTCGCTGCATGATCAGTCGGCGACGGAATCCTTCGTCGATCTCAACCGGTCCGGCGTCGCTTTGATGGAGATCGTCTCGAAGCCCGACATGCGCTCCGCCGACGAGGCGCGGGCCTATGTGACCAAGCTCAGAACCATCCTGCGCTACCTCGGCACCTGCGACGGCAATATGGAGGAAGGGTCGCTGCGCGCCGACGTGAACGTATCGGTGCGCCGCCCGGGCGAGCCCCTCGGCACCCGCTGCGAGATCAAGAACGTCAATTCGATCCGCTTCATCGGCCATGCGATCGAGGTCGAGGCGCGCCGCCAGATTGGCATTCTCGAAGACGGCGGCAAGATCGACCAGGAGACGCGGCTCTTCGATCCGAACAAGGGCGAGACCCGCTCGATGCGCTCGAAGGAAGAAGCGCATGACTATCGCTACTTCCCGGATCCCGATCTTCTGCCGCTCGAATTCGACCAGGCTTATGTCGATGCGCTCGCAGCCTTCTTGCCGGAGCTGCCCGATGCGAAGAAAGCGCGCTTCATGACCGATTACGGCCTGCCGGCCTATGACGCGGGCGTCCTCGTCGCCGACAAGGAGACCGCCGACTATTATGAGGCGACGGTCAACTTCGGCAACACGCGCCGCGATCCCAAGGCCGTCGCCAATTGGGTCATGGGCGATGTCGCGGCCTATGCCAATTCGCTCGGCCTCGCGGTGCCGCAGACGCATCTGAAGCCGGCGCAGATTGCCGGCCTCGTCGATCTCATTGCGGACGGAACCATCTCCGGCAAAATCGGCAAGGACCTGCTCGCGCTCCTCATCACCGAGGAGAAGGAGGGCGATCCGCGCGCCATCGTCGAAGCTCGCGGCATGAAGCAGGTCACCGATCTCGGCGCGATCGAAGCGGCGGTCGATGCGATCATTGCCAACAACCCGGACAAGGTCGCGCAAGCACAAGCCAAGCCTTCCATGCTCGGCTGGTTCGTCGGTCAGGTGATGAAACAGACCGGCGGCAAGGCCAATCCGCAGGCCGTCAACGACCTGCTGAAGTCGAAACTCGGCATCTGATGAGCTTCCGAATCACGCGCCGATGCGCGTGATTCGCATTTCATGGTGCGTTCAAAGCCTCCGCCGCGGTCAATCCGCGGCTTTTTTTTTATACCCCACAAAAATTTTTCGTTCGCTTAACGGCCGCTGAAGCGCCGATGCGCGGTGCCACGCGAAGATGCTTTTGATCCGCCGAAAGCGCGGATGAGGCCGCCGATTTTTACCGCGCGCGGATCGACGCGATGGCCTGATGAAGCTCTGCATTGAAATCGAAACACAGGTCGCATCGCGCGCAAAGAGGCGCGAAGACAAAACTAGAGTCATAAGAAAAACAATGACTTTGTTCGGAAGCTCCGCTGCGTGCATGCGTTGATCGCGCGCTCTTCTCAAACGTCGATGCGTGTTTTGCGGACGTGCTTGAAGCAGCATCGATGCGGCTTTCAGCATTCGTTTGAGATCATCGCGATGACGCTCGCGGCAATGCTCGACGCGTTCGATTCGAGGTCTCAACGCAAGCATCTTGCTGCGTTCCATGCCCAAGAATCTCGCGATTATGCGTGCATGCCTCTTGCACGACTGATTAACCACGGTACGCTACTCACGCCTCTTGTCGGCACATTCAACCCACGCCGACGAATTAGCAGAGGGGACTCGACATGGTGAAGGCTACCACCAAACGCAAACCCGCAAAGAAGACCGCGGCTAAGAAAACCGCGACGAAGAAAACCGCCGTTAAGAAGACGGCGCGCAAGACGGCTACCAAGAAGGGCGCGGTGAAGAAGACCGCCGCCAAGAAGGCCGTGAAGAAGAGCTCGGTGAAGACTGCGGCGAAGAAGGCTGTGAAGACTTCAGCCCGCAAATCTCCGGCGAAGAAGGCGACCAAGAAGGCCAGCCCGAAAAAGGCTCGCAAGTCTGTCGCTCGCAAGTCTGTCGCTCGCAAGCCGAAAGCGCCGGCCCCGGTCGCCCCGGAGACGGTCTAACTTCCCGGAGGAGGAAGACGGAGACGGCCGGCGCGGCTTCGATGCGAATTTCGCAAGCCGATCCGGTCCGGTCGTCCCGTCTCCACCTCATGGCCCAGCAAGGTTCGGCATAACGAGTTCGTGCCCAATGGCAGCGCGATGACGCTGCCTTGAGGCGAGGACCAGGACGATGGCGTCCTAGCTATCGCGCCAGACAGATGCGCGCGAAGGTGAGCCACGTTTTGTCGGTGGCGGCGCCCGTCTGCTTCATCTTCTGCCATTCGCTGCCGCACTTATGCATCTGAGCGCGCGAGGCAGCCGGCAACTCCTGCGGCATATCCGGCGAGAAGTTCGTCACCATCGGATCGACGCCCGGCGGCGTCGCAGGTGATGCTGGAACCGGAACTGGATGTGCCGCGGCCGTGGCCGGCGCTCGGGTAAGGTCGTTCGGCCGCGAAGGTGGCAGCGGCGGGTCGGTCGCGAGGATCAATTTCTTGCCGCCGTCTTGCGCGGTCGCGGCGGCATCGCCGACGGGTCCGACAAGTGTAATGCCGAGGATCGCGCCGGCGCTAAGCCAGGCGAGCCGGCGAAGCGATCGTTTTCCCAGACCCGCATTCGCACCGGCATCTAGCGCCATCGACTGATCCTGACCTCTCGGCAAACTTCCTCCTCCGCGGCGTCCCGCATCTCTCGCCTCAACCAAACTTGCAGCCGCGGCTGGTGCGGTGCTTGCCGCCTTGGCTGTCTATTGGGCCTCTCTAAGGTTTCTCTAACGCGGCTTTGCGGCTGGAACTCGGCAAGGCCGCCGCAGCCTACGCCAAATGCCGCATGTCGGCGCCAGCCATACGGCTCTCTCTCAACTCCCGAATTGTTGCCTAACGCGTTCGGAGCGAACGGTGCCGCTCGTACATTTTTTCGGCTGTCTCAGAAGCCGAAATCGACGAGAGGCGATCATGCGTATTGGTAAGACAATGAGTACGACGATGGCATTGGCCCTGGCGATCTCGTTTGCGATGGGATCTGCGGCCTTTGCGCAAGCCGCCGGGGGCGATGCCAACGCGACGGGCGGTTCGGGAACGGCGGGCAGCGAGACCGGCGCGGCGCTTGGCGGGAACTGGAGCAGGCGTTGGTACGAGCGATGGCACAGGTACAGGCGCATCGGGCAATGCCGGCATAAATGCGGGAGCGGCGCCAGGCAGCGGCTTGCGCGGACAAGGTGGCAGCTTCGGCAATATTACGGGCCCGCGGTCCATTCCAAGGTGAGCAGGCGACAACGCAGACAGGTTGCGTGTCTTTGATTGACGCTCCTCGATAAGGCGCGGCTTGCGTGGCGGCTGGAGACGAGGATGTCTAGAAGGTACTGCAAATTTCAACAGAAATATGGCCATCGCGTCTTTCCACGCACTATCCTCGCATTCAGGGGGGTCGGGCGCTGGCGGCGCCGGCGCGGCTGGTCGGGGTTGCGGCGGCGGCGCGCGTGCGGAATCGCTTTGGGGGATTCAGACGCGGTGTTTGAAGCGCCAGCTCTCGTTGCCGGTCTCTACGATATCGGAGTGATGCGTGAGCCGGTCGAGCAGCGTGGCTGGACAACCATCTCGGACCGGCTCGTGCTCGTGCTGCATGCCGGCTTTTTCTTCGCTGCGCTCGGCTTTCTTTTCGCTGGCGCGCATGCGCTCTGGCCAGATGTCGCATCGCAGGCGGCTAGCGTGCATATATGGGCCATCGGCGGCATTGGAACGATGACGCTCGCGATGATGACACGGGCGACGCTCGGCCATACCGGACATGATCTCGTCGCATCGAGAGCGACGCAGCTTGTTTATCTTGCTGTCGTTGTGGCGATGCTGGCCCGCGTTACGATGGAGTTCATGCCCGTTCTGATGTTGCCATTGCTCTATGGCGCGGCAACGGCCTGGATCCTTGCCTTCGGCGGTTTCGCCTTTGTCTATGGGCCGATGCTCGCGCGGCGCGCCGGTCATCGCGGTTCGTGAAGCTGTCCTTGAAAGTCCTGCTACAGAGGAGATCGCCATGACAAAGCTGGCCGATGGCACCCCCCTCGCTTCGCCTGCCTGCTCGATGCATGAGGCGGATCCCGCCTATATGGGCTATGCGAGTGAAGATGAGCTCGTCACCTTTCTCAATGAGCTCCTCGAAGCTGAGACCGCCGGTGCGCGCGTGACACTCGCGAGCGCGCGCGAGGCAGGCGATGGACCCATCGCTGGGCTGATGCAGAGCATTCATCGCGACGAGGCGCATTGGTGCGCCATGCTGATCCCGCATATCAAGCTGCGCGGCGCGACGCCTTCACCAAAAATCGGCGCTTTCTATGAAAAAGCGATGGCCATCGCCGATCTCGGCGAACGCATCGCTTTTCTCAATCGCGGTCAGGGCTGGGTGGTGCGAAAATTACGTGAGATATTGCCGCGCGTGCGTGATGAAGCCTTGCATCGCGACCTCGCGGAAATGCTGCGATCGCATGAAGCCAACGTCAGCCTCGCTAATGAAGTCGCGGCCGCCGAAAAGACGGACCGATAGGAGTCCGGCGGCAGGGCAGACGCAGCTGGGTCAATCCCGTATCGCTTGCGGCAGCGTTTCATATCTATCAGCGTCGCGCATTTTCACTCGGACAGAGCGTGGCGCACGCGACCTCCGTTCACGCGACTCGCCGCAGTCGACCCAGCGCGGTTCGATCGCCGGTGGCTTCGCGTCGAACCCGGCCTGCCAAGTTGTGCATCTTCGGCAGGCTGAAGCGGCTTGTTAGCCGCCTGCATCGAGCTACGTGATCGCGTGGGGATAGCGGCGGGGAGGTTGCCGCAAAGGCCGAGAAAATTATTTATTTTCAATTGGATATGGCGGAGACGGAGGGATTCGAACCCTCGATAGGGCTTTACAACCCTATAACGGTTTAGCAAACCGCCGCCTTCAGCCTCTCGGCCACGTCTCCGACGAACCCGATATGATCTGCCATGCGGTCCATCCTCTTGGCTTGAGGCCGAAGGCGGGGCGCAGCACGATCGGGTAATCGCCGAGATATGCCCGAGGGCGGCGGCGATGGCAAGCATCGGCTTCTTATCCCCGCGCGTACCGCCGCCGAGCCCACCGGAAATTACGTCTTCGTAATGAAACGCCGGTCGGCGGAGCGGCGCTGCGTGCGGAATCCGCTTTAAAACAAGGCAGTCGCGCGGAATGTCGAATATCTCCCCTTGTTGCTCCGTGGCCACAGGCTACGACGAAGTTCGGCGGCGAAAAGGCGCTGCCATTTTGTCGGCCCATCTTCCCGCCTATCGTTTCGACGATGCGTATGAGAACCGGGGCTGCGTCCGTCTGGAATTCCGCCGTCACTTCACTAAAGCGCTTTAAGCATTTGTCTTGGAAAACGGTTCAGGATACGGGCTGGGCACTGGTCATCCCGCGTTCAAGCGCTGCGGTTTATGAGTTCAACCTCCGATCTGAGGATGCGGGAAAGGAAAGCCGAACCTATATGGGTTCATCGGCGGAGATTGATATGAGGCTCGGCCAGAGCTTTCTGCGCGAGAGCTTTCTCCTCAGTGCATCGATTCCAAACGGTCTCAGAAGCAGCTTCCTGGGAGCCGCTCTTCTTTTGGCTGCCGCCGCGCCCGGCCATGCGGCTGAAGATCTCACTTTGCCAAGCGTGCGGGGCCTGTCGCCGCCGACCTTTGCCGGAGTCTGCAACGTCTATGGCACCGCCTTCTTCTATCTTCCCGGAACCGACAGCTGTCTGAAGATCGGCGGCCTCGTCTATGGCGAAGCGGATATCGCGGCGCCGGCCTATAGCGTCAACGGCCAGACCTTCGAGGGCAATGGAACGCCGCGCGGCGGCGGCTATGTTCCGAGCCGCGCGCAATTCGCGACGGCGGCTCAGCGCAACGCTTTTGGCTATGTCACGCTCGGCCGCGTCGAGCTCGATGCGCGCAAGCCGACGCCCTATGGTTCGCTGCGGGCCTTTCTGCGCGCCGACAATCTGTTCGGCGCGACCGACAACGGCCTCGCCTCGGGCGCGCCGGGCAGCCTCTATGCGCCGGGAGTCCATGACGCGATCGTGCTCAACAAGGCCTTTCTGCAATTTGCCGGCCTGACCGCCGGCTATGCACAGTCCATGTTCGACTTCTATGCCGATGCCGAGAACTGGGGCTATCTGCGCGGCTCCAATGCCACTGTGCCGTTGCTCGCTTATACGGCGAGCTTCGGCGACGGCTATTCGGCGACGCTCTCCGTTGAGGACTCTTATTGGCGGCGCGCGGCAGTCGGCAGCACCGTCGCCAATTATCAGGCGATGCCGACCAGCTCGCAGGCGCCCGATGTCGTCGGCAATATCAGGCTCGATCAGCCCTGGGGCAGCATTCAGCTTTCCGGCGCTATGCATGAGATCCGCAGCAATCTCTACGCGACGACGACCGGCGGCGGACTTGGTGCCGCGGCGAATTCGAACAGCGATTTCGGCATGGCGGTGCAGGGCGGTCTCGAGTTCAACACCGACATGATCGCTCCCGGCGACAAGCTGTGGCTGCAGGCCGCCTTCGAGAAAGGGGCGCCGAGCTATACCAACGGCAATAATCTCGCGTCCGAATATGCGCCCTCGACCGGGCCGCGCTTCCTCGGCACCGGCGTCTCGCCGCAGGACTATAATTTCGGCTGGGACCCGCAGCTGCCGACCGATTGTATCTATACCGGCGTCACCGCGGTGACGGCGACTTGCGAAAAGCCCTGGGGCTTCTCCTTCACCGGCGCCTTCCGGCACAATTGGACGCCGGATCTGAGCTCATCCGTGTTCGGCTCCTATCTCTCGACCAATTATGATCCGAACGCACTCATGGGTCTCGGCGGCGCCGTCGGCGTCTCCGACACGCAGGAGACGCGGCTCGGCGGCAGTCTCGTCTGGACGCCGATCAAGGGCCTCGATATCGGCACTGAGTTTATGTATCTGCATTTGTCGCAGTCCAATCCGGCCGGGCTCGCGCCGAACTACGGATCGACGAGCCTCAATGCCGCCGGCGTGCCCGCCTTCAAGAGCAACAACAATGAATATGAAGGCCGCATCAGGGTGCAGAAGGCCTTTTGAGCGTAGCGCGCCTCAGATCGCGCGGTCTTCGATCTTGCGGATGAAGTCCGCGATCTTCTCGATCGACATCTCGTCATAGAGCAGGGGGGCGTGGCCCTGGCCCTCGACGACGAATGTCTCGCAGCCCTTGTGGCGCTTCGCCATCTCGGCGAGCGTCTCGGGCGACAGAATGTCGGAATTCGAGCCGCGGATCGCCATGAGCGGCACATCGGCCAAGGCATCGAAGAGCGGCCAGGCCGGCGGCAGCGGCTCGTTGAGATCGATCGCCTCGAAGGGTTTCACCAGCCTGCGGTCGAAGGTCAGGCCATAGCTGCCGTCCGGCTTTTCGAACGTTGCTCGTGCGTAGCTCTCGATATCGGCTTCCGACAGCGCGCCGAATTGCGCGCTCATCGTCCGTTTGACGCAATCGACGCTGTCCGCGAGGGTGATGGGTGCCGCGAGGTGACGCAGATACTGCCGGATACGGGCAAGTCCCTTGGCTTCGATCACCGGGCCGATGTCGTTCAGGACCGCGCCGCGCAGAACCGCGGGGTGGCGCACGGCGAGCGTCATAATGTGGAGACCGCCGCGCGAGGTGCCGATGAAGATCGCCTCGCTGATCTCGCAGGCGGTGAGCATGGTGACGATATCGGCATTCTCCACGGCGATATCGTAGTTGTGCCAATCTCGATCGGATTCGGAAGCGCCGCGGCCGCGGTAGTCGATCGCGACGACACGGCGCTTGCGGCCGGTGACGCCGGCGGCGAGCGCCGCCGCGATCGGTGCGAAATCGGCGGCATTGCGCGACAGCCCCGGCAGGCAAACGACCGGCAGGCCCGGATCGAGCCGCGACCCGTAATCGCGCAGATGCAATTTCAAACCGTCGGTCGCGGTGATGAAGCGGCTCTCATAGGAAGTTGCGTAGAACATCTTGGGCTCGCTCCCACCTTCGCTTGCCGTCGCGCGACGTCGTGCAAAGGTCTTAACGCCAATCTTGGGCGAAGAAAATCAGCCGCGCGGCGCATGTGGCTCGGGCTAATGTGGCTTGGGTTGACGGCTTGGGCTGATGGCTTGGCTCGCATGCGTTATATCGCGGCCGTTCGCACATTCCAAAGCTTCATAAACGCTTAATTTACCGTCGAAGGACTTCAATGGAACTTAGCTCAAATCTTACCGATTTGGCGTCCATGACAGTGCCTCGTACCCATGATCTGCGCCGTATCCTCGTCGTCGAGGACGATGCGCTCGTCCGCGAAGTCAGTGCCGATATTCTGGCCGAGGCGGGGTTTCGGACAAGCGAAGCAGCCTGCGCCGCCGAAGCGCTCGCGATGCTGCAAAATCCTGAACTCGCAGGCGAGATTGCCGCCATTGTGACCGACGTCGATATGCCGGGCGAGCTCGACGGGATCGGACTTGCGGCGCGGGTGCGGGAATTCTGGCCAGAAATCGGCGTCGTCGTGACCTCCGGCGCGCCACGCGGCGCGGCCGCCGCGCTGCGCCAAAGGGCGCTCTTTCTGGCGAAGCCGTTTCGCGCTGACAGGCTCGTGGAAGCCGTCCAATCGGTGCTGGACACGCATTTCGTCGTGATCGAGCGCCACGCCTCCTAGCAAGCGGCACGCATACAAGCGTCAGCCAGAAAAACTTCAACAGATTATATGGTTAACGAAATCTGCTCAGCTAACAGCAGAGGTCGTTAAAGCTTTGCATGAATCTCGCGCAGCATCTCGCCGCGCGGCGGTTCGCCGAAACGGGCTTGGTAGACGGTGAGATTTTCCATCACCCGCTGCACGTAATTTCTTGTTTCAGCGAAGGGAATGCGTTCCACCCAATCGATCGGATCGACATTGGGCGAGCGCGGGTCGCCATAGGCGGTGATCCATTGCTTCACCCGTCCGCCGCCGGCGTTATAGGCGGCGAAGACGAGGATGGGGCAGCCTTTCTCTTCTTCGAAGAGCGTGCCCAGATGCGCCGCGCCGAGTTTGGCGTTGAAGGCGGCATCGTCGGTGAGCTTCGCCGGATCGAAGAGGAGCCCGGCGCGCTCCGCCGTGCGCTTCGCCGTCGTCGCGATCATCTGCATGAGGCCTTTGGCGCCGGCCGAGGAGACGGCCTTGGCATCGAAGGCGCTTTCCTGCCGAGCAATCGCATAGACGATCGCGGGCGAGGCCGAATTCTCGACCGGATCGAAGCGCGGCACGCCATAGGTTGGATAAGCGAGGCTATCGATGGCGATCCGCCGATGCGCGAGAATTTTGCCGATCGTCAGCGAGGTATGGGCATCGCGCTGCACGGCGATGATTTTCGCCAGCGCTGCCAGCTGGGACTCGCTCGTCAGATGCTGGGCCGCGGCGACGGCCAACGACAAGGCCGCATCCTTTTCGCCGATGGCATAGAGAAGTTCAACGGCGCGGACCGCGTCGTCGCGCTCGCTGCCGATGGCCGCCGACTCAATTGCCCGCAGCATAGTCGGCTTTTGACCCAGATGCTCACGGGCAAGCTGGCCATAATAGGTCGCCGATTGCGCCGCCGCAGTCTCATAGAAACCATTCGCCAGTTGCGCGGCATTGGGCTCGCGCGAGGCTTCCGCGGCGCGTCCCTGCCAATAGCTCGCCCGGGCGATCGAGATCGGCGTGTCGGCGAAGAAGGCAGCCGTGGCGAAATGTTTGGCCGCTTTGTCCGGCTGATCCAGAAACCGTAAAGCGATCCAGCCGGCCTGGAATTCCGCTTCGACGCGATATTGGTCGGTGACGGCGGAATTCTCCGCTGACAGCCGGTAGGCGAGCGCCGGCTCATTCATATCGAGGAGCTTGCGGGCAATGGTGCGCGCCGCGAACCACCATTCGTCGCCGTCGATGAGGCGGCTGCGGTCACGCGGCGCCGTGAGCATCAGCGCCGCGGCGTCCTTGAACTTGTTGGCATGCTGCAGCTTCTGGATCTTGGCGAAGAGATAGCCCGGATCGCTCTGCATCGGCTTCGGGACGGCCGCGAACATCTTGTCATTGCCGCCGAAATCGGCGGCGGCCATGCGCAATTTGGCGAGCGCGACGACAGGCGGCCCGGCAACCGCGGCCGCCCGCAGCGCCGCTTCGTTTTCGCCCTGGTAGAGCAGATAGTCCGCCCGCGCCTTGAAATCGTCCTTGTCGAGTTCGCCTGCGAATTCGGTCTTCACCCGATTTTCGAGCCCGAGCGGCAGGGCGGATTTGCGCCAGACGGCGCGGACGATCCGTTGCGCATCGGCGCTGTCGCCGTCGGCCTTGAAGGCGCGCGCCAGAGCGAGCTTGCCCAAAACGGTCTCCGGCGCGCTGCCGGAGAAAAAGGCGTCGATCTTCTCCGGGCTCGCATTGTTGAGAAAGAGCATCTCTTCCATGCGATGCTCGATCGCGATGCGCGACGGCCAGCCGGGATGATCGTCGAGGAAGGCCTGCATGCGGTCGAAGCCGGTGTCGGGCGCGAGAAACCGCATCGCGATCCAGGCAAGCGTCGTCCGGACGAGCGGATCGGGGGCGGTCTCGGCCACCATATCGGCTTGGGCGATGTCGCCGGCCTTATATAGAGAGAGCGCCTCGCGCAGACCGGCGGGATCGATGCCGAGCGCGGCGACCGGATCGAGTGTGTTTTGGTTCTCGCGGCCGATTTCCGTCGGATTTTCTTTTGGCGGCGTGATGTCGCGATGGCCGATGTGCAGCCATAATTCGATTTCGCCGCTGATCTGGTATAGTTTACGGCCAAGCCATTGGCCGAGATGGAGCTGGCCGGACTGGTTCGCCCGATTGGGCAGCTCGGCCGCGACATAAAGGGCAAAGGCAAGTGACAGGGTGAGGCAGAGACCGAGGCTCGCCAATCGGGGGGTCGTATAGAAAGGGCGGCGCTTCAAAGCCATCGAAAAGTCCTATCTTCAAACCCTGCAATATGGCGGGTCGCGAAGCCGCCGCTCCTCCAACATTCCAAATGGATCGCGCCTAGTTTACCGGCCAGGCTCGTTAGAAAACGCTTAATAAGGACCGTTTGCTGGGACCGGCGGCGGGTTTGGGCCGATTTTCGGGCTACCCTTGCGCATCCGAGCTTTGCCGTTATGTCTCTTGCGTCCGCCGGGGCGCCCAGCCAGAATCACGGTCTAGGGCCAAGCATCACTTAAAAAGTGCTGCAAAATAAGGCGCCCGTGAAAAAATCAGAGAGAAGGACTGCCGATATGGGGAAGAAGGCCGCTTTTAGAGGCTCGATCACCGCTCTGGTGACGCCGTTCAAAGCGGGACAATTCGACGAAGGCGCCTATCGCGCATTCGTCGATTGGCAGATCACGAACGGGACGCACGGCCTCGCTCCAGTTGGAACGACAGGCGAGAGCGCGACCCTGTCGCATGCCGAGCATTGCCACGTTGTCGATGTCTGCATCGCTGAGGCCAAAGGGCGGGTGCCGGTGATCGCCGGGGCGGGATCGAACAACACCAAAGAGGCGATCGATCTCGCGACTCATGCGGAAAAGGCCGGCGCCGACGGGCTTCTCGTCGTGACGCCCTATTACAACAAGCCGTCCCAGGAGGGCATGTATCAGCACTTCAAGGCGATCAATGATGCGGTCGGCATCCCGATCCTCATCTACAACATCCCGCCGCGCTCCGTCGTCGACATGTCGATCGAGACGATGCAGCGGCTATTCGAATTGAAGAACATCGCCGGCCTCAAGGATGCGACCGCCAGCCTCGCCCGCACAGCCTTGCAGCGGCACGCGCTGGGCCCCGATTTCATCCAAGTCTCGGGCGAGGACATGACCGCCCTAGCGGTGATGGCGCATGGCGGTGACGGCTGCATCTCGGTGACGTCGAATGTCGCGCCGCGGATTTGCGCCGATATGCAGAACGCCTGTCTGGCCGGCGATTTCGCCACGGCCTTGAAAATTCAGGATCAGCTGACACCTTTGCATCAGGCGCTCTTTGCTGATCCCAATCCCGCCGGCGCCAAATTCGCGCTGTCGCTTCTGGGCAAGATCGGCAATGAACTCAGACTGCCGATGCTGCCGGCCGGCGAGGTGGCGCAAAAGGCGATCAAAGCCGCCATGGTGCATGCGGGCCTCTTGGCCGGCTGAGCGCATATTCAAATCAGGGCTGGCGAGACGCAGCGGCCCTAACGGGGTCGGGTCTTGGCGCATAAAGAGGATATCAATTCGAAGGTCGCCGCGGAAAACCGGCGGGCGCGGTTCGACTTTGAGATCGGCGAGACGTTCGAGGCCGGGCTGATGCTCACCGGCACCGAGGTGAAATCGCTGCGCACCGGCAAGGCGACGATCGCCGAGAGCTATGCCGAGGTCGACAGGGCCGGCGAGGTGTTTCTCGTCAACGCCAATATCCCCGAATATTTGCAGGCGAACCGCTTCAACCATGAGCCGAAACGGCCGCGCAAGCTGTTGTTGAAGGCGAAAGAGATCGCCCGCATCGCCAAGGGAATCGAGCGCGAAGGCATGACCATCGTGCCGCTGAAGATCTATTTCAACGCGCAGGGCAGGGCGAAAATCCTCATCGCCCTGGCGCGCGGCAAGAAGCTTCACGACAAGCGCGAGACCGAGAAGCAGCGCGATTGGAACCGGGAAAAGACCCGGCTGTTGCGCGCCCGCGGCTAGCGATCAGACAGGAGTTGAAAATGCCCCCGTTGCGACTGGACCATTGTGTCATCCACGTCTCCGATTGGGAGCGCTCCAATCGCTTCTATGCCGATGTGCTGGGCGTCGAGGTTCTGCCGCGCCAGCAGGGCTTCACCTATAAGCTCGGAGATTTCCTGCTGAATTGCCACGGGCCGGGCATTGTGCCGAAGCTCGTCGCGAAGAAGCCGGTCGAACCGGGCAATAGCGATCTCTGCTTCGAATGGCCGGAGACGATCGAGGCCGCCATAGCGCATCTGGCAAAATATGGCGTTGCGATCGAGAAAGGTCCGGTCGCGACGCGCGGTGCCAAGGGCGATGCGACGAGCGTCTATTTCCGCGATCCGGACGGCTCGCTGCTCGAATTCATGGTCTATCCGGCGACCGCGGCCTGAGCGCCGAGCGATTTGCCGATCGCATCGAAGACGTCGCGAAACATCTGCGGCGTCAGCACGCCCGTATTCGTATTGTAGCGCGAGCAGTGATAGCTGTCGAAGAGCTTCAGCGCGCGCCCCGTCGCATCGGCCGGCAGTCTATGGCTCGCGCCATGCGCGAAGGGCCAGTCGCTGAGCTTAAGACCTAAGGTGCGCAGCACTTGGTCATGCGCAATGCGTCCGAGCGCGAGCAACGCCTCGACCTTCGGAAGCGCGCCGATCGTCGCGGTGAGATGCGGCCGGCAACACGCGATCTCGGCCGGCAGGGGCTTATTTTGCGGCGGCACGCAGCGCACCGCATTGGTGATCGCGCAATCGACGAGCGTGAGACCGTCGTCGGCACGCTGATCGTAATGGCCGCGCGCCAAGCCGCTGGCGAGCAAAGTTTCGTAGAGAAGATCGCCGGCAAAATCACCGGTGAAGGGGCGCCCGGTGCGATTGGCCCCGCGCAGGCCGGGCGCGAGCCCGACGATCAGCAGGCGCGGCTCGGCCGATGCAAAGGTCGGCACGGGCGCGTTGAACCAATCGGGATGCTCGGCCCGCGCACCCTCCCGAAAGGTGACGAGCCTTGGACATTTGGCGCAATCGCGCGGCGGATCTGTCGGAACAGCGACCGGAAGCGCAGGCTTCGACGCAGCGGCCGAGTTGCCGGCATTCTTCTTGCCGACGTTCTTCTTGCGAATGGACGGCGGCAAGGTCTTTCTCGCGGCAATCAGTCGTCGATCAGATCGTGATCATATCCGCCGGAGACGCTCGCCGCCGGACGTCGCTCCTGATATTTCGCGGTGCGCTCTCCACGCTCGTTCGGATCGCGGCCGATCTTCTGGGCGAGGTGCACGAGATCGATGAACTCATCGGCCTGACGACGCAATTCGTCGGCGACCATCGCCGGCTGCGTCGCATTGGTCGACACCACCGAGACCCGTACGCCCTTGCGCTGCACGGCTTCGACAAGCGAGCGGAAGTCGCCATCGCCGGAAAAGAGCACGATGTGATCGAGATGTTCCGCCATCTCCATCGCGTCGACGGCGAGCTCGATATCCATATTGCCCTTAACCTTGCGGCGGCCGAGCGAGTCGATGAACTCTTTCGTCGGCTTGGTGACAACGGAGTAGCCGTTGTAGTCGAGCCAATCGATCAGCGGGCGGATGGAGGAGTATTCCTGATCTTCGACCAGAGCCGTGTAGTAGAATGCACGGATAAGCTTGCCGCGGCTCTGGAACTCTTTCAAGAGACGCTTGTAGTCGATATCGAAGCCCAGGGATTTCGCTGTCGCATAAAGATTGGCACCATCGATAAAAAGCGCAATTCGTTCCTGATCAGCCATTAACGTGTCTCTGAGGTTTGTCGGTTGTTAGTCAATTTTGCCGAGCGCAATTTGCCTAGCAAAGCGAGCGATGTGCTGGAGATGATGCGCCAGGAGCGGACCCTTAAAGAGCGGCCCCCTAAAGATCGGCTTCAGGGAGATCATCACACGCATCGTGGCGGCTCCAATGTCGCGCAGTAAAGATCAGCGTCACGATGATGACGAGAAAAGCTTCGCTGCAATCCCGTTTCGCCGTTATGTGGCTTTAGTTGCGGAGACGTCAAGGGCATGCCCTTGAAATCTTGATCAAAAATGAACACATTGTGGGCGTACTGATTTTTGCTATCCGAACGCGAAACATGTGCCCGCTTGTTAGTCTCATGTTCTGCAAGGCTTCTTGCGATTCTTAACTTGATGTAATGTTGATCCATAAGTAGAAGACGTTACAACTCATCCCCAATTCCACACTTTTATCGAACCGGGAGCCCAAGCCTCATGGCCCGTGTCACAGTCGAAGATTGCATAGACAAAGTTGAAAACCGCTTCGATCTCGTTCTGATCGCCGCCCATCGCGCTCGCATGATTTCGTCCGGCTCGCAGATCACTGTGGATCGCGACAACGACAAAAATGCGGTCGTCGCTCTGCGCGAGATTGCCGAGACGACGCTCTCGCCGGAAGATCTCACGGAAGACTTTATCCATTCGTTGCAAAAGCATGTCGAAGTCGATGAACCAGAAGCGGAAGCCGTACCGGTTCTCACGCCGACGATGGACAAAGCCGCGTCCGATGCCCTGGGCGACATCCAATTCGATCGCATGACCGAGGAAGATCTGCTGCGCGGCCTCGAAGGCCTCGTGCCGCCGGCCGAGACCGACGACGAAGGCGATTAATTAATTTTAATGATGCATGTTGAGGCCGCGCTGAAGTGCGGCCTTTTTGTATCAAAATGTTTCTATGCATACCGCGAAGTTGAGTGACCTTCGTTTTTCGTCCTTGAACTTTGCATAGCTGGTCTGATCGAAACGCAGGCTTGCCATTCCGCCGAATACCGATGGCGGGCCGGCAGGGCCGCTTGTCAGATGGAGAATTTCAGGTCTCCCGAGGGGTTTGGGAGACCGATGGGTGCTCTCCGGACTTTGCTGGGCCCTCAGGCTGGGAAACGACACCGGCGATGATGCGGCAATATGAACTTGTCGAGCGTGTCAGGCGGTACAATCCGCATGTCGACGAAGATCTGCTCGACCGGGCTTACGTCTATGCGATGAAAGCGCATGGCGCGCAGAAACGCGCCTCCGGCGATCCTTATTTCTCGCATCCGCTCGAAGTTGCCGCGATCCTGACCGACCTCCGGCTCGATGACGCGACGATCGTCGCTGCCGTTCTGCATGACACGATCGAGGACACGGATTCGACCAGAGAAGAGATTGACCGTCTCTTCGGTGCCGATATCGGACGCCTCGTCGATGGTCTGACGAAGCTCAAGCGGCTCGATCTCGTCTCCAAGCGCGCGGTGCAGGCCGAGAACTTCCGCAAATTGCTGCTCGCCATCGCCGACGATGTGCGCGTGCTGCTCGTGAAGCTCGCGGACCGTCTTCACAATATGCGCACGCTGCATTTCGTGCCGCCGGAAAAGCGCGCGCGCATCGCCGAAGAAACCCTTGACATCTATGCGCCGCTCGCCGGCCGCATGGGCATGCAGAATATGCGCGACGAGCTCGAAGAGCTTGCCTTCCGCCATCTGATGCCGGAAGCGAGCGCGATGATCAAAGCCAAGCTCGACGAGCTGCGCGAGAAATATGGCAAGACCATCGCGCGGGTCGAGAAGGAGCTGCGCGACGAACTCGCCGCGCGCGGCATAGAGGCGATCGTCGAAGGCCGGCAGAAGCAGCCTTATTCGGTCTGGCGCAAGATGGAGCGCAAGTCGATCGCCTTCGAACAATTGTCGGACATCTTCGGCTTCCGCACGGTCGTGAAGACGGTCGAGAACTGCTATCGCGCGATCGGCGTGGTCCATACCAAATGGCCGACGGTTCCCGGCCGCTTCAAGGATTACATCTCGACGCCGAAGGAAAACGACTATCGCTCGATCCATACGACGGTCGTCGGGCCCGGCGGCCAGCGCGTCGAACTTCAGGTCCGCACCGAAGAGATGCAGGAGATTGCCCGATATGGCATCGCCGCGCATGTTCTTTACAAGGATGGGCGCGTCGCCGACCATGATGCGCTGGCGCGCGAAAGCCGCGCCTATCAATGGCTGCAGCGCACGATCGAGCTGTTGGGCGAGGGCGATTCACCCGAGGAATTCCTCGAGCATACGAAGCTCGAACTCTTTCGCGACCAGGTCTTCTGCTTCACGCCGAAGGGCGAGCTCATCGCTCTGCCGCGCGGCGCGACGCCGATCGATTTCGCCTATGCGGTCCATACCGACATCGGCAACACCGCGGTCGGCGCGAAGATCAACGGTGGCCTCGCGCCGCTCGTGTCCGAATTGCAGAATGGTGATGAGGTCGAGATCATTCGCGCCAAGGGCCAGGTGCCGCCGGCCGCTTGGGAGTCGATGGTCGTGACCGGCAAGGCGCGGGCGGCGATAAGGCGGGCGACGCGCGATGCGGTGCGTAAGCAATATACCGGTCTTGGCCGGCAGATCGTGACGCGCGCCTTCGAGCGGGCAGGCAAGGCCTATAGCGACGAGAAGCTGAAGGCGGCGCTGCCGCGGCTGGCGCGCGGCGGCATAGAGGATGTGCTGGCGGCGGTCGGCCGCGGCGAGATCTTCTCCGGCGATGTCGTGAAGGCCGTCTATCCCGATGCCGCGGAAGAGCGCAAAGCGACAGCGCCGCGGCCGGAAGGGGAGCCGGGCTGGTTCCCGTTGGCCAAGGCCGCGAGCCTCGTCTTCAAAGTGCCGGGCGGCGATGGCCAGGCGGCGGCGAATTCGATCCCGATCCGCGGCCTCCGCGGCGATCTGCCGGTGCGCTTCACCCCGAACGGCGGCGCCGTGCCGGGTGACCGCATCGTCGGCATTTTGACGCCGGGCGAGGGCATCACCATCTATCCGATCCAGTCGCCCGATCTCACGGCCTTCGACGATCAGCCGCAGCGCTGGCTCGACGTCCGCTGGGACATCGAGGAGGGCAAGCATGAGCTGTTTCCGGCGAAGATCCTCGTCACCGCCATCAATGAGCCGGGAACGCTCGGAATGATCGCGACGCTGATCGGCGATACGGGGGCCAATATCGACAACATCAGCATCCACGAACTCTCGGCCGATTTCCGCGAGATGGTCATCGACATCGAAGTCGCGGATTTAAAGCATCTTAACGGCATTATCTCGCAATTGCGGGCAAAGCCGGTTATCAGCAAAGTCGAAAGGGTGAATGGCTGAATGGCTCTGCCGCTTCGTCTTGGCGTCAATGTTGATCATGTGGCGACCCTCCGCAATGCGCGAGGCGGCAGCGTGCCAGACCCGCTGCGTGCGGCGTTGCTGGCGATCGCCGCCGGCGCCGACGGGATCACGGCGCATCTGCGCGAGGATCGGCGCCATATCCGCGACGACGACATGAAGCAGCTGAAGCGGGAAATTTCGAAACCTTTGAATTTCGAAATGGCGGCCACGAATGAAATGGTCGCTATCGCCCTCGACACGCGTCCGCATGCCTGCTGCCTGGTGCCGGAGAAGCGCAGCGAACGCACGACCGAAGGCGGCCTCGACGTCATCACCGGCCACGATCATTTGAAAATGGTGACGAGCGAGCTTGGCCGGGCCGGCGTCCGCGTCTCGCTTTTCGTCGAACCTTCGAGCGAAGCGATCGAAGCGGCCCGTTCGATCGGCGCGCCGGTCGTCGAATTGCACACCGGCGCCTGGTGCGATGCGCTGGCGCATGGCGAGGCGAGCCGCGCGGCGCATGAATTCGCACGGCTGACGGCGGCTGCGCAGCTTGCCGGCGAGCGCGCGATCGAATGTCATGCCGGCCATGGGCTCGACTATGAGACGGCGCGCGAGATTTCGAGCCTGCCGCAGGTGGTCGAACTCAATATCGGGCATTTCCTCATCGGCGAGGCGATCTTCGTCGGGCTTGAAGCCGCGATCCGGAAGATGCGCTCGGCGATGGATGCGGGCCGGGCGATGCTGCGGAACGGCTGAGATGATCATCGGCTATGGCATCGACCTCTGCGACATCAGGCGGCTCGAGGCCGCGCTCGCGCGCTTCGGCGAGCGTTTCGTCAATCGCTGCTTCACCGAGATCGAGAAGCAAAAATCGGACGGACGGGCCGCGCGCGCCGCCTCTTATGCAAAGCGTTTCGCCGCCAAGGAGGCTTGCGCCAAGGCGCTCGGCACGGGTCTCAGCCAAGGCGTCTTCTGGCGCGACATGGGGGTCGTCAATCTGCCGTCCGGCAAGCCGACCTTGCTGTTAACCGGGGGCGCCGCGCTGAAGCTGGCCGATCTCACGCCGCAAGGTTACAAGGCTGTAATTCATCTCACCCTGACGGATGAATATCCCTTCGCTCAGGCGCATGTGCTGATTGAAGCGCTGGCGCTGGAGTCCTGACGATCGCGGCCTATATTCATTTGGGCGTGGTTTCGCAGATGAGGCAGCCAACTGCCTTTTCCGCCCGAAATTCACATGCTAGAGCATCACGCCGGCAAAATTCGCCGAGTTTGCCGCGAATGGATTATTCTCCGCGGCTGAACACGTGCCGATTTGTCCCGTCCCCGTGCGGATCGCCAGCGATTGCGCAGGGCGAGGTCGGCTCTAAAAAAGCGCCTCCGGCACTTTCGGCCCTTTGGCCAGAGTTCCAGGCAAGAAGAAGCTGGTTCGGACCAAGGCGCGATCGGGCGTCTTTGGGTATCGACCCCAAGGAATAGAGTCGAGACACGATGACGGAACCGACGAAGGCCGACAAAAAGGGCGTGGATTCGGTAAAGCGGACGACTGAAGGCGGCTTCGTCGCGGAACTTATCAAGGTCGTCGTCCAGGCACTGGCGATTGCGTTGATCGTGCGGACGCTGTTCTTTCAGCCGTTCAACATTCCGTCCGGCTCGATGATCCCGACCTTGCTCGTCGGCGATTATCTCTTCGTCTCCAAATATGCCTATGGCTATTCCTACCATTCGCTGCCGTTCAGCCCGCCGCTGTTTCACGGGCGCATCTTCGGCTCGCAGCCGAAGCGCGGCGACGTCGTCGTCTTCAAACTGCCGCGCGACGGCCAGACGGATTACATCAAGCGCGTGATCGGCCTGCCGGGCGACAAGATCGAAATGCTGAACGGCCGCCTCTACATCAATGGCACGATGGTGCCGCGCGAGCCCATCGCACCGCTCAAGGAGCCGGATCTCTACGGCAATCTGCACGATGTGCCGACCTATAAGGAAACGCTGCCGGGCGGTGTCACCCATACGATCATCGAGGTTGAGACCGATCACGGCTATTATGACGACATCCGCGATGCCAATGGCCAGCCGAAGGTCTTCGAGGTGCCGCCGGACCATTATTTCATGATGGGCGACAATCGCGACAATTCCACCGACAGCCGCGTGCCGGAAGATGCCGGCGGCGTCGGCTATGTCCCGGCTGAGAATCTCGTCGGTCGCGCCGAGGTGATCTTCTTCTCGGTTCGCGAAGGCGATCCGATCTGGGAATTCTGGAAATGGCCGACGGAAGTGCGCTGGGATCGGCTGTTCAGGCATGTGAAATAGATGGGCGGACGAAACTGCGACTTGGCTCCGCTCGAACATAGTGTCGGGCATAAATTCAAGGACCGCGATCTCGCCATTCTGGCCCTGACGCATGTCAGCGCTGCCAATGGCCGCCATGAAACCTATCAGAGGCTCGAGTTTCTCGGCGACCGCGTGCTCGGCCTCGTCGTCGCGGAAATGCTCTATGCCGCCTTTCCGATGAGCGAAGAGGGCGAGCTGTCGCGCCGCCTTGCCGATCTCGTGCGGCGCGAGAGCTGCGCCGAAGTCGCGGCCGAATGGGGGGCAGATGCCTGTCTGCGGCTCGGCGAAGGCGAGCGGCAATCGGGCGCCTGCAACAAGACCGCGATCCTCTCCGACATTTGCGAATCGCTCATCGGCGCCGTCTTTCTCGACGCCGGCTACGCCGCCGCGAAATCCGTCGTCACCCGCGCCTTCGAGCCGCGCATGCGCTCGCCGCGCCGGCCGCTGCGCGATCCCAAGACGACTTTGCAGGAATGGGCGCAGGCGCGCGGCCTCGACGCGCCGCTCTATAGCGAGATCGCCCGCTGCGGCCCGCATCATGCGCCGGAATTTACAATGTCCGTCACTGTGACCGGCTTTCCGCCGGTCGAAGCCAAAGGCCAGTCGAAACGCGGCGCCGAACAGGCCGCCGCCGCGGGCTTCATTGCGCGTGAAGGCATTCAGGCGGACGCCGGCGCAGGCACGCCGTGAGCGAACATCCCGAAGTCCAAGCACAAGAGCCGGCGGTCCCCGCGACGCGCTGCGGTTTCGTCGCGCTGATCGGCGCGCCGAACGCCGGCAAATCGACGCTTCTCAACGCGCTCGTCGGAGCGAAAATCTCGATCGTGTCGCGCAAAGTGCAGACGACGCGCAATCTCGTGCGCGGCATTGCCATCGATGGACAGGCGCAAATCATCTTTGTCGATACGCCCGGCATCTTCGCGCCGAAGCGGCGGCTCGACCGGGCGATGGTGACCTCGGCCTGGGGCGGCGCCGGCGATGCCGATGTCGTCGCGCTGCTGGTCGATGTGCGCAAGGGGATCGACGCCGAGGTCGATGCCATCGTCGGCAAGCTCAAGGACATTGGCGCGCCCAAGATCCTCGTCCTGAACAAGATCGATCTCATCGAGCGCTCAAGATTGTTGGCGCTGGCGGCGCTCCTCAACGAGCGCGTGGCCTTTGCCGAGACCTTCATGCTGTCGGCTTTGACGGGCGACGGGCTGCCTGCCTTCAAGGCGCGGCTCGCGGCGCTGATGCCGGCCGGGCCGTGGCTTTATCCGGAAGATCAGATTTCCGATGCGCCGCTGCGGGCGCTGGCCGCGGAAATCACCCGCGAGAAGATTTTCGAGCGCCTCCACGACGAGCTGCCGTACCAGTCGACGGTCGAGACCGAGCAATGGAAGGACATGCCGGACGGTTCGGCCCGGGTCGAGCAGACCATTTATGTCATGCGCGAGGGCCATAAGAAGATCGTCATCGGCGAGGGCGGCCGCACCATCAAGGCGATCGGCAGCGCGGCGCGCAAGGACATCGCCGAGGCGGCCGAGCAGAAAATCCATTTGTTTCTTTTCGTCAAAGTGCGCGAGAATTGGGCAGACGACCCGGAGCGCTATCGCGAAATGGGGCTCGAATTCCCGAAAGGCTGAGGCGCCGGGCCAAAGCGGCCAGAGCTTTGCTAAGGCTGCATTGCCCTGTGGAATTTGCTAGGAAGACGCCAAACCCGGCTGAAACGGGGGCGGACGCAAATCCCAGGGCCAAAATTCGATTGCGGAGTCAAAAATGAGCGCCGAAGAAACCAACAAAGAGCTTTCCGAGATGGCCAAGGAAATCGAGCGGATGAGCGATACCATCGTCCGCGCTGCCGAAGGGCGCCGGCCGATGCCTCTCTCGGTCGCTGACACCTTGAAGAACATCGCGGCGCTCACGGCGCTGTGCGAGGAGGCTTTGATCGAGCAGCTCGATGGCACTCCTGATAAGGAGACGCTCGGCTCTCTCGCTACGGCGCTCAGCGCCGTCCACACCGGCATCGACAGCCTGACGATCTTCCAGGCGCTCGAAGGTGCAGCCTATAATACGATCACCGTCGCCAACGACTAAGGCGCTGCGGAAGCGGGCGGGTCATCCGATTGGACCCGCCGCCCGCTGTGCAATCTGCGGCTCAGCGATGCCCATTCGCCATCAGGCGATCCATCAGGGTGAGGAGCAGGGCCGAGACGACGAAGGTCAGGTGGATCAGCGTCATCCAGAGGAGCTTGTCGTTCGCCAATGCCTGGACTTCCATGAAGCCCTTCAGCAGTTGAATGGCCGAGATCGCGACGATCGAGGCGGCGACCTTCAGTTTCAAGCCGCCGCTGTCGAGCTTGCCGAGCCAGGAAATGGTCTTCTCGGTTTCGCCGATATCGAGCCGCGAAACGAAATTCTCATAGCCGCTCAGCATTACCATCACGACTAGGCCGCCGATCAGGGTCAGATCGATGAGATCGAGCGCGCCGAGGATCATCTCGGTCTCGCCGAGCTGGAGCGCCCGCTCGAACAAATGCAGCAGTTCCTGAAAGAAATGGATGCAGAAGAGCACGAGCAGAAAGGCCATGCCGAGGTAGAGCGGGACGAGGAGCCAGCGGCTGGCAAAGAGCGTACGCTCGACGAAGCGTTCAAGATCCATGGTGACCTCTTCTCGATCCGCCGGTGACAGGCGGACGGCTGACGTTAGAATCGCCTGAGCGAATCTATCATGACGCAGGCAGAAACCTCGGTCGGCGCCACGGCGCCTAGGCATAATATGTCATGGAATGGTGTGACGAAGGCCTGATCATCGGAACGCGGAAATATGGCGAGTCGAGCGTCATTCTCGAAGCGATGACGCGCGCGCACGGCCGCCATTTCGGCCTCGTCAAAGGTGGCCGCGGCAAGCGAATGCAGCCGATCCTGCAGCCCGGCAATGGGGTCAGCCTGCGCTGGCGGGCGCGGCTCGAGGATCATCTCGGTCTCTATGCCGTCGAGGCGACCGAGATGCGCGCGGCGCGGCTGATGGGAGCGGCGACGACCCTGCAGGGCCTCAATCTGATCGGTGCCATGCTGCGGCTTCTCGCCGAGCGCGAGCCGCATTCGGCGCTCTACGAGGCTTCCGTGCTTGTCATCGACCATCTCGAAGACGCCGCGCTCGCCCCGGCACTCTTGGCGCGATTCGAATTGGCGATTCTGACCGAACTCGGCTTCGGCCTCGATCTCAGCTGCTGCGCGGCGACGGGTACGCAGGAAGATCTGATCTTCGTCTCGCCAAAGACCGGCCGGGCGGTTTCGCGGGCCGCGGGAGAGCCTTATCGCGAAAGGCTCTTGGCGCTGCCGGCATTTCTGAGCAGCGATCTTGCCGCGGCGCCGCCGCCGAAGGCCGATATTCGCGATGCCTTTTCGCTCGCGGCCTATTTCCTAACGCGTGACGTCTTTACGCCGCGCGGCCTGAGCCTGCCCGACGCGCATGCCGCCTATGTCGCGGCCCTAGCGAAAGCTGAGCTGTAGTGTTGGAAAACCGAATCAATTGGCGACGGGCGGGCAGACGCGTTCGGTGACCTTGCGGCTGATGCCATAGCCTTCATCGAGAGCGACTTCGCGGAAAGTGCAACGGGCAGCGTGGGTGAGCGGCGCGGCTTGCGCGACTCCATGAAAATCGGGCGCGGCGATGCCGCTCGACTGCGGCCCGGCAGTGATCGCGATCGCCAGAATGGCGAGACCGATGCCGAGGCCCAACACGAAGATGACTTTTGCCATGCTCACAGTCTCGATCGTAATGGGCTCCGCTTCACGGAAAGCCCGCAGTGATCTTGTGGCGCGCCGGCGGCAAATCCGCTGGCAGCCATGTCACTCTGTAAGACGAACGTAAACGCGACGCCGTGCGCCATGGCACAATCGATCGCCCCCGCGCCCCTCTGACTACTCACGCCCGGCCTTGCGATCTAGTGCAGCATAGACACACTTGAGGGCAATCGACGCGGCGCCGCGAAACCCGCCGCTCGCAAGGGATTTGACCGAGGATTTGACGAACCCCGCAGCGAAATCGTGCCAAAACAGATCGCGCGCTTTCCCCAATCGGAAAGGGCAAAACATGCGATGGTGCGAAAATGCCGCGGCTGATGCCCCCTCAACTTGCGGCGACTCGGGCGCTCAACTAAGTAAGGTCGTCTTGGTTGCTAAAATATTACAGCCGCAAACGCACTGAGGCCCCCCGCTCGAATGGGTAGAAATATCGTTCCGCCGCCGCCGAGCGGCGGTCACACCGAACCGATTGCGCTGCGCGACGCGCTCGAAGAGCGCTATCTCGCCTATGCGCTGTCGACGATCATGCATCGCGCCTTGCCGGATGCGCGCGACGGTCTGAAGCCGGTGCATCGGCGCATTCTCTACGGCATGCAGATTCTGCGGCTCGACCCGGGCACCGCCTTCAAGAAATGCGCGAAGATCGTCGGCGATGTGATGGGTTCGTTCCATCCGCACGGCGACCAGGCGATCTATGATGCGCTAGTCCGCCTCGCCCAGGATTTCTCGTCGCGCTATCCGCTGATCGATGGGCAGGGCAATTTCGGCAATATCGACGGCGATGGCGCCGCCGCCTATCGCTACACCGAAGCGCGGATGACGGAAGTCGCGCGGTTGCTGCTCGAAGGCATCGATGAAGATGCAATCGACTTCCGCGAGAATTATTCCGGCGATCAGCGTGAGCCGGTCGTTTTGCCGGCTGCGATTCCCAATCTCTTGGCGAACGGCGCGCAATGCATTGCGGTCGGCATGGCGACCTCCATCCCGCCGCATAATCTCGCGGAGCTCTGCGATGCCGCGCTCTATCTGATCGCGCATAAGAATGCGACCGATGCGCAATTGCTGGAATTCGCGCCGGGTCCGGATTTCCCGACCGGCGGCATCATCGTCGACTCGAAAGAGCAGATCGCCGAGACCTATCGCACCGGACGCGGCTCGTTCCGCCTGCGCGCCCGCTGGGCGAAGGAAGAGGGCAGCCGAGGCGTCTGGCAGGTCGTCGTCACCGAAATTCCTTACATGGTGCAGAAGTCGCGGCTGATCGAAAAGATCGCCGAGCTGCTCAACGAGAAGAAGCTGCCGCTCGTCGCCGACGTGCGCGACGAATCCGCCGAAGACGTCCGCGTTGTTATCGAGCCGAAGTCGCGCACTGTCGATTGCGGGCTGATGATGGAGCAGCTTTTCCGGCTGACCGAGCTCGAGACACGCTTTGCGATGAACATGAATGTGCTCGTCGATGGCGTCGTGCCGCGCGTCGTCTCCTTCAAGGAGGTGCTGCAGCAATGGCTCGACCATCGCCGCAGCGTGCTGCAGCGGCGCTCGCGCTATCGCCTCGGCCAGATCGAGCATCGCCTCGAAGTCGTCGCCGGCATGCAGATCGTCTTCTTAAATCTCGACGAGGTGATCCGCATCATCCGCGAGGAAGAAGAGCCGAAGGACGCGTTGCAGGCGGCATTCGGGCTGACCGAAGTGCAGGCAAATTATATTCTCGATACGCGGCTTCGAAGCCTGCGCCGCCTCGAAGAGATGGCGCTGCGCCGCGAATTCGAGGCGCTGACGAAGGAAAAGGGCGAGATCGAAACGCTCTTGGCGAATGATGCCAAGCAGTGGAAGGCGATCACCGCCGAGATCCGCGATATCAAGAAGAAGTTTCCGCCGGATTCAAAGCTCGGCAAGCGCCGCACGACTTTCGAAGACGCGCCGGAGATGGGCGATATCGATCTCGCAGCCGCCATGATCGAGCGCGAGCCGGTGACCGTCGTGGTCTCGGAAAAGGGCTGGATCCGTGCGCTCAAAGGCCATGTCGCTGATCTCACCAATCTGCAGTTCAAGGCCGACGATCAACTGCAATATGCCTTCTTCGCAGAGACGACGGACAAGGTTCTTGTGCTCGCTTCCGACGGCCGCATCTTTACGCTCGAAGCAGCGAAGCTGCCGGGCGGGCGCGGGCAGGGCGAGCCCTTACGGTTGATGGCCGATATCGGCGAAGGCGAAGAGATCGTTGCCGTCTTCCTTTATGTCGCGGGTGAGAAGCGGCTTGTCGTTGCAAATGACGGACGCGGCTTCATCGCGCCGTGCGACGAGATGGTCGGCGGCACGCGCAAGGGCAAGATCCTGGTCAATACCGATCCCGGCATGAAGGCCGTCGTGATCGTGCCGGCCAATGGCGATCATGTCGCGGTGATCGGCGAGAACCGGAAGATGCTAATCTTCCCGATCGAGCAAGTGCCGGAGATGACGCGCGGCAAGGGCGTGAAGCTGCAGAAATACCGCGACGGCGGCGTTTCCGACGCGCGCGTCTTCTATCTCGCCGATGGTTTGAGCTGGCAGGATTCGGCTGGCCGCACGTTCAATGTCGCAAAGCGCGATCTCAGAGATTGGATCGGCATGCGCGCCGATGCCGGCCGTCTGCCGCCGAAGGGATTTCCGAAGAGCAATAAATTTGGCGACGAATGAGGTTGCGACAATGGCAGCGCATGCGGTGGTCTTTATCTTGTTTTTGATCAGCCATGCGGGCGACACGCTCTCGCTGAACAAGATCAAGGAATTTCCAAGCCAAGCGGCTTGCGAAAAGGCCGCAACGGGCGCTCGCACCGCGATCGGTTTGGCAGCTGGCGATGTCGAGATCGGTTGTCTCTCGGGCAAAAGCCTCGAGGATTTCAAGGCCGCGAACAGATAAAAAATAAGCCTGCCTCGAGGAGATATCGGCACAATCTGATTATTTCGGCGCAATCTTATTATTTCAATTTTGTTATTTCAGATCGCCGGGCGTCATAAGATTTGCCTGTATCTCGCGTGCGAGATACAGGCGTCTTGAACTCATCTGCAACGGACCGCGCGTAATTCGGAAGAGCAGGACGACACGCTCTTCGATAGGCGCTATCCGATCACCAGTGATGCCAATGGTGCCAATAGTGATAGTGATGCCAGTAGTGATAGTGATGCCAGTAGTGATAGCGATGCCAATAATAAGGATGGTGCCACCTGTACCATCCGCCGCACGGACCCCAGTGCAAGAATCGGCCCGTATATCGATTGTAGCAATAGACTCGTGCTTCTTGCACCAGCGAGTCGACCTTGAGGCCATCATGGATCGCGGTGCCGCCGACGGGTGCCGCTGAAGCGGCTACGGAGCCAAGGCCCATAAGGGCGCCGGCTGTGCAGAGCGCTATCAAAAATTTACGCATTGAAATTCTCCCTATATAGCGTCCAAACATAGCGTCCAAAAATTTCGGACTAGCAGAGGCGATGACTAAGTTCGTCAAGGTGTCATCAAATTCATTCTTTTTCCTCTGTATCTTTAACTTCCCTCATCTGTGTTTAAGTTTGTTGACGCAAATCAAGCTGCGACTGCTTTGACTCCGATCAAATTTTAGGCTGTGTAATTTTCGCGTGTTGCACGAGCAGCTAACGATGATCCGCTTTGCGGCCTGTTGCCGATGCGCTTGTCACCTTGCAGAGCAGATAGGTGGCACTTCGATCATATGCGTCTTCCGTTCTCGGGTGGAATGCCATAGCGCTGCGGCAGTGCCGCGGCCTCGTCTGCGCGCCTCGACGCATGGAGCGTCGCGGCCATGGCTTGGCCGCAGGCGCGTCATTGCGAGGAGCGACGCGACCAAGCAATCCAAAACGCCGGATTGCTTCGTCGCTTCGCTCGCGATGACGATAATGGACGTTTTTCACCTTCGCCATCGATCGCCTGCTTCACGCCTCGTCGCTTGCGTCGAGCTCTGCAAGATTGTTGCGGACGCGCACTGTCTTGGGATGCGCGGCGCCCAGCACTTTCTCGCAGATCGCCAAAGCCCGTTCAAAGAGCGTTCGCGCAGCGACGATATCACCCTCGGTGTGTAGAAGACGGCCGAGCCTGGCAAGCGTCCCCGCGATTTCAGCGACAAAGCCTCCGCCGCGTCCCGTTCTTTGACGCGCGCGCCGAGTGCGCGCGACGAGATGATCGGCGCCGATTTCATTCGGCCAGAGGCGCGGCCAAATATAAATGAAAAATACTGGCGGAGACTACTCCGCCCGCTGCCAGCCTTCCATTCCGAGCCGTTCCTGCGGCAGGAAGCGGGCCTTGTAGGCCATCTTCTTCGAGCCATCGACCCAGTAACCTAGATAGACATGCGGCAGGCCAAGCGATTTGGCGCGCGCGATATGATCGAGGATCATATAGGTGCCAAGCGAGCGGTGACGCTGGTCCGGCTCGTAATAGGAATAGACCATCGACAGGCCATCGGCCAAAAGATCGGTGAGGCAGACGCCGATCAGCGGCCCCTCGCCATGGCCGCGGGGATCTGGCTCCGGCGTGCGATATTCGACGAGCCGGCTTTCGACATGGCTGTCTTCGACCATCATCGAATAATCGAGCATGGTCATATCGGCCATGCCACCGTCGCTGTGGCGCGCATCGAGATAGGCGCGAAACAGCGAATATTGCTCTGAGGTCGGCTCGGTGCGCACGACCTGGCCGGTCAGATCCTTATTGGCGTCGAGGATGCGGCGAAAGCCTTTTGACGGCTTGAACTCATCGACTTTCACCCGGACGGAGACGCAGGCGCGGCAGTTCTCGCAGGCCGGCCGATAGGCGATCGTCTGCGAGCGACGAAAGCCCGATTGAGTCAGAGTGTCGTTCAGGGTCGCGGCGCGGCGGCCGATCAGATGGGTAAAGACCTTGCGTTCTTCCCGGCCAGGCAGATAGGGGCAGGGCGACGGGGCTGTCAGGTAGAATTGCGGCGCGTCGCGCAGCTCTCTGGTCAAGCTATACCCTCTTCATCGCGCGAATTGCCGGATCCCGAGTTAACGACTTTAGAATGACTGGCCCGGCGGCCAACGCCAAGCTCGAAAGGAAGGCACACAGCCTATGCCGCTGAAACGGCTGATGCCGCGCCTACCCGAAGTGATCATGACCTGAGAATCTTGCGCAAAAATTAGCAGCACGTCCGACCGCCTCATAGCCTCATGAGGAGCCTAGCCCGGGAACGCGTTCGGCCGACGGACGACAATGACGCCCGCCAGCATATCGTGCAGGCAGCGCTTGTCGCTCATCAGCAGCGAGATCAAAAAGACGACAGGATAGAGCCAGCTGATGTAGAACAGCACTGCATGCACCGCAGCATTCAAGAACGGGACGCGACCGCCGTCGGTCATCCGCATCTGCAGATCCATCATCCGCATGCCGGGGGTCGCCATGCGCGAGCCGGAGACGCTGAGGCCATTGTAGAAAAAGGCCACGAGCGGAAACAGCGGCGGCAGGACGAAGAGTGAGAGCCCCAGCGTCAGGACAAGCAGCACCAGCCAGATGCCGAAGGCAAGGCAGGAGACGATGAGAAAGTCGAGGCAGAGCGCCATAATGCGCCGAGTCCGCACGCCCGACAGTGCGGCGGACGGCAGGGGGACGGAGGCAAACAGGGGTTGCGACAGATTGCGCCAAAGTCCGGTGGTCTCGTTCATCACTCCGCCTCCGAAAACCGGTTCGGTTGCTTAAAATGTGGCTCTGCTTCGCCGTCGGCGCAAGAGGTCCGAAAGCCGGTCCGAAATCCGTCGTAAGAGGGCCGTGGGATTAAGAGGCCATGGAAATATGGCTTCGGCAGGGTGAGGCCGTCGAGTTTTGGAGATAGGAATGAATGCAATCCGCGGCGCCGTTCTGTCGCTCAAAGCTCTTTGTTCCGCGGTGCTCGCGAAATCCGGGCGGACCGAGCCGCCGCCGGGCTTCGTGCGCCTCGCCGAGGTCGTGCCGGCGATCAAGCAGGACATGCGCTATGCGGGGGACGAGAATTTCACCGGCCGGCCGGTGCCGGGCTATCGCGCGCCGCACTGTTGGCTGCGGCGCGAGGTGGCCGAGGCCTTGATCGGGGTCGCGCAGGAAGCCGAGAGGCTCGGTTATCGGCTTGTGGTCTATGACTGCTACCGGCCGCAGCGGGCAACCAAAGCCTTCATCGCCTGGGCCGCGGATCCAGCCGACCAGAAGATGAAGCCTGCCTATTACCCGCATCTCGATAAGCAGGAGATTTTCGCGCAGGGCTATATTTCAAAGGCGTCGATGCACAGTCTCGGCATCGCCGTCGACATTGCCTTCGTGGATCGCGATTTCGGCACGCCTTTCGATCTCTTCGATCAGGCCTCGGCGACGGACCATAAAGCGATTTCAGCCGAGGCGCGGCAGAACCGCGACGCGCTCTTCGGCCTGATGATCAAGCACGGCTTCGAAAATCTGCCGCAGGAATGGTGGCATTTTTCCTATCGCGGTCTCGATAATGCGACATCGCTCGACGTCGAAATCCGCTGAGTTTGTGTACTTTATAGATCCAATTAATCCTATTGCCTCAAATCTTTAGGTTAATCAATGGGCGATACGCGGCCAAGGCGCCTCCGGCAAGCTCCGATTAACTTCTCGAATAATAGACTGCACTACGTACTTCTACTTAGGAAAGCAGAACGCCGGCCTCCCGGTCTAATTGCGATCTGCCTTCAGCCCCCTGAGACCTACGCATGAGCAATCTGTTGCATCGCTATAAGATTTGGCAGCTCAACGGAGGAGGCTCCGCGGCGGCGCAACCGGCCGCGCCCCCGACGACGCGTCAGGTCGAAGATCTCGTGGCGCTGATGGCGCTTTATGATTATCGGCCTTGGCTCGATGTCGAATTGCGCGGCACCTGTTCCGTCAATGGCAATGCGGCCAAATGCAAGACAACGTCGATCAGCCCGGAAGCCGTCAATCTCGTCTATGAAGCCCCGCCGGGCGCGGCTTCGGGCAAAGGCGAAATGAAGACGGGCTCATCCGTCCAGCTCGATCTCGAGCAGATCGGCAATTTTCGCGGTGTCGTCGCGTCGAAAAAGGCAGAGGCCGTGCAGGTCGCCGTCGCCGACTCCGACAAACCGATGTTGCGGAGCAAGCTGTCGCGCATGGCCGCTGAACATGCCGTCAACCTGCATGAAGGCAAGCGGCCCGCCTCGCCGAAGCTCACGAAGATCGAACCCGCCATCAAGGCCTGCAGCTTCATCGATCATACGGGCACGATGCGCCGCGGCGTCATCGTGAACATGTCGCCGGTCGACGCGCTGATCAAAGCCCGGATCGTTCCCCCAGTGCGTAGCCGCATCATGTTCTCCGGCGCGCGCAAGCAGCCGGCGGACGTGCTGAAGAGCTTCGAAATGGGCTTTGCCGCGCGCTTCTGCACCGTCATTCCGGCGGAAGAGTTTTCCGCCGATATGAAACTCACCGACGATTGATCAGCTGCTCCCGCGAACCCGTTCGCCGAGTTTCGCAGTGAGGCGCTTCAGCGCCGGCGAGTGATCGTCGCGATCGAGCATCACCTGGATCAGCGACCAGCTGTTGTTGGCGCGCGCCTTGACGAGCGCCGCCTCCATCTCGCGCTCGGTCTTCACCTTGACGCCGAGCCCATTGCCGATGACGCGCGGAATCTCCGTATAGTCCCAGCGCAGCACGTCGTTGAAGGCGCCGTCGGCCATCGGTCGCTCGGTGCCGTAGCCGTCATTGTCGAGGTGGATGATGATCGGATTCATGCCGTAGCGGGCGACGGTCGCGATCTCCATCCCCGTCATTTGAAAGGCGCCGTCGCCGACCAGCACGAGCGGGCGCAGTTGCGGCAGAGCCGCTTTGACTCCGAGCGAGGCCGGTACGGCGAAACCGAGCGAGCAATAATAGGCTGGCGCCAGAAAATGCGCGCCGTCCTGGATGTAGAGATCGGAGGCGCCGAAGAGCGCATCGCCCGGGTCGGCGATCACGATCATATCGCCTTCGACGAAAGCGTTGATCTGGCGAAACAGCGCCTCGACCGTCATCTTCGCATCGCTTGCCGTGAAGGGGCCGGGGTGTTCGGGATGCTGATAGGGAGGGACCTTGCGCTCCGCCCATTCATGCTCGGCGAGCGCTTTGATGAAATCCTCCATCCGCACATCGTCATAGGCGTGCAGTCCGACGGTCACGCGGTCCTTGGCCGCATAGATCGCATAGCGGCGCTTGATATTGGCGGTGTAGATGCCGAGGCTGATATCCGTCATCATCGCGCCGAGCAAGATCACGCAATCGCTGTCTTCGACATAGTCGCGCACGGCGTCGCGGCCCATCGCGCCTTCATAGACGCCGATATAGGCGGGATGCGATTCCGGGAAGACGGATTTGCCCATGATGGTCGCCGCAACCGGAATGCCGGTGCGCGCGACGATCTCGGCGAGCGGTCTTTGCAGCGCAAAGCGATGCAGCTCTTCGCCCGCGAGAATGACCGGGTGTTTTGCCGCCGCTATCCGTTCCTCGGCTTCGGCGACGGCCATCGCCAGCGTTTCGGGATCGCTCACTTCAGCGGGCAGAGCGCGCGGGATCAACGGGCCGATCTCGACGAGCGTCATGTCGCGCGGCAGCTCGATATAGACTGGGCGGCTGTGGCGCTTGGCGAGCGCGAAGAGGCGCTCGATCTCATTGGCTGCGGTGAGCGGATCGTCGAGCACGGCGGTGCCGACGGTCAGCTCCGAAAACACCCGCTGCTGCGTATCGAAACTGCGGACCTTGTGATGCAACAGCGGATTATGCTGCTGCTCATGCAGGCCCGGCACGCCGCTGATGACGACCACGGGCGATTGCTCGGCATAGGCCTGTGCCACCGCATTGGCGACCTTGAGCCCGCCGACGCAATAGGTGATGACGCAGCAGCCGAGGCCTTTCATGCGCGCATAGGCATCGGCGGCAAAGCCGGCGCCCTGTTCGTCGCAGGTGTTGACTGTGGTGATCGGGCTTTTCGCGAGCAGCGAGAAAAAGGTGAGGCAATAATCGCCGGGCACGCCGAAGACGTGATCGACGCTTTCTTCGGCCAGCCGCCTGATAAGATAGGCACCGATCGTTTCGCTCATGTCCGCTCCATTGCGCCGACCCGAAGATCCATGGGATTGATGACACGAAGATGATCGGTTTCAAAGTCAAAGGGGCGTCGCACTTTCGCCTCTCTTGAAAACCCAAATTTTAAGGGGAAATCGATGAAGGGGGGACCATTCTTGTTGCATTCGGATTGATCCTTGGTCCGGTTTTGCTGTCGCAAGCGGTCCCGCGGCGCCCGTGACGATGGACGAGACCCGCAGATTTGATTCATGTCGTATTCGCGTCTTTCGATTCGTTGCAAAATGAAATTTGCAGCAGGCTGAAGCGGAGGCGTTATCATGAGGCTTGGAACTGGCGGTGTAGCCCGCGCTTTTGCGCTCAGTCTCATCGCGCTTCTCTTCGCGACGTCATGGGCACAAGCTTGCACGCGTGTCGTCTATCTCGGAAAAAACGGCGATGTCATCACGGCTCGCTCGATGGACTGGAAGTCGGACATCGGGACAAATTTATGGATCTTGCCGCGCGGCGCGGCACGGTCAGGCGAGGCGGGACCGAACTCGATCAAATGGGTCTCGAAATACGGCAGTGTGATCGCCACGGGCTATGATGTATCGACGGCCGACGGCGTCAATGAGGCCGGCCTCGTCGCCAACATTCTTTGGCTCGCCGAATCCGAATACCCGAAATTCGATGGCACGAAGCCGGGTTTGACCGTCGCCGCTTGGGCGCAATATGTCCTCGATAATTTCGCGACGGTCGACGAGGCCGTTCAAGCGTTGTCGCGTGAACCCTTCACCATCGTAACGGCGAACGTCCCCGGCGAGACGTGGCAGGCGACGCTGCATTTGTCGCTTTCCGATGCGACCGGCGACAGTGCCATCATCGAATATATCAAGGGACGGCAGGTCATCCACCACGACCGCAAATATCAGGTGATGACGAACTCGCCGACTTTCGAAGAGCAGCTCGCCTTGAACGATTATTGGAAACAGATCGGCGGCACGGTGTTTCTGCCCGGCACCAATCGCGCCGCGGACCGTTTCGCGCGCGCATCTTTCTACGTCAACGCCATCCCGGCGGATCAGGAGCCAAAACTGGCCCTTGCCAGCATGTTCGGCGTCATCCGCAATGTGTCCGTGCCCTATGGGCTGAGCACGCCCGGCGAGCCCAATATCTCTTCGACGCGTTGGCGCACGGTCGTCGATCACAAGCGCAAACTCTATTTCTTTGAATCCGCGCTGACGCCGAATATATTTTGGGTGGATCTGAAAGAGATCGACTTTTCCGCAGAGACCGGAAAGGTCCGTATGCTCGATCTTGGCCCGAACCAGGATCGCACTTATTCCGGCGACGCGACGAAAGACTTCAAGGAGGCGCCGCCGTTCAAGTTTCTCGGCTTGCCTTGAGGGTGGGAGAACGGATTGGGTTGGAGCTTGAATTTTTGCACTGAACGATCGAGTGTTGATGGATGCTCAAATTCCCGCCGCCTGTCTGGACCTTGATCTATCTTCTCGTCTGCGCCGCGATCAGCCGGGGACTCGGCTGGCCGAAGTTTTCGAGCTTCCCATTGAGGATGATTGGGATCGCTCTCGTCGTGCTGGCCTTCATCCCGCCCGTCTGGGCAATCACGCTCTTTCGGCGCGCCGGCACGGAGGTCAATCCGACATCGCCGACCAATCGGGCGCTGGTGATCGATGGGCCTTTTCAGTTCACCCGCAATCCCATGTATCTGGGGCTGGTGACGCTGTCTCTCGGCATCGCGCTTTGGGTCGGCGCATGGCCCATGTTGCTTGCGCCGATCGCGCTTTTCGCGACTGCCAATTTCGTCCATATCCCGTTCGAAGAAGCCAAGATGCGCCGCCAGTTCGGCGCCGACTACGATGCCTATCTCGCGCGCGTGCGCCGCTGGGCGTGAACTCAGTTTCGCAAAACGGCGCAGGCGCCGCCTACATGTTCGAGTCGCGCGCAGAGGAGATTCGCGGCGGCGCGCGTCGGCGCCGGCATGCGAATGCGATAATAGGGGCGCATGCCGCGGCCGAGCGAGGGCGTCGTCAAGATCAGCGGTTCGCCTGTGCCGAGGACGGCCGCATATTGCACGCGCGTCCGCTCGAAAGAGGCCAGGGCCGCGGGTTTTGAAAAGCTGCCGGCAAGCTGCACGCCCCAGGGCGCGATGAAGGCCGAGCTCGCAAAACTCTGCGGATGCGCTAGACGAATGGCGGCTGTCGCCGCAAGGCATGCGGCGCGCGACGCTTTCGTGTCATCGTGCAGGACAGCGGATTGGGCTTCCGCTGCCGCGCCGCCGGCCCAATCTTCGACCGGATGCTGGGTGATGCTCAAAACGTAAGCGCGCGTTTCGTAAGGCAGGCCGCCGTGGCCTTCGAGCCAATGGGCGACGCGGGCAGGGCCGCCATTATAGGCCGCGGCGGCAAGGCCGAGATTGCCGAAGCGTTGCGCGAGTTCGGCGAGAAGTTCCGCGGCTTTGGGGATCGCCGCCTCCGGATCGAAGGGATCGGCGAGGCCGCGGTCCGCAGCGGTTCCGGGCATGAATTGCGCGATGCCTTGCGCGCCGGCGCGGCTTGTGACCGTCGGCCGAAAACTGCTTTCTTGCCAGATCAGCCGTGTCAGAAAGCCGATCGGCAGCGCCTGCTTTTCGGCCGCAGAGGCGATGAGGTCGCAGATCGATGTCTCGGTCGCGCCGGACGCGCTGACCGGCGCGGTGTCCGAGCCGGCGCGCGCGGCCGTAGCAACGCCAAGTGCCAATCCAAGTGCCAATCCAAGCGCCAAAGGTACGCATACCCATGCGCGCAGGATCGGTCGTGAGAACAGAGGCGGCATGGCAAACATGCGGTTCGAGCAATTTCGGGCGGCGCCAATTGTAGAGGTCAAGCAGCTGCAGGGGCGTCGGATTGGGACGCGCAAAGATGCGAGCAAAATGAGCCAATGGAAAGACGGTTTGGCGCCCGAGGCGCGCAACAGAGCGGCGCTCCCGCAAAACGACATCTTGATTCAACCGGCGTGGCATTTAGCCTAACATGCCACGCAACGGCTTGATTCCATGCCTCGTGTTTTGGGTTCGGACATGATCTTCAGAAGCGGGATTGTTTTTGCCGCCTTGATGTTCGGCGCGGATGCGTCATGGGCGCAGGAACATGTCGGCCATGCGGTCGGCGGCTGCGGCGGCGTGATGACGGGCTATGACGGGCGCCAATATCAATGCGGCCGAGATCGTCTACCGGTCTGCGGCCAGGATGGGCGCGAGTGCGTCTGTCTCGCGCGACAGGAATGCGGCGCGAAGGCGAATGAGCCGTATTAGGCGGGCGTCATTGCGAGCGAAGCGAAGCAATCCACAGATGCCTAAACGAACTGGATTGCTTCGGAGCTTCGCTCCTCGCAATGACGATTATGGCACCGCCCCCTTCGCCGCCGATGCGTCTTCGGCTCAACGATAAACCAGGACGGGGATCTTCGAATGGGTGAGGACCTTGACCGTCTCGCTGCCGAGGACGATCGCAGAGATACCGTGGCGGCCATGTGAGGCCATGACGATCAGGTCGCAGGGTTTCGCGCCTGCGGTATCGATGATGGCCAGGTAAGGATGCTCATGCTCGATCTGGATCGTCTCGCATGTGACCCCCGCGGCCTGCGCTTCGCGGGCGGCGTCGCCAAGCACTGTCTCGGCATGCGCCTGCATGCGCGCTTGATACGCGGCCGGCGTGTCCTCGATCATCTGCGGATCTGTGGTGAGCGTATGAAAAGGCGGCAGGACCGTCAGCACGGTGATTTTGGCGCCGATCGCTTTGGCGAGCGCGATGCCGTGGGAAACAGCTTTCTCGGAAAGCTCCGACCCGTCTGTCGGTATCAGGATGTTGCTGTACATGACTGTCTCCACCGCGGCGTTGTCACCGCCTTGCAGTGCCGCCTAGCCGCGGCTGGCCTGGGCCCGCTTGCCGCTGCTGGGAGCGGGCGTATATTGACTCGATGGCTGTCTGCTCGCCCGACCTGAAAGCGTTCTTGCTTGCCACACCTTTGTTCGGTGGCCTCTCGGACGCAAGCCTCGATCTCTTAGTCTCAATGCTGGTCGAGCGCCGCTTCGACGTCGGTGCCACGGTCGTAGCGGAAGGAGAACCGGGGCGCTCAATGTTCATTGTTCACTCCGGCGGGCTCGTCGTGGGCAAGTGCGGGGATGCGGGGCGCGTCATTCAACTGGCGCGTCTCGCGCCGGGTGATTTTTTCGGCGAAATGACGCTCATAGAGATGCAGAACCGATCAGCCAGCGTTGTCGCGGAGAGCGCGGCCGTGCTGTACGAGCTCACGGCCCGAAATCTCTACACATGCTACAAGACCGACATTCATGCATATGTGATGGTGATGCAGAATATCAACCGCGAGCTTTGTCGGCGGCTCCGCCGTGCCGACAATCGCATTGCCGAGTTGCAGATGCTTCGCACAGGTCAGTGACGCGGATTCGCGGCGTCATAGGGGTAATGGTCTGCGGGAAAAGCGGACAGATTTGTGCGACTCCTCATCCGACCCTCGCTGACGCGAGGGCGACCTTCTCCCGCAAGAGAAGGACCGCGCCGCGCTCGGTGGGCTAAAGCTTCCCGATGCGCCGGGCGTCTTAAGCTGATATTTAATCGAGAATTAAAACTCCGAAGAGGCGATCATGAGCGACACCGAAATCGGGATCTACATATCTAGCCAAGAGCGTCTCGCTCCTTTGGACGACGAGGAATATCTATGTGCTTCACAGAAATTCCAAAAGCAACTCGAAGATGAATTTGGTCTTCCTTTTGTCGACACGGATATTGGTACTGGAGCTGCCGAAGGCGCCTTCTTCGCGAAGTTAATCGTTGATCATTGGCCTTATGCGGTCCTCTTGGGTGCCTTCTTTCAAGGCAAGAGCATCAACGAAAACATTGATGCTTGGATCGAACTAGGAAAAAAGCTTACGGGGTTTCTTAAATGGCAGCCAATATTTGACCGCGCGGGGTCTGCGGTACTCGCCGTTCAGGAAATAATTTCGCGCGTTGGTCATCTGCCCAAGTCAATGAGGCTGGTAGGATACAAACGGACTACTTTCTTCGACAAGTTCGAAGGGAAGGAAGATCCCGGATATCTCACGGAGATTGATCCAGCCCCGGAGAATGTTACTAGTGGATAAAATCTGACGTTTGAGTCCTTTGAGGGATTCTCGGCGGTCGCGGCGCATGCGAATCTGCGCCATGCGCACGGGAATATCCATCACAGTATCGGGGACCGACCGGGATCGGCTCGC
>JBKQRA010000176.1:0-4190 GCA_052144065.1 Methylovirgula sp. | reverse complement strand
GGCGTTAAGCGCCCCAGGCATCGTGCACCGGCCGCGTGCGCTCGCGTGGAACCCGCACGCCGCGGCTGCGCATATCGCGCAAAATCACATACATCATGGCGGTCATCAGCGCGTCGTTGAGCGCATTATGCTGCCCGAGGTTCGGCAGGCCCAAATCCTGAAGGATCGAAGTGAAGCGCAGGTCGATGGCCGTGCCGGGCGGAGCGTTCCCGTATTTCCGCTCGTAATAAAGCTCGGAAACCTCGATGCGCTTATTCGGCAGGCCGATCTGAATGAACGGCAGGATGTGCTTGTCGAGCATTTTGATATCGAATTCGAGGTAATAGCCGACGAGCGGCCGCGAGCCGATGAAATAAAGAAGGTCGCGGAGGATTTTGCGGATTGGCTTCTCCTGCTCGACATCGGCCTCGCGCAGACGGTGGATTTTCATCGAGTCCGGCGCGATCCTGGCTTCCGGCCGGACCACCACCTCGAACGCCTCGCTGGTCAGAATGCGGTCCCCTTTGATGCGAACCGCGGCGATGGTGATGATGTCGTCCTTCGCGATGTTCAGCCCGGTCGTCTCGCAGTCGATGGCGACCGCTTCGCCAGGGGGCGGGGACTTGAACAGGAAGCGATAGGACTGGTCGCCAATCGAAGCCTGATAGAACAGCCGGAGCAGCATTTGGCCTATCATGCCAGATCCGCCCGGTTGTTTTGCATGGCTGCCGGGGAGTCCCCCCTCACCCTGTCCCTCTCCCCGTTGGGGCGAGGGGACGCCTTAACAACAGCTGCGGCAGGAATCCCTCTCCCCTTGGGGAGAGGGATGGGGTGAGGGGGTCTTTTGCCGGCCAGATTGCCTATCATCAGAAATATCCGAGATTGAAGCGATGGCGCACGATTTCGCGGAACTCCCGGACAACGCGGATCGCATTGCGCAAGATGTCGCGATCCCCCGCGCTTAGCTCGTTCATGTGAACGATGGACTCGCCCGCCATGTTGCCAAGCCGGCGCGCTTTTAGCTGCGACCGAAGCCGCAATTCCATGAACACATGCAGCGCGCTGATGAGGTTCTGGGCGAAATCCGTGCTAAAAATGCGAGTGTTCACGATTGCATTGATCCGGTCCACGGTCCGGGTTTCGAGAATGCCCTTCTCGATGGCGAGCGTCCGGGTGCCGTGAACGATTGGGAACGTGCCCACCTTCTTTATGTCCACCGCGTCCGAGCGCGCCCCAACCGAAACCATGAGATTGGCGAACGCGCCAATGTCGGAGCTGGCAAAGAGGTCGATCAGATTGGCGAAGTGAGCGAGATGCGCCGTCTCTCCGCGCATCATCTCCATGAACGCCATCCGCGCCCGCAAGAGCAGGTCGCTTTGCCCGGCGATGGCGACGGAGTCGCAGAAGATTCCGAGGTTCATGGCGCTATCGCCGCCGCCGACGATGATCCAGGTTTTGAGCTGCCTGAGGAAGCTGTCGAGGGGCTGGGACCAAACCGGGTTTCGCACCATGACGTTGCCGGGGCAGGGCGGAAAACCGCATGCTTCGAGCGATTCCGTGAACGCCTGCCGGAACTTGGCAAGATCGGCTTCGGGCACCGGAGCGGCGAGAAGCAAGCCGTTGTCTTGATCGGTTCGCACGGTCTGCTCGGCGCGCCCCTCCGAGCCCATCACGAACAGGCAGCCATTCTCCTTGATCGAAGGCGGCGCGGTAAGCTCGAAGACCTTGGATATGAGATTGCGGTTCAGGGTCGAGGTTATCTCCGCGATCACCTCGACCTTGACGCCCTGCTCGTTCAAGCGCTGCACCTGCGCCTGAATATCGCTCGCGCAGGGTGCAAGCTCCGCGACGGTTTTCGCGCGGTCGATGCGGCCTGGGATGAGTTGCGAATTGCCTGCAAACAGTTCGAGAATGTCGATATCTTCAAGCACGCCGGAATAGCTGCTTGCCGTGCGGATGGCGATACGCCGCTTCTTGTGGCGCGTCATGGCGATCAACGCGTCGAACAGGAAGTCGTCCGGGGCCACCGCGGCGATGTCGAAATGACAGACTTCGCGAACCGGCGTTTCGAGCGGCAGGCGCCCTATAACGGCGGCCTTGCCCAAATTCATGCCGGTGACGATGCCGGTACGGTCTCCATCGCGGACGAACAGCGTGTCGTTATTGTGCTCGCGCATCGCGTGGGCCGCCTGCTCGATGGTGCATGCGCCGTCGATGAAAACCGCCTCGGAGCAGCGGGCTTCCTTCACCCGCAGGCGCAGCACGGACTCCAGCCCGCTCGGGTTGCGATGCGCCGCAAAGGCGTCGAGCCGCCGCGACAGTTCGGAATAAAAGAAGGCGGCGAAGGCCTGATTTTTCTGGACCAGCTCCAGGATCAGGACGCGCGGTAGCAGATAGCAGAGCGTTTCCTCTTCGGCGACGAAGCTCGCGCTCGCCGAGCCGTGCACGACGGCCTCGCTGTCGAAGGTGTCCTTGGGGCCGAGCAGGGCCTCGGTTTCCTCGCCTATCTTTTCGGCGACGGCGCCTTTGATAATGACGTGGAGGAACTCGGAGCTTCCGCCCCGTTCGACAATGACGCTGCCGGGCGCGAAATAGCCGATGTCGACTGCCCCGCGAAGCGCTTCCGTCTCGGCATGGGTCAGGCGGTCGAATGGCGGATTGAGCGCGTCGAACCCCTGCATTGTGGCGCCTCGTTATGTCCGTTCGGCAACGCGATTGCCTTTCCGCGGCGTCATTCCCGCGAAGGCGGGAATCTATTTCTGCCGTAGCTGCTTTGGCTTACATGGGTCTCCGCCTTCGCGGAGACGGCGCAGCGGCATAAACGGCCTCCAAGGCCCACACCAGCGGAAACATCGGGCAATCAAGAAAAGCTATTACGCACTTACTGGATATGAAAGAGGGGCGGGAGAATATTCCCGCCCCTTTCGCGTTTTAGTGAATGTGCGCGGCAGACGCGCCGATGCCGGTTTCCGAGCGCACGAACTGCGCGTCGAACGCTTCGCGCTCTTTGTTTGCGCTCGCCGACCGGTCGAGCATCGAGAACAGCCAGATGCCGCCAAACGCGAACGCCATCGAGTACAGCGCCGGGTTATCGATGATGCCGTAGCCGAAGATCTTTAGCGGTTCGGGGTTGCCGAGAGTCTTCACCCAGACCTGGTCGCTAATCACCACGCCGACTGCCGAGGTGATGAGCCCCAGTATGCCGCCGACGAAGGCGCCGAATGTGGTCGTTCCCCGCCAGAACATCGACATGACGAGCACAGGGAAGTTCACGCTCGCGGCCACGGCAAAGGCGAGCCCCACCATGTACGCCACGTTAATCTTCTCGAACATATAGCCAAGGTAAATGGCCAGGATGCCGATGGCTATCGCCGAGATACGCGAAATGTTCACTTCGCTTTTCTCGGAAGCGCGTCCCTTTGCGATAACCGAGGCGTAAAGGTCGTGGCTGACCGCGGAAGCGGCTGAGAGCGTCAAGCCTGCCACCACCGCAAGGATGGTCGCGAAAGCCACGGCGGAGATGAAGCCGTAGAGCAGCGAGCCGCCCGTAGCCTTTGCCAGATTGATCGCCGCCATATTCGTGCCGCCGAGCAGGCCGGTCGCTACAATCTTCCCATCCTTGAAGAATGACGGATCGTTCATCAGAAGCGCGATGGCGCCGAACCCGATGATGAAGGTCAGGATGTAGAAGTAACCGATGAAGCCTGTCGCGAAGAAGACCGATTTGCGGGCTGCCTTTGCGTCGGCAACGGTGAAGAACCGCATGAGGATGTGCGGCAGGCCGGCCGTGCCGAACATGAGCGCCAGGCCAAGCGAGATCGCGGAGATGGGGTCTTTGACAAGATTGCCGGGCCCCATGATCGACACGCCCTTCGGATGAACCTTGACTGCCTCGGCGAACAGCGCCTCGGGGTTGAAATGGAACTTGATCAGCACGAGGAGCGCGATGAGCGTTGCCCCGAACAGCAAGAGGCCGGCCTTGATGATCTGCACCCAGGTCGTTGCCTTCATGCCACCGAAGGCGACGTAGACGATCATCAGCGCGCCGACGATCACGACGGCATGGAGATAATCGAGCCCAAATAGGAGCTGGATCAGCTTGCCCGCGCCAACCATCTGCGCGATGAGATAGAACGCAACCACGGCAAACGTTCCGATCGCCGACAGGATGCGGATCCAGGTCTGATCGAGCCTGAAGGAGGCAACGTCCG